>CALJLV010000189.1 GCA_937982505.1 uncultured Desulfobacteraceae bacterium | reverse complement strand
ATTGACTGACGTGACTGGAGTTCAGACGTGTGCTCTTCCGATCTGCCTGCCCGAGGTGACCCTGGCGGTGCTGGCCGATGCGGGCATCGGCAAGGACGCGGTGGATCTGTACATCCCCCACCAGGCCAACATGCGCATCAACCAGTTCTTCGAAAAGCAGCTGGAGCTGGCTGAGGGCAAGGTCTACCACAACATCCAGCGCTACGGGAACACCACCGCCGCCACCATTCCGCTGGCCATCGACGAAGCCCTGGAAAAAGGCCTGATCGGGCCTGGCAGCATCATCTGCTGTCTGGGGCTGGGGGCCGGGGTGACCTGGGGCGCCTCGATTTATCGCTTTCCCGGATGAGAGCCGGCCGGATCCCACAGGGTCTCCAGGTACCAGCGCGTCGTAGGGTCCAGCTCCTGGGAAAAAGCCAATCCCCGGCGGCGGTTGGCGATCTGGGTGCGCAGGCCCCCGGCCATGGTCTTGCCCAGCTCCACCCCGAACTGGTCGAAGGGATTGAGGCCCCAGACAAAGGCCTCGAACACCGTGCGGGCCTCATAAAAAGCCAGCAGGCGCCCCACGCTGGCGGGGCTCAGGTCCGCCACCAGCAGGGTGGAGGAAGGGCGGTTGCCCTCGAAGCGGCGCTCGGGGGGGCCGTCGCGCTTGCCCACCGCCAGGGCCCGGGCTTGGGCCACCAGGTTCACCCAGAGCTCTTCGTGGTTGGTGACCCCCTTGCTCAGCGCCGTGTCCGGCTGCCGGTAGCGGGGGCGCACCACCCCGATGAACTCCAGTGGGAAGGGCCGCCCCTGGTGGGCCAGTTGAAAGAAGCTGTGCTGGGCGCAGGTGCCCGGCTCGCCGAAGATGATGGGGCCTGAGGCCGCGGCCAGGGGACGGCCTTCCAGATCTACCGATTTGCCGTTGCTTTCCATGTTGAGCTGCTGCACATGGGCCGGCAGCCTGGCCAGGGGCTCGGCATAGGGGATGATTCCCAGGGCCGGATAACCGAGGAAACTGGTGTTCCAGACGGTGAGCAGGGCCGCCAGCAAGGGTAGGTTCTTCTCCACAGGCGCCTCGGCGGCGTGCTGATCCATTTCCGCCGCACCCTGGAGCAGTTTTTCGAAGGCCTCGTAGCCCAGAAAGAGGCTCAGGGGCACTCCGCCCACGGCCGAGGTGAGGCTGTAGCGGCCGCCGATGAAGTCGAACATGTGGAAAACGGACAGGACCGGGCGGGCCGGATCATCCCCTGGGCTTCCCTTGGCGGTGACGGTCACGGTGTGGTGGGCCGGATCCAACCCTTGCTGGCGCATGAAGTGCTCGGCCTGCAGGGCGTTGGCTATGGTCTCGGTGGTGGTGTAGCTCTTGGAGATCACCACCCACAGGGTTGCTTCGGGATCGACGGCCGCCGCTACCCGCCCGAAGTTGTGGATGTCCACGTTGGCCAGAAAGTGCAGGCGCATTCCGGGTCGGGCCTCTTCAGCCAGGGCGTGGGCCGCGAAGGCCGTGCCCAGGTAGGAGCCGCCGATCCCCACCACCACGATGTCGCGAAACGGTTTGCCGGTGGATCCGGTGATGCGCCCGGCGTGTACGGCGGCGGCAAAATCGCGGATCTGTTCCCGCACGGCGCGGATTTCGGGCATCACGTCGCGGCCGGCGGCCGGGACCGGCGCCCCGTCCAGGCGCCGCGCAGCGGTGTGCAGGGCGGCGCGCTTCTCGCTGAGGTTGACGATTTCGCCGTTGACCATGCGTCCGAAATGGCCGACAAGGTCCCGCTGAAGGGCCAGGTCGCACAGGGCCGTCTTGACCTCGGGGGTGATGCGCTGGCGCGAGAAATCAAAAAAGAGCCCGCCGCCGTGAACGCTCAAGGCCTCAAAGCGGCCCGGGGTGTCCACCAGACGGCGCAGATGGCGCTGCGGATCCTGCATGCCGGCCGCCAGCCGCTCCAGAACGCTCCAGGCGGGCAGGACGGTGGGGGAAACCAAGGACATGGGGCCACCTCCAGAAGAAAAATCGGGTTCACGTCGGTTCAGGCGCGCCGCTGGCAGGAGATCGTCGCGGCCAGAATTTCCTGAATGCGGTCGATACGCCGGCAGCCGTCCCGGCAGCCCGGAATTTCCCCCCGCCGGGGGCACTCCTTGCAGGGGCTCTTGACCAGATACCCCACTTCGAAATCGAAGCGGGAACGGCAGCAGAAGGGGCGGAGGCCAGGTTTCATGTCGCCTTGTCAAGCCGGGCGCCCGGCCCGACACGGGACGCGCGCGCTGAGGACGGTTGCATGATCACGCCAAGATGCTTACCATAGCGCCGCCCGGTTCTCAAGAGATCGACACCCGTCCGCCGGACTTGGCCGGCGGGTGACCGCCTGGACGAGTGCTGGAAAACATGATTTGACATGGAAGCCGAAAACCGTCGGTTTCGCCCGCCAACCCTGACGAAATCCGCATGAAAAAGACCAAATCTCAAGTTGCCGCCGTTCAAACAGGACGCCAGCCCTCCACGGTCGCCTTGGTCGTGACCCTGGCCGCTGCGGGGGCCGCCGCCGCCGCCGGCGGGGCCGCACTCCTGTGGGGAATTCTGGATCCCGCCGCCCTTTCGCCCGATCCCTTCCGGGGGGCGATTTCTTTCTGGGCGCCGCGCGGTGCGACCCTGGTGGGGGGCGCGACAGTGCTCTTTCTGGCTATGGTTCTTCCCTGGCGCCTGGTGGGCCGGGCCGTTCGGCCATTGGCTGCCGCCCCGGCGGCGCCCGTCCGCACCGCTGCGCCGTCGCCGGCCGCCGCCCTTCAGGCCCGCGAGGCGCGACTCTTCGTTCACCTGTTCAAGCGCCTCCAGCGCGAGGGGCGGCTGATGGACTTTCTGGCCGAAGATCTGGAGGGCTACGACGACGCCCAGATCGGCGCCGCAGCCCGCGGCGTGCATGCCGGATGTCGGCGGGTGGTGGGCCAACTGCTGGCCCCACGGCCGGTGATGCGCGAAGGAGAGGCGGCCCAGGTCACCGTGGACGCGGGCTATGATGCCGCCGCCGTCACGCTGACCGGACAGGTGGGTGAGCGGCCCCCTTTCGCCGGCGTCGTTCGTCACGCGGGATGGCGGGCCGCGCGCATCGAGATTCCCTTGCTGGCCGAAGAGACCGACCCGGCGATCATCGCTCCGGCCGAGGTCGAGGTGCTGGCACATCGCTAAAGGAGTCGGATTGTCCCAAGACGCGCGTTTTATCGTCGGCATCGACCTGGGCACCACCAACAGCGCCCTGGCCTATATGGATCTTCTGGCCCAAAGCCCGGAGCAGCGACGCATCCAGATCTTCGATATCACCCAGTTGACCGGTCCGGGCGAGGTGAGCCGGCTGCCGGTCCTGCCCTCGTTTCTCTACCTTCCGGGGCGTTTTGACATCGCCCTGGAAGCCATCGGCCTGCCCTGGGCACGCTCCAGCGATCGCTTCGCGGGCGCCTTTGCCCGGGATCACGGCGCCAGGGTGCCGGCCCGGCTGGTCAGCTCCGCCAAGAGCTGGCTGTGCCACGGAAGGGTGGACCGGGAGGCGCCCATCCTGCCCCGGACCGCCGGCGAGGACACGCCCAAGATTTCCCCGGTGGCCGCCACCGCCGCCTACCTCGATCACCTGCGCCAGGCCTGGAACCACCACTGGGGCCAGGACGAAGACCTCTACCTCGAGCACCAGAACCTGGTCATCACCGTGCCGGCCTCCTTCGACGAGGTGGCCCGCGATCTTACCGCCAAGGCGGCAGTCATGGCTGGGCTGCCGGACGCCGTGCTTCTCGAAGAGCCGCTGGCCGCCTTCTACAGCTGGCTGGCGGACCACGAAGAGAGCTGGCCTGCCCATGTGTCCCCCGGTGAACTGGTGGTGGTCTGCGATGTGGGCGGCGGCACCACCGACTTTACCCTCATCACCCTGCGTCCCGCCCCGGGGGGGCCACGCTTCGAACGCATCGCCGTGGGAGACCACCTGATTCTGGGCGGGGACAACATCGATATCGCCCTGGCCCGCACGGTGCTCGCGCAAACTGGCCGCTCACCGGCTGGCGTTCCCCTGGACCAGTACAGGTCCCTATGCCACCAGTGCCGCCAGGCCAAGGAACGGCTGCTGGAAGGCACCCTGGAAGCCTGCCGCGTCACGGTGGCCGGGAGCGGGAGCCGGCTCATCGCCGGGACCCTGTCGGCTGAACTGACGCGTCAGGCGGTGGTGGACGTGGTGATGGCGCAGTTCCTGCCGGTCTCGGGCCGCTCGCCGGCCCCGCCGGTGGACAGCGAGGGGCTCCACGGTCTGCCATTTGCCGAGAACCAGGCCATTACCGGCCACCTGGTGGATTTTCTCCACGGCCACCGGGCGGATGCCGAACGGGTTGTGCAGCGGTCCGATCCGCGGCCCGACCTGATCCTTTTCAACGGCGGTTCGCTGAAATCGCGACTGGTCCAGGAACGGATCTGCCGGGTGCTGGCCGAGCGCTTCGGCCCGGCGGAAGGCCCCCGCGTGCTGGCCAATCCCCATCCGGATCTTGCCGTGGCCGTGGGCGCCGCCTACTACGGCTGGGTCAAGTCCGGCCGCGGGGTGCGGGTGGGGTCGGGCAGCCCCCGGGCCTATTACCTGGGCGTGGCGCGGCCGCACATCGACAGCGCCGCCAGCCAGGCCGTTTGCCTGGTGGAAAGGGGACTGGAAGAGGGAAGCCGCATCGCCCTGGACGCCCACCGCCTGGAGGTGGTGGCCAACCGGCCGGTGCGCTTCGACCTGTTTGCCTCCAGTTTTCGCAGCGGCGACCGCTGCGGCGACCTGGTGGCGGTGGACGAGACCCTTTCGCGCCTGGCACCGCTGGAAACGGTGGTCGCCTTCGGCCGGGGTCATGAAACCCGGCGTATTCCGGTGCAGGTGGAGGCGGAATACAGCGAAACCGGCACCCTGGCGCTGTGGTGCGCCAGCCGGGTGAGCGATCATCGCTGGCAGCTGCGCTTCCAGTTGCGGGGCGCGTCGGCAGCCGCCGGGATCCCGGCGGATACGGCCATCGACACCCGAACCCTGGAAGCGGCCGCGGGGATCGTCCCGCAGGGCTTTGAAAGCGACGATCCAGGGCAGGTGGCCGAGCTGGCCAAGACCCTGGCCGAAGCGGTTCAGATGACCCGGGAAGACTGGCCCCTGGTGCTGTTGCGGGCCGTGGCCGACGCCCTGCTGGCATCGGCCCCGCGGCGCCGGTCCACGCCGGTGCACGAAGCCGTCTGGCTCAACCTGGCCGGCTACAGTCTGCGGCCCGGGTTCGGTGACGGGGCCGATCCCCACCGCATGCGCCAGCTCTGGCGGGTCTATCTCCAGGGTCCTCGGTTTTCCGGCAGGTCCCAGGTGCGCAGCGAGTGGTGGATTTTGTGGCGGCGGGTTTCCGGCGGCCTCAGCGCCGGCCAGCAGCGCCAGTTTCTTCAGGATATTGCCGGCCCGCTGTTCAAGGAGCGCTCCGGAACAGCGGTGCACACCGAGATATGGATGGCCTTGGCCAGCATGGAACGGCTCCAGGTCAAGGACAAGGTCAAGTTGGGGCGGCGGCTGCTGGAAACCCTCACCCCGCGCAAGCCGGCGTCCCAGCTCCTGTGGGCCCTGGGGCGCCTGGGCGCCCGGGAGCTGCTCTACGGCAGCGTGGACCGGGTGGTTTCCCCCGGCGAGGTTGCCGGCTGGATCCGGCGACTGATCGGCCAGAGCTGGCGCAACCCCAGGCCGGTGGCTGCCGCCGTGGTCCATCTGGCCCGGCGCACCGGGGACCGCACCCGGGACCTGGACCCCCAGACGCTGGAGGCGGTCTGCCGATGGCTGTCGGCCAGCGGTGCCGAGGATCGGCAGTTGGCAATGGTCCAGGAGGTGGTGGCCCTGGCGGCGGCCGAGCAGGAGGCTGTTTTCGGCGAGGCCCTGCCGGTGGGGCTGCTGCTGTGCGGCCCAGAGGCGGTTCAACGCCATTGAGAGACCCAGCGGGGGCCAGCCGCCGCCAGGGGCGGATCCGACGGCGCCTCACGGGGCACGACCCGCGCTGGCGGGCACAGAAAGGATGTCCAATGGGGGTGTTGGGGAAAATCGTGGGGGGAACCATCGGCTTTGCCATCGGCGGGCCCCTGGGCGCCATTGCCGGGGCGGTATTCGGCCATGCCTTCGATGTGAACACCCAGCAAGGCCAGATCGAGGGGCCGGGGGCCATGTCGGCCGGGGATACGGATCAGTTCACCTTTTTCGTGGCGACCTTTTCCATGCTGGCCAAGATGGCCAAGTCCGACGGTCCGGTGACCCAGGCCGAAATCGATTCGGTGGAGCGCTTCATGCGCGAGGACCTGCGGCTGGATCCGGAAAGCCGGCGCATCGGGATGAACATCTTCCGCACCGCGCTCGGGGCCCCGGAATCCTTCGGCGATTTCGCGCGCCAGTTCCAGGCCCGCTTTCACCATCGCCGGGAGCTGCTCGACCTGATGCTCGACATGCTGCTGCGGGTGGCGGTGGCCGACGGCCGCATCATGCCCGCCGAGGAGGTCCTGATCAACGAGGCGGCGGCCATCTTCGGGTTCGGCCCCGAGCAGGTGCGCCGCTTCAAGGGGCGCTATCAAAAGGACGTGGAGCGCGACCGCTACTACGCCATTCTCGGGGTGGATCCCACCGATTCGGACGAGGCCGTCAAGCGCCAGTACCGGCTCAAGGTGAGCGAGTTTCATCCCGACAAGATCGCCGGCAAGGGGCTTCCCGAGGAGTTCACCCGTTTTGCCGAGGAAAAGTTCCGCGAGATCCAGCAGGCCTACGAGGCCATCCGCGCCGAGCGGGGGATCCGGTAGGCGCGCTTCAGGGTTCCTGTCCGGACGGGCAAGGGTCCCCGACGGCCTCCCGGGCATCGGGGGCGTTGCCGCCGGCCGTCAGGGATCGCAGCGCGGCGCTCACCATGCAGGCAAAGCTGACGTTGCCCAGGGTCATGGCCCGTGCCAGGCGGTCGCTGCGCGGATCCAGGGCCCGGCAGATGGCCCGCGCGTCATAGCCGCGCCGGTGCAGCTCCGTGATCCGGCCGTAGAGCGCCTCGAGAAACCCCAGCTTGCGGGCCAAGGCGGTCCGGCCGCCCCGGAGCACCGGCCGGTGGGCGCAAAAGAGGGCCTCGAAATCCAGCGTCAGGATGCGCTTCAAAGAGAGGATCTGTTCGCCGAACTGCTCGTCCGCGCGAAAGTACTTGATGCGCTCACCGAGAAACAGGTCTCCGGAAAAGAGCCACCCCTCCGAGGGGACGAAATAGACCGTGTGGTCCTTGCTGTGGCCCGGGGCATGGACGGGCACCACGCGGCGGCCGGCCGCCTCCAGACCGTCGGGCAGGGGAAGCATCCTCAGGGGCCGGGCCCGTCCCCAGAGGTAGTGCTGGTAGGGGCGGATGGAGAAACCGCGGCCCATCTTGGCCGCCGTCAGGGCATGGCCGTAGACCGGGACCCTGAAGCGCCGCCGGACGGCGGCCGCGTTGCCGCTGTGGTCCTCGTGGTGGTGGGTCAGGACCACGGCCGCCGGAGGCGCCGGGGCCAGCAGGGACAGGACCCGCGGGGCCAGGTGGGCCTGGCCGCTATCGATGAGCAGGTCGCCCAGCCGGTAGCAGCGCACCGTCATCAGGGGCGGTCCCAGGAGGGAAAAGCCCAGGTTGTAGGCCGTCACCGGTCCGTATGTTTCCCGCGTGGCGACGTGCACGGCTAGACGTAGATTTTTTCGTCGGCGGCGTCGGCCGAGGCGGCGTCGGCCTCATGGTCGCGCGATGGCGGACCGGCCTTGCGGGCGGCGTATTCGCGGTACCATTCGTGGGCCGTGATC
The DNA here is from genome assembly GCA_937982505.1 of uncultured Desulfobacteraceae bacterium. Classification (GTDB taxonomy): domain Bacteria; phylum Desulfobacterota; class Desulfobacteria; order Desulfobacterales; family UBA2174; genus UBA2174. The sequence goes on along the minus strand of CALJLV010000189.1, from coordinate 57,919 downwards.
ATGCTCATCACCTCGTTGGTGCCGGTCCAGATGGAGGCCAGGCGCAGATCGCGCACGATCCGTTCCACCGGAAAGACGTCGGTGTAGCCGATTCCGCCCATCACCTGCATGCTGTTGTGGGCCGCGCGCTGGCAGGCTTCGGTGACGAATTTTTTGGCCTGCGAGACCATGCGCCGCACCCGGTACGGGTTCTGGCCCGTGTCCACGGCCCGGGCGGTGGTGTAGATCATGGAACGGGCCGCGTCCAGGAGCATGGCCGCCTCGGCCACCTGGAAGCTGACCCCCTGAAACTGGTTGATGGTGGTGCCGAAAGCCTTGCGCCGGGTGGTGTAGCCGGTGGCCACCTCCAGGGCCGGCCGCGCCGCGCCGATGGTCATGGCCGCCGTACCGAGCCGTTCGGGGATCATCATGGTGTCGAAGACCGCCTTGGCCCCGTTGAGCGTACCGACGATGTTCTCCCGGGGCACCCGGACGTCGCGGAACACGATGCGGCCGGCCCCGCCCCCGCGACAGCCCATCAGCCCGTAACGGTAGGCGGTTTCCACGCCGGGCGAGCGGTCCACGATAAAGCAGGTCAGCGCCTTGTGGGAGGGGGCCTGGTCGTCGGTGCGGGCGTAGACCAGAAAGAAGTCGGCCCCTTCGGCGCCCACGATGAAGCGCTTTTGTCCGTTGAGCACAAAATGATCGCCGCGGTCCTGGGCCACGGTGGTGGTGCCGAAAAAGTCGCTGCCGCCGCGCGGTTCGGTGAGGCACTCGGCGGCGAAGAGTTCCCCGCGCAGCAGGGGCACCACGTACTTTTCTTTCTGCGCGTCGCTGCCGTGCAGGATGATGGCGTCGCAGACCAGCTCCGCCCCCACCCCGAAGACGCAGGCGAAAATGTAGCCCAGGGTGCCCACCTCCTCCATCACGGCGCAGGTGCTGACCCAGTCCAGGTCGCGTCCCCCCCATCGTCGCGGGTAGCGGCAGCCCATGAGGTTGCGCCGTCCCGCCTCGCGCAAAAATTCCCGGGGAAACCGGATCTCGTCGCGGTCCATGGCCAGAATCATCTCGCGCGGCACCCAGCGCACCAGGTCGCGCACCTCGGCGATCAGATCCCGGGCCGTTTCGGACAACAGATAGTCAAACATCAGCACCTCTCCTGTGAAGGGGTTGCGGGCAAGGGGGCGCCGGGGCGGCCCCGGTGGGACCGGAGGTGACCTTCAAGGTGGCTTTTCCAGTGCCTCCAGGCGCCGGCGCAGCTTGGCGGCGGTGGCCTGAAGATCCTTTTCCAGAAGGGTCAACTCTTCGATGCGGGAGCGGATTTCGGCCAGCTTGCGGCCTCCGTAGGCCAGGCTCTGGCGGATCTGTTCGGCCTCGTCCAGATCGACCTCGTCCAGGCCGATCATGTCGGCGATCTCTTCCAGGCGGTACCCGAAGCGCCTGCCGCGCAGGATCAGCCGCAGCCGGGACCGGTCGCGGCGGTTGTAGATCCGCTGGTTGCCCTTGGTGCGGGCCGGGGACAGCAGCCCCTTTTCCTCGTAAAAGCGGATGGTGCGGGGGCTGACGTCGAACTCGGCCGCCAGGTCGGAGATGCTGAACGACTCGCTGGAAGAGGCGGTGCGGGCCAAGGGGCGCTCCGGAAAGAGTTTACGTTAACGTCAATGTTAAGCACCAAATCCGGGCCGGGTCAAGCCCAGAAGGGCGGCCGCCCATTTGCGCCCCTGGCGGCTTTGGGGTAAGAATCCCTGCGCGTCCAAACCGCCACCCCCATCCATGGCCGAAGGGAGTCCCAACCCCGTGAAGACTGTCCTGAAGATCGTTCTGGCCCAGGTGGAAACCACCGCCGATCCGGCCGCCAATCTGGACCAGGCCGCCCGCCTGGCCCGCCAGGCCGCCGATGGCGGGGCGCACCTGATGGTGCTGCCCGAAATGTACATGGGGCTGCCCGGGCGGGACCGTCCGCCGGCGCTCATGGCGGCCCGGGACCAGGGCGCCTTCGGCCGAGGCCTGGCGTCCCTGGCCAGAGACACCAGTCTTTTTATCATCTGCGGGATCTGGGAGCCGGGACCGGACCCTGAACGCGCCTACAACACGGCCCGGGTGGTGTCGCCGCGGGGACAGATCCTGGCCGACTACCGCAAGCTGCATCTTTTCGATGCGCTGAACCTGAACGAACCGCGGATCATGGCCCCCGGGCGCCTTGCGCCGCCGGTGGTGCCCGTTGCCGGGGTGCGCCTGGGACTGGCCATCTGCTATGATCTGCGCTTTCCCGAACTGTTCCGCCATCTGGCCGGCCAGGGCGCCGAGCTGATCGTGGTCCCCTCGGCCTGGTATGCGGGGCCGATGAAGGAGACCCACTGGCTGACCCTGCTGAGGGCCCGGGCCATCGAGAACACCTGCTACGTGGCCGGCTGCGACCTGGCAGGGGCGCCCTTTGCCGGCTGCAGCGCGGTTTTCGACCCCTTCGGGGTTCTCTTGGGCGCGGCGGGCGAAGCCCCGGGACTGGTGGCCGCCGAGGTGGATCTGGCGCGCCTGGCGGCCGTGCGCCGGAAGCTGCCCGCTCTGGCGCACCGGCGCACCGATCTGTTCCCGCGCTGATGGGCGTTTTCAGGAACGCCGGGCCAGGGCGCGCTCCAGGCGCGCCACGCCCAGCGAACAGGGCAGGGTCAAGCAGAGATAGAAGAGGGCCACGGTAATCCAGATCTCGAAGTTCAGGTAGGTCGAGGCCATCAGGTCCATGCCCTGGAAGGTCAGCTCCTGGATCGAGATCACCGACACGATGGCCGAATCCTTGATCGTCGAGATGAATTGGCCCGCCAGGGGCGGCAGGATCCGGCGCAGGGCCTGGGGTAGAAGGATGTAGCGCATCCGCTGGACCCGGGAAAAGCCCAGGGCCGCCGAGGCTTCCCACTGGCCCTTTTCGACGGACTCGATCCCGCCGCGCACGATCTCGGCGATGTAGGCCCCCTCGAAAAGGGCCAGTGTCACCAGGGCCGAGCAGAAATTGGCGAACTGCTCGGGAGGGGCCAGCAGCAGGGTCATCATGCTCCGGGTGGCCCCCGGGCAGCAGTCCATGAGGCGGTCCACCCGCAGCAGGGGCATGATCTGGTCGCTGAGAAAGTAGTAGAAGATGAAGATCAGCACCAACGGCGGCAGGTTGCGCACCAGTTCGACATAGGTGCGCCCCAAAAGCCGGTAGAGCAGGCGGCGGCTCACCTGGGCCAGGCCGGCCAGGGTCCCCAGGACCAGGGCCAGCAGCGTGACCCAGATACTGAGGCGAATGGTGGTCAAGAGCCCCTTGAGCAGGTAGTTGGGGACCCAGCGGCCGCTGGCCTCATCGAAGCGCACGATGAACTGGGGCAGGGCGGACCATTCCCAATGGTAGTTGAGCTGGATCCGCACCCGGTAGACCACGTACCCGGCGGCCAGAACCAGCAAGGCGCCGATGGCCAGGTCCAGGGCGCCGATGCGGGGTTTGGTGAAGGTCAAGAAAGACTCGTTTTCCGGTTGGGATCGCCGGCCTTCGCCGTCGGGCCGGAGGGGCCCGGGGCGGCGAGGGCCCGACGGTTTCTACTTGACCAGATCGGCCCATTCCTGGGTCTCGAACCAGTAGCGCTTGCGTTCCTGGAGCCACCCTTCCGCGGCGACCACCCGGATCCAGTTGTTGAAGAAGTTCAGCGTATCCACGTCTCCCTTGCGCAGGGCAAACCCGATGGGCTCACGGGTGAAGGTGCCTTCCACGGGCAGGAAGAGCTTGTCCGGATAGCGCAGGGCGTAAAAGGCCGGTGTCGGAGCCGATCCTACCACGGCGTGGACCCGGCCGTTGAGCAGCTCCTGGTAGACCTGGGCTTCGGCGTTAAACTGCTTGAGCTGGGCACGGGGCATGTGCTTCTGGGCCGCCATGACCGGGGTGGCCCCGATTTTGACCGCCAGGGTGACCTCGGGCCGGTTGAAATCCTCCAGCGAGGCGAACCCCTTGGCCAGTTCCCGGTGGGCCACCAGGCTCATGCCGGTATGGTCGTAGGGTTCGGTGAAGTTTACCTTGAGGTTGCGTTTGGGCACGATTCCCATCCCGCCGATGATCACGTCAAACTTGCCGGTCTGCAAAGCCGAGATGATCCCGTCCCACTGGGTGGGGACGAATTCCACCTTCACGCCCATGTCCTCGGCCAGACGGGTGGCCACATCGATCTCGAAGCCGATGAGCCGGCCGCTCTTGTCCTTCATGGCCCAGGGGACGAAGGTGTCCATGCCCACCTTGAGGGTGCCGCGGGCCATGATGGCCTCCAGGGTGCTTTCGGCGGCCAGCTTCTGCTGCAGCTCGCCGGCCCCGGCCCCGCCGGCCAGGCAGAGAAACAAAGCGATTGCCATCACTGCGCTCCAACCACGCTTGCCGATCATGACAGCCTCCTTTGATGCGTTTCGGTTTCGGTTTTCGACGGCCCCGGCGGCCGGCCCGGGAATGCCGGGGCTCAGGCGATGCGAATCCAGGTTTCCAGGCGCCGCACCAGCAGCGACAGGCTGAAGGTCAAGGCCAGGTAGATGGCCGCCACGGTGAACCAGATCTCGAAGACCAGGTAGGTTTCGCTGATGATGGCGCGGCCCTGCATGGTCAGGTCGTAGATGGCGATGGTGCTCACCAGGGCCGAATCCTTGATCAGGGAGATTCCCTGGCCGGTCAGCGGCGGCAGGATGCGGCGCAGGGCCTGAGGAAGGATCACGTGGCGGTAGATGCGCCAGGTGGACAGCCCCAGACTGCGCGCCGCCTCCCATTGGCCGCGGTGGATGGAGACAATCCCCGAGCGGAAGATTTCCGAGGCGTAGGCCCCTTCGAAAAGACTCAGGGCCAGCACGGCCGAGGCCAGGGCCTCGATTCCGAGCACCGGGGCGGCCACGAAGTAGATGAAGAAAAGCTGCACCAGCAGCGGGGTGTTGCGCACCGTTTCGAGATAGGCGCGGGCCAGCCACTGGCCCAGAAACGACGCGGAAAGGCGCAACAGGGCGGTGACCAGGCCGATGGCAAAGGCCAGCACCAGGCTCAGGGCCGATATCTGCAAGGTGACCGCCAGCCCCTTGAGCAGCGGTCCGGGGATGGCTGCCGCCCCCCGGGCGTCCACCAGGTAGGCCGGCACCCGGTACCAGTGCCAGTGGTAGCCGAGATTCAGGCTGCCGCGGACCAGAATCCAGGCCAAAGAAGCCATGAGGAGGAGGTAAATGCCGATATCGATCCATGACCGGCTCTCGTGGGGGGAGGGGCGGATGAGAAAGTGGGCTGGCTTGGCCATGGATCCTGACCGGAAATAATCAGTAGTTATTCCCAATAGATGCAGTCAATTTAAATCCTATCGTGTTTCTCGCGACTTAGCTTTCATCGGGTGAACAGTGACTATAGGCCCCGCACCGCGCGGTGTCAATCGATGAGGCGACCCCGAATCCGCCCTTGGCCGTCCACCCCGTCGACACGCAGATGCACCAGGCGGTGCATCAGCGCGTCGGACCCCTGAAGGCAGACGGGCAGGTAGTTGTCGGTCACCGCCTTGAGCCGTCCGCTGGAGGGGTCCCGGCGGCCTTCCACCTGAGCCGTGAATCGCTGTCCCACGAAACGCTGGTAAAAAGCGCGGCGCTTGTCCCGGCCCAGGCGGCGCAGCACGGCGCAGCGGGCCTTGACCAGCGCCGCCGGGACCTGGTCGGGCATGGCGGCCGCCGGGGTCCCGGTGCGCGGGGAGAAGGGAAAGACGTGCAGATAGGCCAGTGGAAGATCCTCGATGAGACGGCAGGTGGCCGCGAAGGCTTCCCGGGATTCGCCGGGGAACCCCACCAGCACGTCCATGCCGATGGCCGTCCGGGGCCGGATGCGGATCAGGTCGGCCACCAGGTGGCGCACCTGGCCCGCGCGGTAAGGCCGGCCCATCCGCCTGAGGATGTCGTCGTCACCGCTTTGCAAGGGAATATGGAAATGGGGGCAGATGCGGGTCGAAGCGGCCAGCACCGACATCAGCTGCGGCTCGAATTCCAGCGGTTCGATACTGCTCAGGCGCACCCGGCCGATGGCCGCGGCGGCATCGATGCATCCCAGCAGGGCGGCCAGGGACTGGGGCGGGGCCAGATCGCGGCCGTAGCGGCCCAGGTGGATGCCGGTGAGCACCACTTCGTGGTAGCCGGCCCGACCAAGATCCGCGATGCGCGCCAGGGCCTGGTCGACGGGCAGGCTGCGGCTCGGTCCCCGGGTGTAGGGCACGATGCAGTAGGTGCAGTAGGCCTCGCAGCCGTCCTGAATCTTGAGAAAGGGGCGGGTGCGCCCGCCATGGACGCCGTCGGGCGGAGCGGAGAGGGGCAGTCCACGCTCCAGGGGCCGGACGACAATGGCGGCCGCCTCGCTGCGGGACTGACGTTCATCGGTTATCAGATCGGGGATCCGCCCCTTGTCGGCGTGGCCCACCACCAGATGGACGCCTGGGATGGCCGCCAGGCGCCGGGGATCGATCTGGGCGTCACAGCCGGTCACCACGACCCGTGCTCCGGGGTGGCGGCGCAGCGCCTGGCGCACCGTTTGCAGGCTCTGGCGGGCCGCCCGGGCTGTGACGGTGCAGGTATTGACGATCACCAGATCGGCCGGGGCGCGGTCCGTGCGTTGCCACCCGGCGGTTTCCAGGCCCCGGGACAGGGCTTCGGTTTCGTACTGGTTGACCTTGCAGCCCAGGGTGGTGATGCTGAAGGAGGGCTTTTTGCCGGTTCGGCTGTCAGTGGTACAATCCGATATCATGGGTGATAAAACCCGTTTTTAAAGTATCGCATCAATCCATCCGGCCCCCAGTACTTCCTGGTCCTGGTAGAGCACGGCGCTCTGGCCGGGGGTGACGGCCATCTGGGGCTGGTCAAAACGCAGGGTCGCCCCCCGGTCGTCCATCTGGAGGCCGGCCGTGCAGGCCGGGCTGCGGTAGCGCAGACGCACCTGAACCGCGAACCGGGGGGCCGGCGGCGGCTGGAGCCAGTTGATCTGGACGATGCGGCAGCCGGCGGCCATCAGATCGGATTTAAACCCGACCACGAGTCGATCGGCTTCCGGTTCCAGGCGCACCACGTAGTAGGGAAGGGGGCCCGGGCAGTTGATCCCCCGGCGCTGGCCCACGGTGAAGCGGTGCAGCCCGTCATGGCGGCCCAGAACCCGGCCCTGGAGATCCACGATGGGGCCCGGGCGCGGCTGGATCCATCCGGTGGCCGACAGAAAAGCGGCATAGCTTTCCTGGCGCACGAAACAGACGTCCTGGCTTTCGCGGCCCTGGAATTCGCCAAGGCCGGCGGCCTGCCCCGCGCGCACCACCTCGTGCTTGTGCCAGTTGCCCAGGGGAAACAGCGCCCGTTGCAGCTGGGCGGGTGTCAGGCGGGCCAGAAAATAGGATTGATCCTTGACCGGGTCCGCCCCCCGCAGCAGATGGACCCGGCCCTGGGTATCGCGAACGCGCCGGGCGTAGTGGCCGGTGGCCAGGCGCCGGGCGCCCAGGGAAAGGGCATGATCCAGCACCGGGCCGAATTTGATCAGCGGGTTGCACCGGGCGCAGGGATTGGGCGTCAGGCCCCGGCGATAGGCATCGGCGAAGGGCGCCACCACCTGCCGACGGAAAGCGTCGCGGCAGTCCACGACCTGCAGGTCAATCCCCAGTCGGTGGCAGATCCGGCGTGCGCGGGCCAGAGGGGTTGCGGGGCCCGCCTCGGCTTCATGGCCGGTGAGAAAATGGAGCGCCACCAGCGGCGTGCCGGCGGCTTGCAGCCGCAGGGCCGCCACGGCGGAGTCCACCCCGCCGCTGAGGGCCACGGCGGTCAAAGGCGGTTTAAACGGGGGCATGAAACGGTCGCCGGCCGGTCAGAAGAACTTCTGCTGGACGGGGCGCGCTTCCATGGCCCGCGTGGGGCAGGCCGGGATGCACAGTTCGCAGACGCTGCAACGCTGTTCGTCGAAATGGACCTTCATTTCCGGCCGCACGATGGACAATGCCTCGGTGGGGCACACCGCCGTGCAGGCCCCGCAGTGGGTGCAGCGGGCGCTGTCGCGGGTGATCTCCTGGCTGGCGTACTGCACGTGGACGCCCTGGGCCTTGAGGTACTTGACGCCTTCCTTGAAGTTCTTGCGCGATCCGCTGAGCTCCAGCACCAGAATTCCTTCCTGGCGCGGCAGGATCGTGGCGTTGAGAATGTTGAAGGTCAGATCGTAATCGCGCGCCAGAAAACAGACGATGGGCTTTTTGGACGTCACCTCGGAAAATCGCAGAATCAAGATCTTGGCGTACACGGGCGGCCTCCGATGCAGGCGAAGTTTTTTGAAAAACCTTTATTTTTTTTAAAAAAATTGTAAATTACGCACAGACGGGGCCGTCTGTCAACCGCCGAGAAAAGCGAAATCCCCCCAAGCGACCGTCCCCCTGCAGGGTCAATGGCATGAATCGTTCCGCGTACCTCACCACCGGCCTGGTCATCAAGGCCGTCTCGGGGCTTTCACGGGCCAGGGTGCGGCTTTACGGAGAGGATCGCCTTCCCCGGGGCGGTATGATCTTCGTGGTCAACCACTTCACCCGCATCGAAACCCTGCTGCTGCCCTACCACGTCTATCAATTGATTCAGAAGCCGGTCTGGTCCCTGGCCGCCCCGGATCTGTTCAAGGGGGCCCTGGCGGCCTTTCTGCAGGCCAACGGAGCCGTGTCCACCGCCCACCCGGATCGGGACCGGCTCATCGTGCGGTCTCTGCTCAGCGGCGAGGCGGCCTGGATCATCTTTCCCGAAGGGCGGATGGTCAAGAACAAGAAGATCTTCACCCCGGACCGGCCCCGGGGGCGCTTCGAACTGGTGGATGAAACCGGCCGCCGCCGGCCCCACACCGGGGCGGCCACCCTGGCCCTGCGCACCGAATTCTACCGCCAGCGCATGGCCGTCATGGCCCGCGAGCTGCCCGAAGAGGCGCGCCGTCTGGCGGATCTCTACGCGCTGCCGGATCCCGGGGCGGTTTTGCGCCAGAGCACCTGGATCGTTCCGGTCAACGTGACCTATTACCCGTTGCGATCCAGGCAAAACGCCCTGAGCCAGATGGCCCGGCTTCTGGTGGACGATATCCCCGAGCGGCTGGTTGAAGAGATCATGACCGAAGGCGCCATGCTGCTTTCCGGGGTGGACATGGACATCCGTTTCGGCGCCCCCATCTGTGCGGCCGTCTACCTCAAGAGCCGGGCGGTGCGAGAGGACATCAGCGCCCGGCGGCCCATCGACTTCGACGAGCCCATCGCCTCGCGGCCCATGCTGGCCAAGACGGCCCACCGGATCATGGAACGCTACATGGCGGCCATCTACCGCCTGACCACCATCAACCCTGATCATCTGTTTGCCGCCATCCTGGGGCTATGCCCCCAACCGGCCATCCCCTCCGGCGAGCTGCGGCGGCGGGTCTTTCTGGCGGCGACCCTGGATTTCGAAAAGCTCGGCCTGCACCGCCACCGGCGCCTGACGGAAAACCAGGTCCACCTGCTCACCGACGACCGCTTCCGGACGGCGGCCGACTTCATCGAGATGGCCGAGGCCAGCGGCGTGGTGCGCCGCCAGGAGGACGGCCTGCTGGTGAAAACCGGCCAGGAAAAGGAACAGCCGCCCTTTCACCGGGCCCGCATCGATGCCCCGGTGGCGGTCATCTTCAACGAAATCGAACCGCTGGAGGAACTCCTGGGCGCCCTGGGGGGCGTGGCGCGCATGCCCGCGGCCCGGCTGCGCCATGAAATCGGACGCCGCCTGGAGCGCGCCGCCGAATTCGGCTACCTGCAGGACTGGCAGCGCTTTGCCCACATCGCGGATCGCAGCCCCGAAGGAGTGGGCCGACCGATTCTAAAGCGCTCCTCCCGGCGCCGGGTCGGGATCCTGGTGATCCACGGCTACATGGCCGCGCCCCTGGAAGTGGCCGGCCTGGTGGAGGATCTGGCCGCCCGGGGATACTGGGTCTACGCCCCGCGTCTCCAGGGGCACGGCACCGCGCCGGAGGATCTGGCCCGTCGGCGCTTTGCCGACTGGGTCACCTCGGTGGACGAGGGGTACGCCCTGCTGGCCAATTCCTGCACCGCCGTAGTGGCGGGCGGTTTTTCCACCGGCGCGGGCCTGGCCCTGGATCTGGCCAGCCGGGCGGTGCCTCTGGCCGGGGTCTTTGCCGTCTGTCCGCCCTTTTCCCTGCAGGAATTCGCCAGCCGCCTGGCGCCGGCCGTGGACATCTGGAACAAGCTGCTCGACCGGGTGCACCTGGGGGCCGCCAAAAAAGTCTTCGTGGAAAACCGGCCCGAAAACCCGCAGATCAACTACCACCGCAACCCCATCCGGGGGGTTCGCGAACTGTCGCGGCTGATGGACGGCCTGGAGGATCGGCTGGCCGCGGTGCGGATCCCCTCCCTGGTGGTCCAGTCCCTCGGGGATCCGGTGGTGGACTACAAGGGCACCTGGCGCCTTTTCAACCGACTGGGTGCTGCGGACCGCGAATTTGTCCTCCTCCACTTCCAGCGCCACGGGATCCTGCTGGGGCCGGGGGCCGAGCGGGTCTACCGCACCATCGCCGACTTTGTGGCGCGGATCGCCCCCATGGATTGAAAAAAAAAGCCAGTGTGATATTTATTCCCGATTGTTGTCGGCGTGGTGAAAGGGTGGTACGCCTGGCAGGATTCGAACCTGCGACCCACGGCTTAGAAGGCCGTTGCTCTATCCGACTGAGCTACAGGCGCGTGCTACCGCAAGAGGCATCCTGGTTATCACAAGCCTGCGACCGAGCGCAAGGGCCGACCCCTGAGTGCGCCGGCGGTCGGTTGCGGGCCGATTCCGCCACGGTTTAGGCCCTGGCTTGAGAGATGATGGACGATATCGATCGAAAAGAAGACGACGAGAAGGATTTCGAAGCCGAACCCGAGAAGCGATCCGAGGCCCGCGCGGGGATCGGGGCCCTGGTCAAGTACGATCCGCTGCAGCGGTATCTGGCCGAAATCAGCCGCTACCGGCTGCTGACCCGGGAAGAGGAGCAGGAACTGGGCCGGCGGGTGCGCGACGAGAACGACCCGGATGCGGCCATGGTGCTGGTGACGGCCAACCTGCGCCTGGTGGTCAAGATCGCCCTGGAGTTCCAGCGCGTCTGGATGCAGAATCTCCTCGATCTGATCCAGGAGGGCAACATCGGCCTGATGCAGGCGGTCAAGAAGTTCGATCCGCACAAGAACGTCAAGTTCTCCTACTACGCCTCGTTCTGGATCAAGGCCTACATCCTCAAGTTCATCATGGACAACTGGCGCCTGGTCAAGATCGGCACCACCCAGGGGCAGCGCAAGCTTTTCTTCAAGCTCAAAAAGGAAAAACAGCGGCTCATCGACCAGGGCTTCGATCCCAAACCCAAGCTGCTCAGCCAGCGTCTGGGAGTCTCGGAGCGGGAAATCATCGACATGGACCAGCGTCTGGACGGCTGGGACCTGTCCCTGGATGCCCCCCTCAAGGACGATTCGGACACCGAACGGATCGAGTTCGTTTCCACGGACGCCGTTTCGGTGGAAGACGAAGTGGCCGACAAGCAGATGGAGTCCATGCTCCACCACAAGATCGCCGCCTTTCGCGAATCGATGACCGAACGCGAAATGGAGATCTTCGACCTGCGCATCTTCTCGGACAGCCCGGCCACCTTGCAGGAGATCGGAGACCGCTACGGCATCTCGCGGGAACGGGTGCGCCAGGTGGAAAAAAACATCATCCGCAAGATGCGGGCCTATTTCAAACAGGAGATTCCGGACTTTGCCGCCTACACGGAAAATGATCTCGGCGACTGACCCTCTGGCCCCGGCCCCCCCCCGGGGGCCCGCGGCGGCCCGCACCGGCGGCGCGTGGACCGGGGGACTGGTGCTGGCGCTCGTGCTGGTGCTGGGATGCGCCGCCGCACCCCCGCCGCCCGCCGCCGGAGAGGCGGGACGGACCGCGGAAGTGTCAGGCCCTTGCCGGGATCTGTACCTGTACTACCTGACGGCCCAGTTCGAGGAGAAAGGTGGCCGCTGGCAGCGGGCCGCGGACCTGCTCCAGGAGGCCCTGACCTGTGATCCGGAATCTTCCTTTCTGCATCGGGAACTGGCCATGGTTCACATGCGCCGGGGCGATACCCAGACCGCCGTGGAAATGTTGAGCGCCTTTCTCGACCGCCATCCCCGGGACGTGGACGCCTGGATCCTGATGGGCCGTCTGCACCAGCGCAGCGGCGACCAGGGGTCGGCGCGTTCGGCCTATGAACGGGTCGTGGCCCTCGACCCGGACCAGAGCGACATCCACCTGCTCCTGGGCCGTTTGTACTACGAGGAAGAAGACTTTGCGGCGGCCCTGGCCGTCTTCGAGACCTATGTGCGCCGCTTTCCCGATGCCTTCATCGGGCATTTCCTGCTGGCCGGGACCTACGAAGCCCTGGGGCGCTTTGCCGAGGCCCTGGACGCCTACCGGCGCGCGGTGAGCCTGGCACCGGACCAGGAGGACCCGCGCTACGAGCTGATCCGCCTCTATGAACAGATGGGTCGGCGGGACGAAGCCGCCGTCGAGTATCAGCGTCTGCTGGAAGACAACCCCCACAACGTTCGCGCGGGCCTGGCCCTGGCTCTCTGGCACCACCGCCGGGGCGATCTGGCGCAGGCCGAGCGGCTGTTGGCGCGTTTCGCCCGTCTCAGCCGCCAGGACGAGGCGGTGGTGCAGGCTCTGGTCACCTTCTACCTGAACGAGGAGAGCGATCCGCACCAGGCCCGCATTCTCCTCGACGGGATGTGCCGGGCCGTGCCCGACAGCGCAGATCTCCACTATCTGGCCGGGGTCGTCCACGACCGGCTCGAACGCTTCGACGAGGCCATCGGGCACTTCCGGCGGGTGGGACCCGATTCCCCCTTTTTCGATGATGCCGTGGTCCATGCGGGCTATCTTTTCCAGAGGACCGAACGCACTGCCGAGGCGGTCGCGTTCATGCGCGAGGCGATTCGCGGGCGGCCTCAAAACCCGGAATTCTACCTCTACCTGGGGACCTTCCTCGAGGCGCTGGAAGATTTTCCCGCGGCCGAAAAGGCCTTGCGCCAGGGCCTGGATCTGGCGCCGAAGCACGTCAAGCTCCACTTTCGCCTGGGGATCGTCTACGACAAATGGCAGCGCAGGAGCGACAGCATCGTCCAGATGCAGCAGGTCATCGCGCTGGATCCCAAGCATGCCAATGCGCTCAATTATCTGGGCTATACCTACGCGGAGATGGGCATCGAGCTCGATGCGGCCGAAGCCCTGATCCGGCGTGCCCTGGAGCAGAAGCCCCAGGACGGCTACATCACCGACAGTCTGGGATGGGTCTACTACAAGCGCGGGCAGTACCCGGAGGCCCTGGCCCTTCTCCAGGAGGCTGTCCGCCTGGCCCCCGAGGACCCGGTGATCATGGAGCATTTGGGCGACACCTACTGGAAGCTGGGCCGGAGGGAAAAGGCCCTGGAGTGGTATCGGCGCGCCCTGGAGGCCAGAGACACCGAGTCTGAGGCGCTGATGGAAAAGATCCGGTCCCTGGGCGCTCATGATCCCTGACCCCCGCCGGCGCGGATCGTCGCCCCAAACCTGGTGCCGGCCCGCCGGACCGAAAGGTGCCGGGCGCAGATGCCGGGGCCGCCTCGGCGCCTGGGCGGTTCTGCTGGCCCTGGCCTGGCTCTGGGGCTGTACCCTGCGGCCGCCGCTGGCAGCCCCGCTGCTCGATTCCCGGCAAAGCGACCTGTGGCGCGCCCGGCTCGAGGCCATCAACCGAGACCTGGGCGCCGTGAAGGCGGTGGGGCGGTTGGCCTTGGCCGATCCCCGGGGAAGCTACGGAATCCGGGCGGCCTGGGCCGCAGCGCCTCCAGACCGGCTGCGCATGGACCTGCTGGGAGGCGTTTTGCCCGCGGCCAGTCTGGCCAGCGACGGCCGGCGCATCTCTTTGCGCGAGAACGACAGCGGCCGGGTGCGAACCCTCTCCGGGGCCGATGCCAGCCTGGCCCCGCTGCTGGGGCTGGCCCTGACCGTCCCGGATGCCGTCCGGATCCTGGCAGGCCGTCCGCCCGTCCTGCCCGGGGACGCCCTCCGGGCTCAAGACCTGGAAACGGACGGGGAAACCGCGCTGTTTTTCGAAAAGCGCCGGGGCGGCTACGCCCGGGTGGTCGTGGCCGGCGGCGGTCGAGAGCTGCGCCAGGTCGAAATGCGGGCTGGGGACGGCACCCTGCGCTGGCGCGTCGTCTACCGGGACTACCGCGACCTGCCGCCGTACCGGCTGCCCGCCGTGATTGAGATTTCCGATGAAACCCGCAGCTGCACCCTGCGGGCGGAACGGATCTGGCCCGATGCGATTCTGGAGGACCGCCTTTTCATCCTCCACGGACCGGATGGCGGATCGTGAACCACGGATCGCCCTCCCCCATTTCAAAGCGAGGCGGGATGAAGCGTGCGGCACCCAGCTGCCCGGGCGGGACCGGCGCCCGGTTCCGGGAGCCGGTGGTGGCCCTGGAGCGGCGGCTGCACCGCTGCCCCAGCGTGATCACCCTGGGCGTCAAGCCCAATCTGGAAGACTACGCGCCCGGGGACCTGGAATTGATCCGGCAGGCCCCCAAGGTCTACTATCCCAGCAGCTTCTACGCCGATCTGTTCGCGGCCATGGGAAAACCGACTTTTCCCAGCGCCCACAACTATCGCTGCGCCCAGGACAAGATTCTCCAGACGACCCTTTTCGCCCTGCAGCGCATCCCCCATCCGCGGACGCGCTTCTTCTTCGGGCGCCAGAAGGACAAGATCCTGGAGCATTTCAGCTTCCCCTTCGTGGCCAAGACCCCCCGGGGCTCGTCTCTGGGGCGTGGGGTCTTTCTGATTGAAAACGCGGTACAGCTGGCCGATTACAGCCGGCGCAGCCACACGGCCTACATCCAGCAGTACCTGCCGGTGGACCGGGATCTGCGCATCGTGGTGGTGGGCGGCCGGGTGCTTCACGCCTACTGGCGTCTGGCCGGGGCCGGCGATTTCCGCACCAATGTGGCCCGCGGGGGGCGCATCCTGCTCGATGCGGTCCCCTCCGCGGCCCTGGATCTGGCGCGCCATACGGCCCGGCTCTGCGGGTGGAACGATGTGGGCATCGACATCTGCATCCACCACGGCCGGCCGTTTGTGCTGGAAGCCAACATGAAATACGGCCGGGAAGGCTTTCGCCGTGCCGGCCTGGACTACGATGCCCTGATGGAGGCGCTCATCGCCGATGACTTCATTTGACCCGTCATTCGACCTCAAGGCCCTGGAAGGACGGCTGCTGTCCCTTCGACGGGCCCTGGACCGCAGCGAGGCTGAACGGCTTTCTGCGCGGGCCACCCTGAACCGCAGCGGACGCCGGCGGCGCATCGAGCCGGAGATGGCCAGCGACTACCGGCAGGCTTTCGCCGTGGATGCGGACCGCATCCTGCACTCCCTGGCCTATGCGCGCTACATCGACAAGACCCAGGTCTTTTACCTGATCCGCAACGATCACATCACCCACCGGGGGCTGCACGTGCAGCTGGTGTCCAAGATTGCCCGCACCGTCGGGCGTTTTCTCGGACTCAACGAGGACCTGATCGAGGCCATCGCCCTGGGCCACGACATCGGTCACACCCCTTTCGGCCATGACGGCGAGCGGATCCTTTCCCGCTTGTGCCGCCGTCACGGGATCGGCCATTTCCTGCACAATCTGCAAAGCGTGCAGTTTCTCGAGCGGGTGGAGCGCAAGGGGCAGGGGTGGAACCTGACCCTCCAGACCCTCGACGGGATCCTGTGCCACGACGGGGAAGTCCACGACCGCCAGCTGGCCCCCTGTCCGGGAAAGGATTTTGACCTTCTGGCCGCCGAGATGCGCGCCAAGGGCCAAGATCCCCAGCACCGGCTCACCCCCATGACCCTGGAGGGGTGCGCCGTGCGCATGGCCGACACCATCAGCTACATCGGCAGGGACATCGAGGACGCCATCCGCCTGGGGGTCCTGTCGCGCGACGAGATCCCGGGAGACTGCGCGCGCCTCCTGGGCCGCACCAACGGCACCATCGTCTATACCCTGGTCACCGATCTGGTGGCCCACAGCCACGCCCGGCCCTACATGTGCTTCAGCCCGGAGGTCTCCGATGCGCTGCAGCGGCTGAAGGATTTCAACCTCCAGCGGATCTACCTCAATCCCGAGATCAAACGCCACCAGGAACGCATCGGGTGTCTCTTCGAGGGGCTCTTCCATCGCTACCTGGCCGATCTGGAGGCTGATCGGCGCGATTCGGTGATCTTTACCCGTTTTCTGGCCGACATGGCCCCGGCCTATTGTGAAACCCATCGACCGGCGGAAATCGTGCGCGATTTCATCGCCGGCATGACCGATCGCTACTTTCTGGAGCAGTGCCCCGCCGAACTGCGCCCCCAGGTCCAGGTGTGGCCGGTCTCCCGCTGCGGGCACAGATGAACATGCCGGTTCAGGAACGCACCTACCGCTCCGTGGTCACCCCGGGGGCCCTGGCGGGCTACCGGGTCCGGGTCCGCGAGACCGACCTGCAGGTCTACAGCCCCACGGCCATGCCCGACCTGGTGCGCGAAACCGTCCTGGAGGTGCGCGCCCATCTGGAGGGCTACATCCAGCGGCACCCCGCCTTTCTGACGACCCTGACTCCCTGGGAAGGCGGGGCGCCGGCTCCGCCCCTGGTCCAGACCATGATCCGCGCGGGCCGCCAGGCCGGAGTGGGGCCCATGGCGGCCGTGGCCGGCGCGGTGGCCCAGGCGGCGGGGCGGGCCCTGCTGGAACATGGCCCGCAGGCCATCGTGGAAAACGGGGGCGACATCTTCCTCCGGACCAGCGGACCGGCGCTGATCGCCCTGCATGCCGGCAAAAGCCCGCTGAACCTCAAGATCGGCCTGCGCCTCGACACCCGGTCCGCTCCCGCCGGGGTCTGCACCTCGTCGGGAACCGTGGGGCACAGTCTGAGCCTGGGGCGGGCCGATGCGGTCTGCGTGGTGAGCCCGGATGCGGCCCTGGCCGACGCCGCGGCCACGGCCCTGGGCAACCGGGTGCGCCGGGCCGCGGATATCGACGCCGCTTTGGCCCACGGCCGACGCATTCCAGGGGTCGAAGGCCTGGTGATCATCTGCGACACACGCATCGGCGCCTGGGGCCGGGTGGAGCTGGTCCCCCTGGCGCCGGGCTTTGGCGGACGGTCGAATTAGGGGTTGAGTTTTGGCTGGGTAAAGAGTAATCTGCTGTGTCCAATAGGGTTTTTCAATGGACAGGGCGCACCGCGGGGCCGATGGCGCGCATCTTCGGGGGGGCAAGGGAGCAACGGCATGAAAAAAATCAAGATTTTCTTCTGGGTGGCACTCTTTGGGGTGATGGCGCTGTTCGTCTATCAGAACAAGGCTTTTTTCATGACGCCGCAGAGTTTCTCCCTGGATCTTTACCTGATGGGCCCCTATGAAACCCCGATGCTTCCCAACGTGTTGAGTTTTCTTGTCTTCTTCTTTCTGGGCCTCCTGATCGCCTACTTTTACAGCCTTTTCGGATCCTACCGGCAGAGCAAGACCATCCGCCACCTGAACGCCACCGTGGCCGCCCAGAGCGATGAGATCGCCAGCCTGCGCAGCCAGCTGGCCGCCCCCCGCCCGCCCGAGGCCCCCGAGGGTCAGACCGGATCCGAATCCACCCCTCATTCGAGCCCTGCGCCCGCTGAGGCCTGAAACCCCGGCCCGGCGGATGTTCCGGTTTCGGCGGCCGGCGACGACGGCCGCCCCCCATGCGCGCCCTTCCGTTTCCAAAGACCCGCACCCGAAGGCCATGGCACCCAAATCCACCCCCATGATCGAACAGTATCTGACGATCAAGGCCCAATGCCCGGATGCCATCCTCTTTTACCGCATGGGCGATTTTTACGAGATGTTTTTCGAGGATGCCGAGACCGCCTCGCGGGCCCTGGACATCGCCCTGACCTCGCGCAACAAGAACGATCCGAACCCCGTACCCATGTGCGGCGTGCCCTACCGCGCCGCCCAGGGATACCTGGCACGGCTCATTGAGCAGGGCTTCAAGGTGGCCATCTGCGACCAGATGGAGGATCCGGAAAAGGCCAAAGGGCTGGTCAAGCGGGACGTGGTGCGTATCGTCACCCCCGGGATGATCGTCGAAAACGAGATGCTCGAGGCCCGCGACGACAATTTCCTGCTGGCCCTCAGCAGTGACGGAAAGATCACCGGGGCCGCCTACGTGGACATCTCCACCGGCACCTTCCGCCTGACCGAATCGGCGGATCATGCCGCCCTGGTGGACGAGATCCGGCGCGTGGCGCCGCGGGAGATCCTGCTTCCCGAGTCGGCCCGCGGCGATTTGCGGCTTGACGGCCTCCATCCGGCGCTGGAAGCCGCGGCCGTCACCTATGCCCCGGATGGTACCTTCGAGTACGGGCGCGCGCGGCGCTGCCTGCTGGAGCAGTTCGGCACCATGTCGCTGGAGGGTTTCGGCTGTGAAGGGCGGCGCTGCGGGGTCCAGGCAGCCGGCGCCCTGATCGAATACGTGCGCCAGACCCAGAAGCAGGAGCTGGTGCATGTCACGGCCCTGGAGACCTACGGCCTGGACGCCTACCTGGTCATCGACGCCATGAGCTGCCAGAACCTCGATCTGCTGCGCAACGCCCGCAGCGGTACCCGACAGGGCAGTCTGCTGGCCGTCCTGGACCGTACCGCCACCGCCATGGGCGGCCGCCTTCTGCAGCACTGGCTTCGCTATCCACTGCTGGATCCGGCGGGCATCGAGGACCGCCAGGAGGCGGTGGCCGACGCCCTGCGGCGTATCGACATCACCCGTCAGGTGCGCACCCTGCTCAAATCGGTGGCCGACCTGGAACGGTTGCGCGCCAAGATCGCCCTGAACCGCGCCAGCGCGCGGGATCTGCTGGCCCTCAAGGCCTCCTGCCAGTGCCTGCCGCGAATCGTTTCCGCCCTGGCCGGCTGGCAGGCCGGACTGCTGCGGCTGGAGGCCGATCCGGCGCCGCTGACGGCGCTGGGCGATCTGCTGGAGCGGGCCGTGCGCGAGGATGCCCCCCCGGTGATCGACGAGGGGGGAATCTTCAAGGAAGGGTACGATGAGGCCCTGGACGCGCTGATCCACCTGTCCAGGGACGGAAAGGGGTTCCTGGCGCGCCTGGAAGCCCAGGAGAAGCAGGCCACGGGGATCGGGGTCCTCAAGGTGCGCTACAACAAGGTCTTCGGCTATTATATCGAGATCCCCAGGGCCCACGCCGAGCGGGTGCCCCTGCACTATGTGCGCAAGCAGACCCTGGTCAACGCCGAACGCTATATCACCGACGAGCTGAAAACCTTCGAGACCCGGGTCCTGGGGGCCGAGGCGCAGCGCGCCCGGCGGGAAGCCGAACTCTTCGAGGCCCTGCGGCTTCAGATCACCGCCCAGGGCGAGGTTCTGCGGCGGACCGCATCGGACCTGGCGCGCATCGACTGCCTGCTTTCACTGGCCGAGGTGGCGGCCCAGAACGACTACCATCGCCCCGCCATCACCCGCGACGGGCGCCTGCGCATCGAAGACGGGCGCCATCCGGTGGTGGAAAAGACGGTGCGCGGCCAGCGCTTCGTGCCCAACACCATCGAACTGGACAATCACGAACAGCAGGTGCTGATCATCACCGGTCCCAACATGGCCGGCAAGTCCACCGTCCTGCGCCAGGCGGCGCTGGTCGTGGTCATGGCCCAGATGGGCAGCTTCGTGCCGGCCCGCCGGGCCGCCATCGGCATCTGCGACCGGATCTTCACCCGGGTCGGAGCCCTGGACAATCTGGTCCAGGGCCAGAGCACCTTCATGGTGGAGATGGAGGAAACGGCCAATATTCTGAACCATGCCGGCGAGCAGAGCCTGGTGATCATGGACGAGATCGGCCGGGGCACCAGCACCTTCGACGGTCTGAGCATCGCCTGGGCCGTGGCCGAACACCTCCATGACCTGAAGGGCGCGGGGGTCAAGACCCTCTTTGCCACTCACTACCACGAACTGACCGAGCTGGCGCGCTGCTGCCCGCGGGTCAAGAACTACCACATCACCGTCAAGGAATGGAACGACGAGATCATCTTTTTGCGCAAGCTGGCCCCCGGCGCCACCAACCGCAGCTACGGGATCCAGGTGGCGCGTCTGGCGGGGATTCCGCCCGCGGTGATCCGCCGGGCCAAGAAGATCCTCTACCGCATCGAGAACGGCGAGCCGCTGGCGGAGGGCGCGTCGCGTTCGGATGCGGGTCCATCCGCGGCGGCTCCCGGCGGCCCGGTGCAGATGGGGCTTTTCCGGCCGGCCGACGGCTCGGCGGTCATCGACGCCCTCCGGGGCCTGGATATCCGGCGCATGACGCCCCTGGAAGCCCTCAACATGCTGAACCGACTGCAGGCCAAGGTGAAGTAGGGCTGTTTTGCACTGCTCCCGGCAGGGGCCGGGCCCCGGGCCGGCCGGCACTTGCCCCTTGCGATCGGGCCCGTCAACCTGTATCTTGCCCCCTGGAAACGAGGCGATGGATCTTGCAACCCCGGCCGATTCGTGACGTTCAGATGCAATCTTGCCCTGCCCGCGGCGGCCTGGCCCGCCGTTTCACAATCCTCTGGTGGACCCTCGCATGGCTGGCCCTGATGCCGACGGGGCTCTGCAGCCCGCCGCCGGCGGCCTCCGGCGACGCAATCGGCGTCCGCTTTTTCGAAGCCGAGACCTGCCAGCGCCAGCTGGCGGCCGATACGGCGCGCCAGGCCTATCGGCACCACTGGCTGCGCTGCATCGAGCAGTTCAACGCGGTCTACAGCGCCGCGCCCGAAGGCAAGTGGGCCCCCGCGGCACTCTACCGGGCCGGCGCCCTTTATCTGGACCTGGCCCGTCGCAGCGGCATGGCCGCCGACCGCCAGGAGGGCAGCGACCGCTTGCAGCGGGTCCTGCGGCGTTTTCCCTCCAGCGCCTACAAACCGCGGGCCGCATTGCTCCTGGCCGATTCAGGTACACCGGAGACCGGGCCCGCCGCACCCTCTGCGGCCCGTCTCGAAACCCCGCCCAAGGCGGTCCCCAAGGCGGCCCCCAAGACGGCCGAAGACCCCCAGGGGCGGCGGCTGCTGCAAAGCGCGGAGCGCTGCCATGCCCAGCTCCAGAAGAATCCCCGGCGGACCAAGCACCGGGACGTCTGGATGGGATGCATCCAGAAGTATCAGGCGGTGGTCCGCCACGACCCCGCCGGGCCCCTGGCCGCCCAGGCGCTGTATATGGTGGGCCGGCTGCACCGCGAACTGGCCGGCTACTCTTTTCTCGAGGCCGATCGCCGGGCGGCAACGGACGCCCTGCAGCAGGCGGCGCTGGGGTTCGCCGGCAGCCTCTATGGGCGACGGGCTCAGGAGGATCTGGCCCTGATGGGCGTGGCGACATCCTCCGGCCCGGCGCCGGCGTTCCGGCCGGACGCCGTTCCCGATGCCGCCCCCGGTGCCGGCGGCGCCGGCAGGCCGGCAGATTCCGTTGCGACGCTCATTGCCCGCCAGACCGAGCCGGCCCCCGTCGCGGCTGTCGACCCGCCCGGCGGTGCCGGCGCTCCGGCCGTCGTCAACGGGCTTCGCTTCTGGTCCAATCCCAACTACACCCGTGTGGTGGTGGACGTGGACAACGTCACCGAGTACCGCCATCACCTGCTCAAGAAGGACCCCGAGATCGGCAAGCCCCAGCGCCTGTTCGTGGACCTGGCCGGCAGCCGGCTCGGCAAAGACCTCCAGCGCCAGATCCCCATCAACGACGATCTGCTCCTGGACGCCCGGGCCGGGCAGTACGACAGCGACACGGTGCGGGTGGTGGTGGACATCAAGTCCTTCAAGACCTACAAACTCTTTTCACTGCGCAATCCGTTTCGCATCGTGCTGGATATCTGGGGCGACGGAGCCGCCCCCGACGCCCCCATGGCCCAGGGGCCGCCGCCTCCGCCGGACGGTCCTCCGCCCGCCGCCTCGGGCCGTGTGCCCGTCCCCGATGCCGGAAAGCTGCCGGCCGGCGCCCTGGCCAAGCAGCTGGCCCTGGGGGTGCGGCGCATCGTCATCGATCCGGGCCACGGCGGCAAGGATTTCGGCGCCCCAGGCCATCTAAAAGGGATTCATGAAAAGCACGTGGTCCTGGACATCTCCAAGCGTCTGGCCGCCAGGATCCGCCAGCGCCTGGGCTGCGAGGTGATCATGACCCGCGATGCGGACCGCTATCTGACCCTGGAGGAGCGCACCGCCATCGCCAACACGCGCAACGCCGACCTGTTCATCTCGGTGCACACCAATGCCGCCCGGGACCAGCGGGCCCACGGTATAGAGACCTTCTTTCTCAATCTGGCCACGGACAACGACGCCATTCTGGTGGCCGCGCGGGAGAACGCCACCAGCGAAAAGAACATCAGCGATCTGCAGACCATTCTTCTGGATCTGATGCAGAACGCCAAGATCAACGAGTCCAGCCGCCTGGCCGGCTACGTGCAAACCAGCCTCCACGGACATCTACAGGGCCGCTACAGCCAGATCCGCAGCAAGGGAGTCAAGCAGGCCCCGTTTTACGTTCTGCTGGGCGCCCAGATGCCCGCCATCCTGGTGGAAACCTCCTTCATCAGCAACGAGCGCGAATGCCGGCGCCTCATCGACCCCAAGTACCAGGAGCACATCTGTGAAGGCATCGTCAACGGAATCGAGGCCTACATCCGGGAAACCAACCCCACGGCCCTGATTCCCAACGGGCCGCGCAGGGGCTGATCCGACCCGAGACCCGTTTGGGGATGGGCCCGCGGCAAGAAATGCAACCCAACGGCAGGAACAAGCGAAAGGAAGGCAGATGAGCTACGAGAACATCATGTACCAGACGGCGGACGGGATCGCGACCCTGGCCTTCAACCGGCCCAAGGCCCTCAACGCCCTGAACCGGCAACTGCTCGAAGAATTCGTGGCCGCCCTGGAGCAGACGGCGGCCGACGAGACGGTGCGTGTCCTGGTGCTCACCGGGGCCGGCGACAAGGCCTTCGTGGCCGGAGCCGACATCACCGAGATCGCCCGTTTCACGCCTCTGCAGGCCAAGCGGTTTGCCGCCCGGGGCCAGGCCGCCATCAGTCGCCTGACGGCCCTGGAGATTCCCGTCATTGCCGCGGTGAACGGTTTCGCCCTGGGGGGGGGCACCGAAATGGCCCTGGCCTGCGATTTCATCTATGCGTCGGAAAAGGCCCGTTTCGGGCTGCCGGAAATCAACCTGGGGATCATCCCCGGCTTCGGCGGGACCCAGCGTCTGGCGCGCCTGATCGGGGCCAATGCGGCCAAGGAGCTGATTTTTACCGGCCGCATGATCGGGGCCGACGAGGCACTGCGCCTGGGCATCGTCAACCGCGTCTGCGCCCCGGAAACCTTGATGGATGCGGTCCTGGAAACCGCGCGGGCCATCGCCGCCAAGGGCCGGGTGTCCCTCAGGGCCGCCAAGCAGTCGGTCAACCGGGGGCTGGACGTGGACCTGGCGGCCGGCTGCGCCCTGGAAGTGGATGCCTTCGCCCTCTGTCTGGCCAGTCCGGACGCCCAGGAGGGGACCCGGGCCTTTCTGGAAAAACGCCCGGCCGCCTTTTCCGGCCGCTACGAGGATTGACCGCGGCGCCTGCTTTTTTCCCGCCGCCACCGGGCTGCAGGGAAAAAAGGATTGACAAGCGGGCCGGACTTTCGTTATGCAACGCAGCATCGTTCAAACCTTATTCAGAATCTGAGATGGCGGTCATGACACACATCGTGCGCGGCTTTTATTTGGACGGCTTTTTCGGGGGCTTCTTTAGGAAGTCTACCCATGGGCCGGCACGGTAGAAGCAGACAGACGAAACGCCGAGACCAAGCCATGGGTAGACGCCAAAGGGTGGCGCCCATGGCTTGGCATTTTAAGGGCTGCGGGTACCCCCGCAGCCCTTCGTGTTTCAGCGGTCATCGCCCCGCCGCCAGGTCCGCGGCAGGGACGGAAACGATTTACCCCCCTCAAGGAGGCCCTCATGATCTACGATGTCGAGTATGAAACCATGCCCCGCGAGGCGCTGGAAGCCATTCAGCTGCGGCGTCTCAAGGCCACCCTGGAACGGGCCTACGCCACCGTGCCGTTCTACCGGGCCAGCTTCAGCGCCGCCGGCCTCGCCCCGCGCGACATCCAGTGCCTGGGCGATCTGAAGACGCTGCCCTTCACCACCAAGCAGGATCTGCGAGACAACTACCCCTTCGGCATGTTCGCCGTGCCCATGGATACCGTGGTGCGGATCCACGCCTCTTCGGGCACCACCGGGCAGCCCACCGTGGTGGGCTACACGGCACGGGACGTGAACACCTGGGCCACCCTCATGGCCCGCTCCCTGGTGGCCGGGGGCGCCACGGCCAACGACATCATTCACAATGCCTACGGTTACGGGCTCTTCACCGGGGGCCTGGGGGTCCATTACGGGGCGGAAAAGCTCGGGGCCTCGGTGATTCCCGTTTCCGGGGGCAATACCAAGCGGCAGATCGTGATCATGCGCGATTTCAAGCCCACCATCATCACCGCAACCCCCAGCTACACCCTGCATCTGGCCGAGGTGGCTGAAGAAATGGGGGTTTCATTCCGGAAGCTGAGCTTCAAATACGGTATTTTCGGCGCCGAGCCCTGGTCGGAAAACATGCGCCAGGAGATCGAGCGCAAACTGAACATCACCGCGGTGGACATCTACGGCCTGAGCGAGGTCATTGGCCCGGGGGTGGCCATCGAATGCCACGAGGCCAAGAAGGGGCTGCACATCTTCGAGGACCATTTCATCGCCGAGATCATCGACCCGGCCACCGGCGAGGTGCTCCCCTACGGACAGACCGGTGAGTTGGTCTTCACCTCCCTGACCAAGGAGGCCTTTCCCGTGATCCGCTATCGTACCCGGGACATCACCAGCCTCAATCCCGAGCCCTGCATCTGCGGCCGCACCCATGTGCGCATGAACCGTGTCAGCGGCCGCTCGGACGACATGCTGATCATCCGCGGGGTGAACGTCTTTCCGTCCCAGATCGAGAGCGTGCTGATGGAAACCGCCGAAGTGGCGCCCCACTACCAGCTCGTCGTGGACCGCGAGGAAAATCTGGACACCCTCACCGTGCGGGTGGAGGTGGGCGAGAAGCTGTTTTCCGACGAAGTGCGCCACCTTCAGGACCTGGAGCGCAAGATCAGCAAGAACATCAAGGAGATGCTCGGCGTTTCGGCCAAAGTGACCCTCGTCGAGCCCCACAGCATCCAGCGCAGCGAGGGCAAGGCCGTGCGGGTGATCGACAAGCGGCAGATTTAGAATGACGAAAGTGGCGAAAGTGACTACAAAGGAAAAACAAAACGTCGCACCAGCGGTCTGTCGGGCCACTTTCAATCCACGCGGCGGGGCCAGGCCTCGCCCGATCTGAAAGAGAGGTGTCCATGCGCGTCGAACAGATTTCCATCTTTCTGGAAAACAAGGCCGGGCGGCTGGCCGAAGTGACCGGCATCTTGTCCCGGGCCCGGGTCAACATCCGGGCCCTGGCCCTGGCGGACACATCGGATTTCGGGGTCCTGCGGCTCATTGTGGATGACCATCAAAAAGCCGAGTCCGCCCTCAAGGCAGGCGGGTTTACCGTCAGCAAAACCCGGGTGGTGGCCGTGGAGGTCAGCGACCGGCCCGGCGGGCTGCACCATATCCTTGAACTGCTGGACCGCTCCGGCATCAACGTGGAGTACATGTACGCCTTTGTCCAGCAAAGCGGGGACAACGCGGTGATGATTTTCCGCTTCGATCAGACCGATGCCGCCATCCAGGCGCTCCAGGCCGACGGGCTGCGCGTCATCGACGGAGACCGGCTTTACACCATGTAGCCGCGCGGGCTTGCCCCACCGATGGACCAGGGGGGGGCGGCCGCGGGCGGCAACCTGCAACCGTGGTCAGCCGGCCCGGCGCCGGCCGAAAGGAGGAACCATGACGTCGCACAACACTCGGTCTCATCGACAGGTCCGGCCGATCGCCTGCCTGATCCTGATGACCATGCTCGTGGCCCTGCCGCTCCAGGCCGCCGAGATGTACAAGATCGGCGGCATCTTCTCGGTGACCGGACCGGCGTCGTTTCTCGGAGATCCGGAAAAGCGGAGCCTGGAAATGGCCGTGGCCAGCATCAATGCCGCCGGCGGCATCGACGGGCGCCTCCTGGAGGCGGTCATCTACGACACCGAAGGCGACCCGCAAAAGGCCGTCTCGGGGATCAACAAGCTCATCAACAAGGATCGCGTGCTGGCCGTGATCGGTCCCAGCACCACTCCGGCGACCCTGGCGGTCAAGAGCTTTGCCGAACGGGCCCGGATCCCCCTGATCAGCTGCGCCGCCGGTATTGCCATCACCGACCCGGTGACCCCCTGGACATTCAAGACGGCCCAGAACGACGTCCTGGCGGTGGCCGCCATCTACGGACACATGCGCCGCCAGGGGATCGGCAGGATCGCCCTGCTGACCGTGGCCAACGCCTTCGGCGAAAGCGGCAAACAGCAGCTGGAAAAACAGGCCGGCGCGGCCGGCCTGCAGATCGTGGCGGTGGAAAGCTTCGGTGACAAGGATACGGACATGACCGCGCAGTTGACCAAGATCCGCAGCGCCGGGCCGGATGCCATCGTTTGCTGGGGCACCAACCCCGGACCGGCCGTGGTGGCCAAGAATGTCCAGCAACTGGAGATCAAGGCGCCCCTGTACCAGAGCCATGGGGTGGCCTCGCCCAAGTTCATCGAGCTGGCCGGTGCCGCCGCGGAGGGCATTTATCTGCCCACCGGCAAGATCCTGGTGGCCGACCTGCTGCCGGCGGACGACCCCCAGAAGGCCGTCCTCGGCGACTACGTGCGTCGCTATCAGGAAAAATTCAACCTGCCGGTGTCCGGGTTCGGCGGGTACGCCTACGACGCCATGCAGCTGCTGGCCAGGGCCATGGTCGGCACGGGCGGGGATCGGCAGCAGATCCGCGACAATCTTGAAAACATTCAGAACCACGCCGGCGTCAGCGGGGTCTTCAGTTTCAGCGCCCAGGACCACAACGGACTGGGACCGGAGGCCTTCGTGATGGTGCGTATCGAAGGCGGCACCTGGAAGCTGGAAAAGTAGAGCGGCCCGAGTCGGACGGGTCGGCCCGGTCCGACTCGCCCGGCCGGTTCGACTGAATTCGACACGCCAACGACCCAACGATCTGGAAACCATGCAGGAACTCTTGCAATATCTCTTCTCCGGCGTTACCAACGGCGCCATTTATGCGGTCATCGCGCTGGGCTTTTCCCTGCTGTACAACAGCACCGAGCTGATCAACTTCGCCCACGGCGAGTTCGCCATGCTCGGAGGGCTCTCCCTGGTGACCCTCTGGGCCGGCCTGGGGCTTCCCCTGCCCGCGGCCCTGATCCTGGCCGTGGGGATCGGGGTCGGGGCGGGCTTCCTTTTCGAGCGGCTGGCCATCCGCACGGTGCGCCGGCCCGACCCCATCGTGCTGGTGATCATCACCGTGGGCGCCTCGATCCTCCTGCGCGGAGTGGCCATGATCCTCTGGGGCAAGGACTCCCACAGCGTGCCCTTTTTCAGCGATCACGCCCCCCTGGCCGTCATGGGGGCCCGGCTCCTGCCCCAGAGTCTGTGGATCCTGGCCATCGCGGCCGGGCTGATCCTGGCCCTGCGGGCCTTCTTCAAGCACAGCCTCACCGGCAAGGCCATGGAAGCCTGTGCGGTCAACCCCAAGGCGGCCCGGCTCATCGGGATTCCCACCGGCCGCATGAACCTGCTGGCTTTCATGTTGAGCACCGGCACCGGGGCCGTGGCCGGGGTGATCATCGCCCCCATCACCATGTGCAGCTACGACATGGGGACCATGCTGGGCCTCAAGGGGTTCTGCGCCGCCATGCTCGGAGGACTGGGCAGCCTGTGGGGAGCCCTGATGGGGGGATTCCTGCTCGGGATCCTCGAATCGGCCGGGGTGGGCCTCTTTTCCTCCGGGTACAAGGACGCCATCGCCTTCATCCTCCTGCTGCTAATCTTGTACCTCAAGCCCGCCGGTCTTCTTGGGGCGGCCAAGATTCAACGGTTCTAAATGTCGCTGAAACCCCTGCTGCCCTACCTGGTCCTTGCCGCCGCCGTTGTCCTCACCGGCCTGCTGGTGGACAACTTCTATGCCCTGCAGGTGCTGATCTTCATCGGCATCAATACCCTCCTGGCCCTGGGGCTGAACATGCTCATGGGCTACGCCGGGCAGATCTCGCTGGGGCATGCCGCCTTCTACGGGCTGGGGGCCTATGCCAGCGGCGTGCTCACGGTCCACTGCCAGTGGTCTCCCTGGCCGGCCCTGGCGGTGGCCCTGGCCCTGGCGGCCGCCGTGGCCTGGCTGGTGGGGTTGCCCACCTTGCGCCTTTCGGGCTACTACCTGGGCATGGGGACCCTGGGATTCGGGATGATCGTCTTTATCGTCTTTCGCGAAGGGGGCGCCCTCACCGGAGGCGCTTCGGGTCTGGTGGGTATTCCGCCGCTGACCCTGGGGGGCGTCGATCTGAGCGATCCGCAGCGCTATTTCTTCCTGGTCTGGACCGTGGTCCTGGGGTTCATGCTGCTTTGCCGGCGGCTGATCGATTCGCGTGTCGGAAGGGCCCTGCGCGCCATTCACGACAGCGAGCAGGCGGCCCGGGCCGTGGGGGTCGACACCCATCGCTTCAAGCTGCAGGTCTTCGTGCTGAGCGCCGTCATGGCCGCCCTGGGCGGGTTTCTGTACGCCCACCTGATCGGATTCATCAGCCCGGAATCCTTCAATTTCATGGTTTCGGTGCGTCTGGTGACGATGGTGGTGATCGGCGGGATGGCCAGCGTCTGGGGCGCCCTGCTGGGGGCCGGCCTGCTGACCCTGTTGCCCGAGTGGCTGCACGCCTTCGCCGATTTTGAAATGATCGTCTACGGGGCGATCCTCATCGGGGTGATGATTTTCCTGCCGCAGGGCCTCACCCGCGGCCTGATCGATGCGTATGAACGATTGCGACGCCAGGCGCCCGGCATCTCCAGCGCTCCTTGAGGTGGAGGGGGTCTTCAAGTGCTTCGGCGGGGTTCAGGCCCTGACCGACATCTCCTTCGAGGTGGCTCCCGGCCGGATCCACGGGCTGATCGGCCCCAACGGGGCGGGCAAGACGACCCTTTTCAACCTCGTTTCGGGAGTTTTCCGCCCTGACCGGGGGGGGATCCGCTTCCAGGGGCGCGCCATCGACGGGCGCCCGAGCCATGAGCGGGTGCGCCAGGGCATCGCGCGGACCTTCCAGAACGTGGAGCTTTTCGGTTCCATGAGCGTGCTGGAGAACGTCCTGGTGGGCCGGCATGTGCGCACCCGCTGCGGATTTTTGGGCGCCATGACCCGCCTGCCCTGGGTCGGCCGGGAGGAGCGGGCGGCTCGCGAGGCCGCCTGGCGGCTGCTCGAATTCGTCGGTCTGGCCGGCCAGGCCATGACCACCAGCCGTGAACTGCCGTTCGGCTGGCAGCGGCTGCTGGAGATCGCCCGGGCCCTGGCCGCCGAACCCCGGCTGCTGCTCTTGGACGAACCGGCCGCCGGGCTCAACGCGGTGGAGTCCGAACGGCTGGGCGATCTGATTCTGCAGATCCGCGAACGGGGGGTCACCGTTCTGCTGGTGGAACATGACATGGGATTGACCATGCGGGTCTGCGACCGGATCGTGGTGCTGGACCAGGGGCGTCTGCTGGCCCAGGGCACCCCGCGCCAGATCCAGTGCCATCCCCAGGTCCTGGCCGCCTACCTGGGCGGTGCGGTATGCCCGGGATAGGGACCTTTGCCGGGCCGTCCGGCCTTGAAAGATCAGGGCCGGTTGATGGCGGCGGCCATGTAGCCGGCGCCGAAGCCGTTGTCGATGTTGACCACCGCCACATTGGAACTGCAACTGTTGAGCATGGCCAGCAGGGCCGTCAGGCCTCCGAAGCTGGTGCCGTAACCGACGCTGGTGGGCACGGCGATCACGGGACGGGCCACCATGCCGGCCACCACGCTGGGCAGGGCGCCTTCCATGCCGGCCACCACCACCAGGACGGCGGCCGCCAGGATGGCCTCACGGTGGGCAAACAGGCGATGGATTCCGGCCACGCCCACGTCCACAATGGTGTCGACCCGGTTGCCCATGGCCGCGGCCGTGAGCTGCGCCTCCCGGGCCACGGGCAAATCCGAGGTGCCGGCGGCCAGGACCAGAATGGTCCCCCGGCCCTGGATGGGAATAGGGCCGCGCTGCCAGATGAGCATCCGGGCATCCGCGTGGTAGACGGCCCGGGGATGGCGGTCCCGGAGCCGTTCGGCCTTTTCGGCGTCGAGGCGGGTGACGAGCACCACCTGTTCCTCGGCGCACATGCGCTCCAGGATGGCATCCACCTGTTCGCTGGTCTTGCCCTGGCCGAAAATGACTTCCGGGAACCCCTTGCGCAGGCTGCGGTGGTGATCGATGCGGGCAAAGTCGATGTCCTCGAAGGGCAGGCGGCCCAGGGCGGCGGCGGCCTGGGCGGGCGTCAGGGCACCCTGGGCCACCTGGCAAAGCAATTGTTCGAGGCGTTGAGGGTCCATACCGGCCGACCTTTCTGCGAAGTTGACGATGGGCGGGCAAAGCGCCGATGGAAACCCCCTCTTTTACCCGAAAGGGCCGTGCCATGCCACAAATCGTTGCCGTGATCCCCTGTCGCTATGCCAGCACCCGTCTGGCCGGCAAACCCCTGATCCGCTTCGCGGGCAAGCCGCTCGTGCAGCACGTCTACGAACGGGTTGCCCAGGCCGCCGGGGTGGACCGGGTGGTGGTGGCCACCGACGATGAGCGCATTCAAGCCGCGGTGGCGGCCTTCGGCGGCGCGGCGGTGATGACCGCCGCCCGTCACCGCAGCGGCACCGACCGCGTCTGCGAGGTGGCCGACCGCCTGGGCCTGGCCGAGGCGGATGTGGTGGTCAACGTCCAGGGCGACCAGCCGGCGGTGGACCCGCGCAGCATCGAGGCGGTGGTGGCGCCTCTGGTGCAGGATCCTCTCCTGGAAATGACGACCCTGGCTTTCGCGATTCAGGACCGCGCCGAAATCTTCCATCCCAAGGACGTCAAGGTGGTCTTCGACCACCGCGGATTCGCCGTCTATTTTTCCCGGGCCCCCATCCCCTTCGTGCGCGAGGCGAACTGGAGCTTCACCGCCGGGGCGGATCAGTTCGCTCTGCAGTTTGGCCCGCCGGCCAGTTCCGGAGCCGATTTTACGGCCTACAAACACCTGGGCGTCTACGGGTTTCGCCGGCGGTTTCTGGATGTCTACCGCCACCTGCCCCGCGGCCGCCTGGAAGCCCTGGAAAACCTCGAGCAGCTGCGGGTGCTGGAAAACGGATACCGCATCAAGGTGGTGGTCTCCGAGTTCGATTCGCCTGAAATCGATTGTCCCGAAGACCTGGAGCGGCTGCAGCGCCACTGGGCGGCCGCGGCCGGCGCCGCCCCGGTCCAGCGATCCGCGGGTGCCTGAAGACGATCGCCGGCGCCGGCAAAAGCTTCAGCGGAGCGGTTTTTCGATGATCTGCCCGGGTTCCGGAACCCGCTCCAGCGGCGGACCGGCCGTCACGGGGAGTCGGGAAGAAGGGGTCTGGGCGGGGCCGGCGCTTGCAGGCGCCGGAGGGGCCGGTACGGCAGCCGGGGGAGGCGCGCCGGCGGCCGCCTGTCGTTCGGCCTGGACCAGCCGCTGGGTGAGCCGCTCCAGGCGCTGTTCCAGGGCATCGCCCCTGGCCCGGACCAGACCGCGGACGCTTTCCAGTTCCCGGCGCCAGGCGTTCTGCAGGTTTTGCTGTTCGGCTTCGAGCTGGGTTAGACGGGCGGCCTGGGCGTCCATCTCCCGCTGTGCCGGGCCGATCCGGTCCAGTTCCCGGGAGACGGCCGCCACCCGGTCCGCCATGGCGCCCAGGGCCGTTTTGATTTCGGCACGGTCCTTCCTTTCGGCCTCCAGCGCGGCCTGAAAGGCCTTTTCGCGGTTTTCCAGCTTTTCCTCCAGGGTCTTGAGGGCCAGCGCCTGGGCCGCCAGCTCCGTGACCAGAGGGGCGACTTTCTGCTCGAGGGCGGCAACGGCCTGTTGGGCGGCGTCCCGGTCGGCCTTGACCGCCTCGAGTCGCTTGAGGTCCGCCGCCAGAGGATCGATGCGGGCGGACAGGTCCGCAAGTTGCCGGTCCAGATCAGCCAGGCGGCGCGATAGGCTTTCCTCGAGCTGGGCCACCCGCACCGACAGGGAGGAAAAGCGCGATTCGAGGCTCTCGGACAGATCTTCCACCCGGGCGGCGCCGGTATCCTCAAATCCGGCCACACGGCGCTTGAGATCCAGATAGCCCAGGGCCAGCATCACCACGATCAACAGCGGCAGCAGGACGCTGAGGAGGGTGATGCGCTGGCCCAGCCGGTCGATGCGCAGCTCGGCGAGCCCCTCCCGGTAGGGAGTTTCCGCTTCCGGCAAGCCGGCATCGAAAGTAAAGCTCTTGTTGGCGTCGCGGTTCACGTTGGATCAATTGTGGCAGCCGGTTGGAGGCCCATCCGGTCAGGCGGATCGGTCCCTTGCGCGGCCCCTCACTCCCATTCGATGGTGCTGGGCGGCTTGGAGCTGATGTCGTAGACCACCCGGTTGACCCCGCGCACCTCGTTGATGATGCGGTTGGCGATTCGCCCCAGCAGGGCGTGGGGCAGCCGGGCCCAGTCGGCCGTCATGGCGTCCTTGCTGGTCACCGCCCGGACGGCGAGGATGTTTTCATAAGTGCGGCTGTCGCCCATGATCCCCACGCTCTTGATGGGCAGCAGCACGGCGAAGGACTGCCAGAGTTTGCGGTAGTAGCCGCTGCGGCGGATCTCGTCGAGGAGCACGGCGTCCGCGGCCCGCAGGATCTCCAATCGGGGCCGGGTCACTTCGCCCAGAACGCGGATGGCCAGGCCCGGCCCGGGAAAGGGCTGGCGCCAGACCAGCCCCGGGTCCAGGCCCAGGGCCAGCCCCAGACGGCGCACTTCGTCCTTGAACAGGTACTTGAGCGGCTCCACCAGTTCGAGCTTCATGCGCCGGGGCAGGCCGCCCACGTTGTGGTGGGACTTGATCACCGCCGAGGGGCCGCCGAAGGCCGAACGCGATTCGATGACGTCCGGATAGAGGGTTCCCTGGGCCAGGAAGCGCGCCCCGCTGATCTTGCGGGCCTCGGCCTCGAAGACCTCCATGAAGCGCTTGCCGATGATCTTGCGCTTGCGTTCGGGATCGGCCACACCGGCCAGGGCCGAAAGAAACTGGCGCCCGGCGTTCACGCAGCGGGTGTCGATCTTCAGGTGCGCCTTGAAGGTCGCCTTGAGCTGCCGGGCCTCGTTGTGCCGCAGCAGCCCGTTGTCCACGAAGATGCAGGTGAGCCGGGACCCAATCGCCTGGTGAATCAGCAGAGCGGTCACCGATGAGTCGACCCCGCCGCTGAGGCCCAGGATCACACGGCCCTCGCCCACCTGGTTGCGGATGCGGTCCACGGCCTCGCGGGCAAAGGATTTCATGGTCCAGCGGCGCCGGCAGCCGCAGATCGTCAGGACGAAATTGGCCAGCATCTGCCGGCCCCTGGCGGTGTGCTCCACCTCGGGGTGAAACTGCAGGGCGTAGAGGCGGCGCTGCGGCTCCTGGATCACGGCAAAGGGTGAATTTTCGGTTTTCGCCAGAATTTCGAAGCCTTCCGGTATCCGGACGATGTGGTCCCCATGGCTCATCCAGCATCGGGTGGGGGAGGCCACGGCGGCCAGCGGGCCTTCGCTCCGCAGCACCTCGAGGGATGCCGGTCCATATTCGCGCTTGGCGGCCCCTTCGACCCGACCGCCCAGGGCGTCGACCATGAACTGCATGCCGTAGCAGATTCCCAGGACCGGCACCCCCAGCTCGAAGACGGCCGGATCCATGCGCGGACTGTCGGCTGCGTAGATGCTGGCCGGGCCCCCCGAAAGGATGATTCCCTGCGGGGCCAGGCGCCGAATCTGGTCGATGGAGATGTCCGGCGGTTCGATCTGGCAGTAGACGCGCAGTTCGCGGACCCGCCGGGCGATGAGCTGGTTGAACTGGGAACCGAAATCAATGATCAGGATCATGGATCCGTCCTCTGGGCCGGCGGCCGGTGCTTCTTGTTCGGGGTTTGCGAAAACGTCCTGAATATGTTAGACAGCGGCCCAAAAGTCAACCCCAATATCCGCCTGCCGGCGTGACAACCAACCGATAAGGCGGAAGATTTGAGTGATTCGGGTGCCGCCCTACATCTGCCAGATCTACGAGGTGCAAGACCCGTGCGAGGCCCGGCAGCTCGTGGCTCTGGGAGTGGATCACATCGGGTCGGTCCTTCTGCCCGATGGGGGACCGGCCAATGCCCGGGTGGCCGAGACCATCGCCGCCGTGAGGGCCGCCGGGGCCGTGAGCAGCCTGATCCCCCTCTTCAGCCAGCGGGACGCCGTGCTCGAGGCCCTGGAGCGGCATCGCCCTCACATCGTGCATTTTTGCGAAGCCCTGACCCTGGACGAACCGGGGCCCCAGCGCCTGGACGCCCTGGTGGCGCTGCAGATCGAGGTGCGGCGGAGCTTTCCGCGCATGCGGATCATGCGTTCGATCCCCATCGGGGCCCCGGGCCGGGCCCGGCAGGTGCCGAGCCTGGAACTGGCACAGCGCTTTGCCGCGGTCAGCGACATCTTTCTCACCGACACCGTCCTGGGGGACGGATGCGCAGCGGCGGACCAGCCCGTGTCCGGCTTCGTGGGGATCACCGGCCACGTCTGCGACTGGCAGATGGCCCGCCGGCTGGTGGAGCAAAGCCGGCTGCCGGTGATTCTGGCCGGCGGCATCGGACCGCATAACGCCTATGCCGCCCTGCGACAGGTCAATCCCTGGGGCGTGGACAGCTGCACGGGAACCAACGCGGTGGGGGCCGATGGGCGTCCCGTGCGCTTCCGCAAGGATCCGCGCAAGGTCCGGGACATGCTGGCGGCGGTGCGCCGGGCCGGGATCGATTCACCGGGAACGGGTCGCTGACCGGTTCTCATTTTTTATCCTCTTAAATTCAGGAGTCACAGTTTCATGTACGAAAGCGCAGATTTACGAAAAGGGCTGAAGATCGAGATCGATGGCGATCCCTACATCGTGACCCAGTTCGAGTTCGTCAAGCCCGGCAAGGGCCAGGCCCTCTACAAGTGCAAGCTGAAGAACATGGTCACCGGCGCCCAGTTCGACCGGACCTTCCGCTCCGGTGAGAAGTTCAACAAGGCCGATCTGGAAGAACACGAGATGGAGTATCTCTATTTTGACGGGACCAACTACTGTTTCATGAACACCAGCTCTTACGAGCAGGAGTTTCTGGCGCCCGACCACGTCGGTGAGGCCAAGGGGCTTCTCAAGGAGAACACCGTCTGCAACATCCTCTTCTTTGACGGCCGGCCCATCGGTCTGACCTTGCCCAATTTCGTGGAGCTGCGCATCGAGCAGGCCGATCCCTGGGTCAAGGGGGACACGGCCTCGGGCGACAGCAAGCCGGCGACCCTCGAAACCGGCCTGGTGATCCAGGTCCCGCCTTTTGTCGAGGCCGGCGAAAAGATCCGCATCGACACCCGTACGGGTCAGTACGTGGAACGGGTCAAAGGCTGACGGCGCGCCGGCGCGGTTCTTGATCCCGGGGTGTTCGGGTCCATCCGGGCGGCGGCCGCTTCAGGCGCTCGGGGCATCCCCGGCCGGGGCCAGATTCGCGGCCGGGGTGACGGGGATGGGCTGATGGCGCACGATGTAGCGGTTGATGCGGGTGCCTTCCATCTCGTCGACGGTCACGGCCCAGTCCCCGAGGGTCAGGGTCTCCTTTTCCTCGGGCATGCGGCCGATGAGGTACAGCACGTATCCGGTGAAGGTGTCGTAGTCCCGGGTGTCCGGGATCTGCATGGGGATCATGGCGTTGACCTCCTCGATGTCCGCCTTGCCCAGCACGATCCAGGTATCGTCCCGGAGCGACACGATGTGCGGCTCTTCCTTGTCGGTTTCGTCGGTGATGTCGCCCACCAGTTCCTCGAGGGCGTCTTCCAGGGTGATCAGGCCCGAAACCCCGCCGTACTCGTCGATGACGATGGCGATGTGCTGCTTGCGCTCGCGAAACTGCTGCAGGAGCATGTTGAGCTTGATGTTCTCCGGAACGAAGTAGGGCTCGCTCATGATTTCGCGCACCGCCACCACCCCGTCGTGGGTCACGTGCCGGCGAAAGAGGTCCTTGATGTTGAGGATGCCGACGACATGATCGATGTCGCCGTCGATGACCGGAATGCGGGTAAATCCGGATTCGATGACCGCCTGCAGATCCAGATCACGGTTGGCGTCCACCACGAACATGTCTCCCCGGGGGGTCATGATCTCCGAGGCGGCCGTATCGTCGAATTCGAAGATGTTGGAGATCAGCTCGCGCTCCTCTTCCCGGATATTGCCCTCTTCCTCGCCCACCTCCACGAAGGTCATGAGCTCTTCCTCCGTGACGCTGGGCGGCGTGTCGATCCTGCCCGAGATGCGGGGAATGAAGTTCAGAAACAGGATTACCGGATAGAGGATCAGCGACAGCCAGTAGAGGGGGCCGATGGCCAGGCGTGCGATCATCAGGTTGTTGCGGGTGGCCACGGACTTGGGGAAAACCTCTCCGAAGACCAGGATCAAAAAAGTCATGACCCCGGTGGCCAGACCGATGGCGTAGTTGGGAAAGGCTTCGATGGCCAGGGCCGTGGCCAGGGCCGAGGCGGCGATATTCACCAGGTTGTTGCCGATCAGGATGGTGGTCAGCAGCCGGTGGGGATCCTCCTTGAGCTTCCAGATGAGCCGGTCGCTGTGCAGGCCGCTCTTGGCCAGGAGCCGGGCCCGGGTGCGGCTGATGGAAAAGAGGGCGGTTTCGGCGGATGAAAAAAATCCGGAAAGGCACAGAAGGACAAAGAGGACGAGAAACTCGGTTATCATTTCAACTCGGATCCTGAGATCAGGGCCCCGGGCGCCGGTGTGCGCAGCCCGGAACGGGCAGAGGCGAAGGCTCCGGCCAAAGCGGTCGAGAGCCCGGAGGATGCCGCGGTCAGCGGCGGCGCGCAGGGTTTACGGGCTTTGGGGAGAGAAGGGGGCGGCTCTTGGTTGTCTTCGGGCATCGATTCGGCGTTCGTCGGGTTGATAGATCTCCCCGATTATAAGAAAATTTTTGGACTTTGCAAGCCCCGGCACGGCGAGAACCGCACCGCTCTTTCACATCTCGCCGGGGACGCCCGGCGCCAGGCGCCGGTCGTACATGCGACCGACCCCGTACTCGCCGCGGCGCATGAATTTTTCCGCCGGCGGGCCGATGATCTGCATCTCCGGGTTCTGGTGCTGCACGTCCAGGGCGATCTTCATCTCTTTGGTGCAGCCGGTGGAGTAGGTGGCGTCCTTGCCCACCCATTCCGGGGGGATCTGGCGTTCGAGCAGCGCGAAGGCCCTGGCGATGTCCTCGGAGCTCTGGAAGCGCCAGATGTCGATATACCCGCTGCGCTGGACGATTTCCCACATGTACATCAGATCGTCGGCGTCCATGCCCGGCTCGTAGTATTCACTGGGATTGATGATGAAGGTCTGGGCGCTCTGCTCGCTCAGGTACCCGATGAAGGTCGACATGATCCGCTTGGCCACGTCGATCTTGCCGGGGATCGAACCGATGATGCCGCTGTAGAACATCACCGTGCTGCCTTCCCGTTTGGCCTCGGCCATCTGATCGATGATGCGCTGCGCCTTGGCTTCCAGATCGGCATGGGAAAACTTGATCGCCGACGGATGGTGGGGCTTGTAGTCGATGACCAGCCCGCCGTCGATGCCGACGCGGAGGTTGAACAGATCCCGGGTGAAGCGGAAATGGGTCTCGAAGAGGCGCCGTTTCTGGTCCGCTCCGCGGGAGACCACCGCATTGACCTCCTTGAAAGCACGCGCAAAGGTGGTCGAGACCAGCAGCAGGTTGAGACTTTCGGTGGTGCCGTCGCTGATGAAAAAGATGGCGTAGTCGCTGCGCAGCATGCGTACCAGGTCGTTCTTGCTCACCTTGTCGTCCTCGATGAAGAAGGCGCCCGAGAGGGCGGCGCGCAGGGCCGGGTCCTCACGGGTGTCTTGAACGTCGGCCTTGGTGAAGAGGGGGCCGCCCTTGAAGGCCACGATCACCTTGTGACCCAGGGCCACCAGGTGGCGGATGACGGCCAGGTCCATCATGATCTCGCCGGCTTCGTCGGCCAGCCAGAGGATCCTTTGTCCCGCCCGGGGCATGGGGGCCTGTCCGTCCGGGCGCACTCCCACCATGTCGAAAAAAGCGTCCACCCCGTTTCCGGAAATGGGCCGGCGGCACAGGGCCACTACCTCGGGCGTGTTCAAGCTGTTGCCGGCCTCGGATTCCCACAGGTGGCGCTGGGCCGTGGCGCACAGCAGACGGCGCAGCTGCAGGGCGTCGGCCATCTGCTTGATGGTGCTCAGATTGTCCAGGGGAGCGGCGATTTCATGGGAATCGACATGGTCCAGGGCCGCGCGAAAGGCCGGGTTGGCCAGCACCGCCGCGGCGCGCCGGTTACGGATTGTCTTATCGCGTCGGAAAGGGTCTTCGATCTGGGTGCGACGGATGAAGATTTTCAACAGCCGTT
Organism: uncultured Desulfobacteraceae bacterium; assembly: GCA_937982505.1. Classification (GTDB taxonomy): domain Bacteria; phylum Desulfobacterota; class Desulfobacteria; order Desulfobacterales; family UBA2174; genus UBA2174. Next base: position 19,197 of record CALJLV010000189.1, on the reverse strand, counting down.
TTTCCACCCGTGACGGGATCATGATTTCATCGCGGGTTTCATGCTTGAACTTGGTGATGATCAAGGCGTCGAGAAACTCGCGCTCGCGTTCGTCTTCGATCTGGGTTTCGACCATGGCCAGAAGGCGCTGGAGTACGGCGTTGTAACTCTTTTGCAGGAAGGCCGACTGGGTGCGGTCCATGATGGCGGCGAACATCCGTTCCGAGCAGGGATAGTAACGCTCCTCGGTCTCGGTGTAGACCATGAAGCGGGTCTGCTCCGGGCTGGCCGCCAGGTCCGGGTAGGAGAGATGGTCCAGGTGGTTTTCGATGAAAAAGGCGGTGAACCAGGCATCGATTTCCGGGTTCAGTCCCGGCTGGTAAACGAACTTTGCGGCGTGGGAGGTGCCTTCAGGGGTCATGGTCCAGAGTCCTCGGCGATTGCGGGAAAATGGTTCGGGAGTTGGGTCAGGTCGGTGATCACCAGATCCGGGGTCAGGCCGGCGCATCGCCCGTCGTCGCGTCGCAGGCGAAGCGAACGGGCATCGCCGGCAAACAGTGCCGTCTGGAAGCCGGCCCGGGTCGCGGCCCAGACGTCGTTGAGCATGTCGTTGCCCACATAGAGGGTGGCGGCCGGCTGGATGCCGAGTTCGGCGAGCGCCTGGGCCGCCGTCGTGAAGAGCACCGGCGATGGCTTGGCCCGGCCGAGCCGATACGAAAAAATACGCAGGCGGGGGGCGAATCCCAGTGCCTCCAGGGATCCTTTGAAAAGGTGTTCCAGGATCAAAGGGGTAAAAAACTGGGCGTTGGAGACCAGTCCCAGAACCAGACCCGCCCGGCGGGCGGTATCCAGGACGGCCGAGGCCCCGGGCATGGGCCAGACCGGGTTGACGGTCAGTTCCCATATCAGGGCCGCCTCGCGGGCCTGCCGCCGGCTTTGACCGGCCAAAAGGGTCATCCAGATCCGGTCGATCCGCACTTCCGGCACGTCGATGCCGGCCCTGCGCTGGGAGGCGTGCCAGGCCGCGATCAGATCCTTCAGACGCCCCGCGATCCCCGCCGGCGCTTGTTCGAGTTCCGCCAGGGCGCTCCGGCGGGGCGGATCCGCGGCCTTTCGGCCAACACCGGCATTGGTCGAAATGTCGCCGGCACTGCTGACGAGCAGGGTCCCGTAGACATCGAAGAGGATCGCCTGCGGCGGGGAAGGCAGGCCTCCGGCGGGCGCCAGCCCGGTGGGCCGGGGGGCCAGGGGGGTGAACGGCCAGCGGTCCAGGACGCGCTTCAGTCGATCCATGTTCCCCATCGCAGCAGGCTGAAGGCGCAAGAATCGAGAAAGCCGTCCAGCAGCTGGCGGCGGTCGATTCGCTGGACCACCGCACGGCAGGAGCGGCGGTAGGCCGCCAGGAGGCGGCGCCGGTCGGCCTCCAGGCCGTAGCTTCTGGCCACGGCCGCGGCATTGTCGCGGATCAGCGCGCGGCGGTCCGGCACCTCTCCGGCACGGGCCAGGAACGGGTTGAGGCGCACCAGGGCGGATCGATCCGCCGGCGAATGCCGGCAGCGCACCACCACCTCGGCCTGTAGGCGCTCGTCCAGCAGCCCCAGATCCACGGTGCGGGCCTGGGCCAGGGATTGAAATCGCGCTTGGGCCGGCTGCCGGTCCGGCGGGCGCCCAAAGGCGGTCCGCGAGTGGGTCCAGGCCTGCATCCAGACCCGTCGCCAGTACCCGAGGTCGAGCCATTGCGTGGGCACCTGCAGCGCCGGATAGAGATGGTCCAAACGCAGGCCGTCGGCGGCAAAATCGTCGCACACGGCAAGCCGCCGGCCCCAGAGCAGCTTTCCCGAAGGCCAGGGCTCGGCAAAGGCGAACCCGAACCCCTCGTTGACGCTGGTGGTGATGAGAAAGCGGGCCGTTTGCACCAGACGGGTGAAATCCCCTCGCCGGCCGGCCTCGAAGCGCACTGCCAGGCGGTGGCGGCCGGCCAGGGCCTGCCAGAAGCGGTAAGGGCCCTGGTCCGCGGGGCTGTGAGGCCCCAGGGTGACCGCCAGAACCGTTCCGGGGGGCAGAAAACAGGACCACAGCAGCGCCTCGCCGATGTTCTTGCGGCGGATGGCGCGAACCGGGTATAAGATATGATCGGCCCATGCGGTCCGAGGGGCGGGCGGCGCCGGGGGCTGCACCTGGTTGGGGAGCAGATGAAGGCCTTCGGTTCGCAGCCCGGCCCGGCCGAGCAGGTCCAAATCGCGGCGGTTGAGAACGGCATAGTGGCAATCGGCGGGGTAGGGGTCTCTGGGGTAGACCTCGGGCCGCCCGTCCTCGGCAAAGTCGTGAATCTGCAAAAGGAGGCGCTGTCCCCGATCCCCGAGCCGGCGCAGGGCGTCGAGGAGCAGGCGGTTCTTGGCCAGGGTGGGGTTGTGAACGTGAAACAGGTCGCATCCGGCCGGCCAGTGGTCCAGGACGGCCCGGCGCATGGCTTCGGCAAGGCCTTCGGCGCTCCAGTGGGGATCACGCCGCAGGTCGTAAGCCAGGGCCGGCACGTGGACCACCGGGCCGGGAAAGGGCTGCCCGGGCGGCTCGCCGGTGAGCAGCAGGGTGTCGGCCGCGCCGCGAAGGGCCTCTGCCTGGCGGCGGATTACGGTGGCGACCCCGCCGGGCCTGAGATGATAGTGCACGAAGGCGACGCGCATGGTAAGAGGAGCCGATCCTGTGGCGCCCGGACAAGGCCGAGCCGTTGCGGGTGGATGCCATCGCCGCTATGATACCCCAGCCCAGCCGGCTGCGCAAACGGTTCCATGGCGGGATCCGGCGGCCCCGGGCAAAGGAGCGCCACGTGCCGGTCGCCTGGCTTGATGAACGTCTGCGGTTTCCGCCGGTGGAGCACGCGCTGCCCGAGGGATTGCTGGCCGTCGGCGGCGACCTGGGGCTGGAGCGCCTTCTGCTGGCCTACCGCAACGGGATTTTTCCCTGGTATGCGCCCGGGGAGCCGATCCTGTGGTGGTCCCCCGATCCGCGCCTGGTCTTGCTGCCCGGATCGCTCCACGTGCCCCGCTCGCTGCGGCGCGTCCTGAACCGCGGCCGGTTCCGGTTCACCCTGGACCAGGCCTTCGTCGCGGTGATCCACGCCTGTGCGGCCGATCGGCGCCAGAGCGGTACCTGGCTGGTGCCCGAGATGATTTCGGCCTACATCCGGCTGCACCAGGCCGGCTATGCCCATTCGCTGGAGGTCTGGCGGGAGGGGCGTCTGGCGGGCGGCCTCTACGGGGTGGCCCTGGGGCGCTGTTTCTTCGGCGAATCGATGTTCCACCGGGAGAGCGACGCCTCCAAGGCCGGGCTGGTCCATCTGGTGCGCCATCTGGAGGCCATGGGATTTTCACTGATCGACTGCCAGGTGACCACTGCCCACCTGGTCCGCTTCGGTGCGCGGCAGATGCCGCGCAGGGAGTTTCTCGATCGCTTGCGCAGGGCCTTGAGGCCCTGACGCCCGCGATTTTCGCAATGGGACCGGCATGCTGACCATTCGCAACCTCAAATGCTTCTACGGCGGTATCATGGCCATCAAAGGGGTCAGCCTCTCGGTGCGCCAGGGGGAACTGATCAGCCTCATCGGCGCCAACGGGGCCGGCAAAAGCACCCTGCTGGGCGCCGTCAGCGGCCTGCTGGGCGGGTGGCAGGGCCGGATCGTGTTCCAGGGGGAGTCCCTCCAGGGCCTGGATGCGCCCGGCATCGTACGCCGCGGGATCGGCCTGGTGCCCGAGGGCCGGCTGATCTTCGGCAGCCTGGCGGTGATGGACAACCTCCAGCTGGGGGCCTATACCCTCTACCGCCGATCCCGCGGCGCCGAAGCCCGGCAAACCCTCGAACGGGTGCTGGAACTGTTCCCGGTTCTGGCCGAGCGGCGCCACCAGCCCGCCGGCACCCTCTCCGGTGGAGAGCAGCAGATGCTGGCCATCGGCCGGGCCCTCATGGCCCGACCACGGCTGCTCCTGCTGGATGAGCCTTCCATGGGGCTGGCCCCCATGCTGGTGGACCGGATCCTCGGCACCCTGGTGCAGCTGCGCGCCGAGGGACTGACCATTCTGCTGGTGGAGCAGAATGCCCGGGCCGCGCTGCAGATCGCCGACCGCGGCTATGTGTTCGAAAACGGCCGGGTGGTGCTCGAGGGGCCGGCCCGGGAGCTGCTCAACGACGTGGAGGTCAAGCGGGCCTATCTGGGCAAGGATTACGAGGGGTTTTACGAGGGGAGGGAATGAGCCATGTCTTCCGGTGACCTTGACGAACGGATCCAGCGCCAGTTCGAGCGTCTTCAGAGCACCCTGAACCGCGCTTTTCGCAGCGTCCCCTTTCACCGGCAGCGGATGCGGCGCAACGGCGTCGATCCGTCGGCCGTGGAGACCCTGGACAACCTCGACCGGTTGCCCTTCATGACCCGCGCGCATCTCGGCGAAAACTACCCGTACGGGCTTTTCGCCGTGCCGCTGCGGGACATCGTGCGCATTCACACCGCGCCGGGCACCACCTTGAATCCCTCGGTGAGCGGCTACACGGCCCAGGACCTGAAACACTGGACCGAAATGGTGGCGCAGAGCCTGGGGGCCGCCGGGGTGACCTGCGACGACATTCTGCAGATCAGCCTGGATCCGGGACTCAACGACTGGGGCCGGGACTACAAGGGCGGGGCCGAGGCCCTGGAGGCCAGTGTGGTGCCCAATTCGCTGCTTTCGTGCGAAAAACAGCTCATGGTGCTGCGCGACTACCGGATCAGCGTGCTGGTGACCACCCCGGCCTATGCCCAGCAGATCGCCGAGCACCTGCACGCGGCCCAGATGAACCCCAGCCAGCTGTCCCTCAAGACCCTGATCCTGGTGGGAGAGCCGGCGGCTCCGGCCCACCGCCGGATGCTGGAGGAAAAGCTCCACGTGGCCACCTGGGTCCATTACGGCCTGGCGGAGGTGCCCGGTCCGGCCCTGGCCTACGAATGCGCCGCCCACGACGGACTGCACGTTCATGACGCGCACTTCTTGCCCGAGATCGTCGATCCCGCCAGCGGCGAGCGCCTGCCGGCAGGGGCGGACGGGGAACTGGTGCTCACCACCCTCACGGCCCGGGCCATGCCGCTGATCCGCTTTCGCACCGGAGACCGGTCCCGGCTCCTGGTGGCGCCCTGCGCCTGCGGCACTCCGGGGGTGCGCATCGCCTGGCTCGAAGGGCGCACCGATCAGCTGCTGGTGCTGCGGGGGGTCAAGCTGCACCGCGACCAGGTGCAGGCCCACATGGCCGCGGCCCTGGGGTTTTCCCCCGACCGGCAGCGGGTCTTCGTCAACCGCCAGCAGGGCCGCCAGATCCTCGAGGTCTGGATCGGCGTCGACGATCGGCTCTTTTCCGACGAGATCAAGATGCTGGAAAAGCGGATGCTGGCCGTGGCCGACCACCTGCATGAACGCCTGGGGGTTCCGGTGACGGTGAGACTCAAGGAGCGCGGCAGCTTCCAGGGGCCGTGCACCCCCTGACGGCCCTTGCCGGCCGCCGGTCCCAGGACCCGCAGGACGCCGGCGGGCAAGGCCCCGTCAACGTAAGGGCCTCCGCGGCTGTTCTTGCCGAATGTCACCGTTCACGACGAGGGATCTGCAGTCAAGGGCACCGGCGGGCGGAGCCTATGAACCGGGAAAAATCCCTTGCAGGGCGGATCGCCAAACCTGGACGGGGTCGCGCGCCGGCGGGCGCGGCGCATTGACAGCGGCGCCGGGTTTGCGTTAGGGTCCGTGCTTGACGATCCGTGTGCCGGAACACTTTTCTGCGCCAGGCAGGAGATGAAAAACCACAACGCCACGTTTCAGCTTGTCTGGGGAATCGCCCTGCTGGCGGCGGGAATCGGTGTCTTCTTTCGCATCCCCCAGGTCATGCCCCGCATTGAAGAGATCGAAAGCTTTGCGGCCATCGCCGGTTTTATCCGGTTTTGCTTTTACGTGATGGGGGTCATCCTGGTCGGCGGCGGCGTTCGAAAGATCCATCGCCATTATCGGCGCCCACACCGGGCCCCTTCCCCAGACTGAAAGTGAACGGGCGGTGGTCATTGCCTGCCGGCTGCCGCCGCAGACCACGCTTCGGCGGACCATCTTCCCGGATGGCAAAGGCCGCCTGCTCCACGAGGAGGTCCCTGCATGACGGCGCCCCCGTCCCAGACCGCGGCCCCTGTCGGCAATCCCAACGAGGACGTTCGAACACTCCAGTCCGAGGTGGAGTACCGCACCCGGCTCCAGGAGATCTGCAACAAGATTTACGCCGCCAAGAATCTCGACGAGATTCTCATCGATCTCAAGGATGACATCACCGGCCTGTTCGAAGCGCAGCGCATCACCATCTACGTGGTGGACGGCAAGCGTCGCGAACTGGTGTCGCGCTTCAAATCCGGCGACGAGGTGGCCGAGATCCGGGTGCCCATCACGGCCGACAGCCTGTCGGGCTATGCCGCCTTTAAACAGCGGCTCGTCAACATCGCCGACGCCTATGACGAAGGTGTTCTGAAAGCCATCGACCCCCAGCTCAGGTTCGACCGCCGCTGGGACGAGCGCACCGGATTCCGCACCCATGCCGTGCTGGTCTGCCCGGTGATCTACAAACAGTTCCTCCTGGGCGCCATCCAGCTGATCAACCGCACCGGCGGGGGGGAGCGCTTTGTCGAACAGGACGAATGGGCCGTGCAGGAACTGGCCAAGATCCTGGGCATCGCGCTGTACAACCAGAAGCGCATGGCGCGCACCCGGCCCACCAAGTTCGACTACATCCTTGAAAACCACATCCTCACCGGCAAAGAGCTGGAAAAGGCCGTGGCCGATGCCCGCCAGCGGCGCGAACCCATCGAGAAGATCCTCATGGCCGATTTCAAGGTTCCCAAGCCGGAAATCGGCAAATCCCTGAGCCGGTTCTACAAGGCCCCTTTCGTCGACTACAACAAGAACGCCCCCATCCCGGGGGAACTGCTGGCCAGGGTCAAGGTCCCCTTCATGAAGAGCAACGCCTTCGTGCCGCTGCGGGTCGAAGAGGGCAGGGTCCTGGTGGCCATCGACAATCCCCACGATCTGCAGCGGGTCGACAACATCCGGATGCTCTTTGCCGGCCAGCAGGTCAGCTTCGCCGTGGCGCTGCGCGAAGACATCGAACAGTACATCTTGCTGTTCACCCAGGACGAGAAGGAGCTGGCCTCCATGGACGAGATCCTCAGCCAGCTCGGGGCCGAGGAGATCGAGATCGAAGAGGCCGAAACCGGGGTGGGCGAGGAAGACAGCGCCGTGGTCCAGCTGGTCAACAAGATGATCATCGACGCCTACCACCGGGGCGCTTCGGACATTCACATCGAGCCCTATGCCGGCAAACAGAACACCGTGGTGCGATTTCGCATCGACGGGGCCTGTCAGGTCTACCAGACCATTCCCTTCGCCTTTCGCAACGCCATCGTTTCGCGCATCAAGATCATGAGCGATCTGGACATCGCCGAGCGGCGCAAGCCCCAGGACGGCAAGATCCGCTTCAAGAAGTACAGCGGACTGGATCTGGAACTGCGGGTGGCCACCGTGCCCACCCAGGGAGGGATGGAAGACGTGGTGATGCGGCTTCTGGCCGCCGGGGAGCCCATCCCTCTGGACAAAATAGGGCTGACTCCCCAGAATTACGAGAAATTCGCCGGCATCGTCAATCAGCCCTACGGTCTGATTTTCGTCTGCGGCCCCACCGGCTCGGGCAAGACCACCACCTTGCACTCGGCCCTGGGGTTCATCAACAAGACCGAGACCAAGATCTGGACCGCCGAGGACCCGGTGGAGATCACCCAGCGCGGCCTGCGCCAGGTGCAGGTCCAGCCCAAGATCGGCTTCGATTTTTCCCTGGCCATGCGCTCCTTCCTGCGCGCCGATCCGGACGTGATCATGGTGGGTGAAATGCGCGACAAGGAGACCACCGCCATCGGCATCGAGGCCTCTTTGACCGGCCATCTGGTCTTTTCCACCCTGCACACCAACAGCGCTCCGGAAAGCATCACCCGACTGCTGGACATGGGGATGGATCCCTTCAATTTCGCCGACGCCATCCTGGGGATCCTGGCCCAGCGCCTGGCGCGCACCCTCTGCAAGCACTGCAAGGAGGCCTACCGGCCGGCCCAGGAGGATTACGAGGAACTGGTGCGCGAGTACGGCGGACCGACGGCCTTCAACCGGCATCTGGCACTGCCCCTGAGCGACGACTTGCAGCTGTACCGGCCCGTGGGCTGCGAGCACTGCAGCAACAGCGGCTATCGCGGCCGCTGCGGGGTTCACGAACTGCTCATGGGCACCGCGCCCATGAAAAAACTCATCCAGAACGCCAAACCCATGGAGCAAATCCGCGCCCAGGCCATCGCGGATGGCATGACTACCCTGCGCCAGGATGGGATCGGAAAGATCTTCACCGGACTGCTGGACCTGATCCAGGTGCGCAAGGTGACCATTTGAAAGCGCGCCGCGGGTCAAGGGGGACCAATGCCCGGGTCCCGCGGCCCGTCGCCGGGCCCTGTGTCTCAGGGCGCACCGTGCTGCGCCATCCCGCCGAATTTTTCCATCTGGCGCTCGTAATAGTCCCGATCCTGGCCCGCCTCGACGGCGGCCGCCAGGGCGCGGCGGCCCGCGGCCTGGGCCTCGGCGCTTCGTCCGGCGGCATGGTAGCTTTCCGCCAGGGTGTCCAGGACATGGGGGGCCGGATCGGCCGCCACCGCGCGCAGGGCCAGCTCAAGCGCGCGGCCCGGGCGGCGCAGGCCGGGCGCGGGGCCAGTGGCGTAGAGCCAGGCGAGGTTGTTGAGGGCCCGCGGATGGCGTGGATCCCGGGCCAGGGCCTCTTCGTAGGCCGCAGCGGCCTGTTCCAGGCGCTGATGCTGATAGTGCAGGTCGCCCAGCAGGACCAGAAGCCGGGGCTGGTGCGGATCGCGCACCAGCTCGGCACGGACGATGCGCTCCAGGAAATGCTGATTGAGACGGCGGCCGGCCGCGCCGAAATGGAGCTGCCAGGCCAGGGCGCCCACCAGGGCCAGAACCGCGCAGTAGACTGCCAGACTGCGTCGCACCTTGCGTTCGTGGCGGTTGATCCAGCGCGGATCGGCCTGGCAGCGCAGCAGGTAGTCGATGCGCTGGCGGATGGAGAAATGATGCCAGTTGGGTTTTTCCGGGGCGGTGCGGCTGGCGGCGGAAATCTTGGCCAGGGTGGCCACGAGCGGACGCGCGTCGTCATAGAGCCGGTAGACGTAGAGGTCGGCCTGGCGTTCGAAGTTGCGCATGAAGTAGCCGAAAATGAAGCGGAAGTAGAGCAGAAAGAGGAGCACCGCCGCCCCGTTGAGCAGCAGCGCGGCCAGGCGGGCCGGATCCCCGCTGTGCGCCAGCCACGCCAGGGGACGGCCGGAGAGGACGGCGAACAGGGCCAGATCGAAAGTGGCGTAGGCCAGCACCAGATAGCCGCTGAGCAGCAGCAGGTAAAAGAGCAGATGATGGCGCTGGACATGCCCGATCTCGTGGGCGATCACCTGTTCGAGTTCCTCGGGCTCGAGGTGGACGAGCAGGGCCCGGGTCACCAGGATATAGCGAAAGCGGCGCACCAGCCCCATGATTCCGGCCGTGATCATCCGTCCTTCCATCAGGGGCCAGTCCAGAATGTCGGCAAAGCGCATTCCGGCGCGCTGGCAGACGGCGGCGATGCGCCGCCGCGCCGGCCCCTGGGCCAGGGAACGGCAGCCCCAGAAACGGCGGATCATGGCCGGACCGAAGACGGCCACCAGGGCCAGAAAGAAGAGAAAATAGACCAGCTCTCCGGCAGGCGTGGCAAGCCAGCGCCTCGGCGCCTCGAAGGGAAGCGCCGCGATGAGGTCCGCCACGGCCGACAAGGCCAGCCACGGCAGGATCACCGGAATCCCGAAAGCGATATTGGCGGTCACGTAGCCGCGGCGCGACGCTCCGCTGCGCTGGATCCGTTCGTAGGTCGCATGCCCCGCAGTCCAAACGAGGGCCAGATAAGCGATGAAGAGACCCACGAAGATCAGGGCCTGGAGGGTGGGCAGGGCGCGCAGGCCGGGCAGGAGGGCCAGGTAGGCGGGCAGATTCAGCCCGTAGACGTTTACCGCGAACAGGACCACCGCCAGCACGCAAAGGCGGGTGACCAGGGCCGCGTGGCGCAGGTCGGCGGCCGCCGGCCCCAGGCGCTCGAGGCTTCGGCCCAGGCGGGCGAAGGACAGATGGGCCCAGGCGGCAAAGAACACGGCCAGGCCGACGGCCCCCGCCACGGCCTGGCCGGCGGTAAGGAGCGGGTGCTCGGGCGGCTGGTAGGTGCTGAAGATCAGCAGTACGACGATGAAGTAGAGGAAATTGGCGAACATGAGCGCGAAGTCGAAAGGTCAGTCCGCGAAAGCCCGGTCGCCGGCGCCGACATGGGACCGGTCCTCGGCCGCCGGGCGCCGGCCGGCCGCGCCTTCATGGGCGTAGCGCTCCTTTTCGCTGTAAATGCAGCCGCAGTACGGCTGGCGATACATGCCCAGGCGCCTGGAGGTCTCGACCCCCTCCTGCCAGCCGCTGCGAAAGTCGCGGTAGGCAAAGGGGATCCCGATCTCGCGGCCCACCGATTCGCCGATTTCACGGATCAGTTCGTGTCGCTGAAACTTGCTGTAGAGAAGCGTGGTGGTAAAAGCATCGAAACGGCTGGCGCGGGCCAGCCTGGCCGTGGCCCGCAGCCGCTCGTGGTAGCAGACCATGCAGCGGCGCGTCTCGCGGTAGACCACCCGGCGGATGAATCCTTCCAGGTCGTAGCCCTCCTGGAAGATCACCTTCATGCCGATGCGCTCGGCGTAGTCGGCCAGTGTCTGGGCGCGGCGCTGCATCTCGGTGAAGGGATGGATGTTGTGGCGGTAGAAGAACCCCACCACCAGGGCCCCTTCGGCGCGCAGGGCCTGCACCGGGGTGATGGCGCAGGGGCCGCAGCAGATGTGCAGCAACACTTTTTCGGTCTTGATCGATTCCATCGTCAGCTCTCCGTGTCCAGAAGCGTGCGGGACCCGGTTGCGGCGGGCGCCCGTCTGCGGCGCCCGATCCCTCATCGTCTTTGGCCGAAGATCGCCGTACCGATGCGCACCAGGGTGGCCCCTTCGGCGATGGCCGCTTCGAAGTCGCCCGTCATCCCCATGGACAGATGCGCCATGACCACACCGGGCGGGGCGGCCTCGCGGATCCGGTCACGCAGTTCGCGCAGGGCCGCAAAATAGGGCCGGGCGCGCTCGGGTTGGTCGAAAAAGGGGGGCATGGTCATCAGCCCGCGGACCTGGAGGTGCGGCAGCCGGCCCAGGGCCTCGACCAGCTCCCGGGCTGCTTCGCGCGTCGCGCCGGACTTGGTCGCTTCCCGGCTGATATTGACCTGGACCAGGATTGGCTGCGGCTTGCCGATCCGGCCGGCCTGCTTGTCGATTTCATGGCCCAGTTTGAGTGAATCGACGCTGTGGATCAGCTCGAAGTGCGCCACGGCCTGCCGGGCCTTGTTGGATTGGAGATGTCCGATAAAATGCCAGCGCAGACCGCAATCGGCCAGGGCCGCGATCTTTTCCCGGGCTTCCTGGATGTAATTTTCCCCCGCCACGGCGACGCCGGACTCCCAGGCCTGGCGGACCAGGGACGCCGGGTGGGTTTTGGTGACCGCCACGAGTTCGATCTCGGCCGGGTCGCGGCCGGCGTTTTCGGCGGCCTGGCGGATCCGTGTGCGAATCGTTTTGAGGTTTTGGGCGATGGACATCGATTCGGCTCTCGGCGGTTGCGATGGGGTTGGCACCAGGAGGTCTGACGGATCAGACCGAATAACTGACGACGCCCTCACGGATCAAGACTTCGATGACCTCGCAGACCGGCAGACCCACCACGTTGGTATAGGAACCGTCGATGCGCCGCACCAGGAAGGTGCCGATGCCCTGAATCGCGTAGGCGCCGGCCTTGTCGAAGGGCTCGCCGGTTTGCAGGTACCACTCGATTTCCGCCGGCAAGAGGCGCTTGAATTCGACTTCGGTGGTCACCGTGGCGCTGATGTGCCGGCCGCGCGCCAGACAGCGGATGGCATAGCCGGTATGAACCAGGTGTTTCTGCCCGCTGAGCCGCTCGAGCATGCGGCGGGCCTGGTCCACGCCGGCCGGTTTGCCCAGGATGCGCCCTTCAATGACCACCACCGTGTCGGCGCCGATCACCCAGGCCTGCGGATGGCGCTGGGCGACCTCCAGGGCTTTGGCCTCGGCAAGGTGGCGGACGTGCGCTGAGGGCGGCGCGGCCGGCCCCTGGCGCTCATCCACCGTGCTGGGGATCACCGTGACGCGCAGCCCGGCCTTTTGCAGCAGGTAGCGGCGCCGCGGCGAAGCGGAGGCCAAAATGAGTTGAGCATGGTTGGGGGCCGGCGGCATGCGGCTTCCTTAGCATGCGGCCAGAGGGCTTGACAAGCGGATCGGATGCTTCGACACTGAGCGGCCATGAAACCCCGAACGCAACATCGGCCCCGGCAAGGGGCCGCCGCAGGGGATTCCGGCCGCTCGGGCCGATTCCTGATTCTCGGTGCGGGACGCTTCGGGCGGCTGGCCTGGGAACGGCTTCGGCGGCGCCGGCCGGAGGCGGAGATCGTTGTGGTGGACCGTGACCGGCCACCGGGTTTGGTCCTCGAAGGGCCCCGGGGCGGCTTCATCGCCGCCGAAGCCCTCGCCTATCTTGACGGGATCCCGCAGCTGGCCGAAGCCGCCGACTGGATCGTGCCAGCGGTGCCGGTGCATGTGGCCGGTGAATGGGTGCGGCGCCAACTGGCCCGGCGCGGTCCGGTCCGGCGCCTGCCGGTTCCCGAGGCCCTGCTCTGCCAGGTTCCCAATCCCCTGCGCGGCCAAGAGGGTCAGCTCTATGTGAGCAACGCCGACTTTCTCTGCCCGGATGACTGCCCGGAACCGGAGCGTATCTGCAGCGTAACCGGCCAGCCGCGGCCCCGGGTGATGTGGCGCCACCTGGCCCGGCTGGAGATTCCCGGATTTACGCCGGTCGTGGTGCGCAGCCGCCAATTGGCCCCAGGGGTAGGCGGATTTCGGCCCTCCGGCCTGCAGGCGGCGCTGGCCCGGATCCAAACCGCCCCGGGACCGGTGCTGTTGGCCACCGCCTGCAAGTGCCACGGGGTCGTCGAAGCCCTGACCCTCTCCCACTGATGGCTCAACCGGGGTGCGGTTCGGGAATCCAGCGCCGCCCCCATCATCAGTGCGCCTCTGAAACCCCTGCCTCGGCGAAGGTGAGCATCTCGCCGAAGATGCGCAGGGCCCCGTCCATGATATGCAGGGCCAGGGCCCCGCCGGTGCCTTCGCCCAGGCGCAAGCCCAGATCGAGGATCGGGTTCAGGCCCAGGCGGTCCAGCATCCGCCGGTGGCCCGGTTCCGCGCCGCAGTGGGCCGCGAAGAGATAATCGACGCTGGCCGGGCACAGGGCATGGGCCACCAGGGCGCCGGCGGTGGAGATGAGCCCGTCGATGACCACCGGTCGCCGGCGGGCCGCCCCGGCCAGGATCAGGCCGGCGATGGCGCCGATCTCGAAGCCGCCGACCTTGGCCAGCACGTCCAGGCCGTCGGCCGGGTCGGGACGGTTGAGGGCGATTGCCCGATCGATGGCGGCCCGTTTGCGCGCCAGTCCGGCATCGTCGATCCCGGTGCCCCGGCCGACCATCTGGTCGATCGAGGTTCCGGTGAGAACGACGCCGATGGCCGTCGAGGCGGTGGTGTTGCCGATCCCCATGTCGCCGGTGCCCAGGATCTCGTAGCCCGCGTCCAGCAGGAGGTTCGCCTCCTCGAAGCCGGTCAGAATCGAACGCCGGGCCTGATCGCGGTCCATGGCCGGTCCCTGGGCGAAGTTGGCCGTGCCCCGGGCGACCTTGTGCACCCGCAGACGGTCGGCCCCGGGAAGCCCGGAGGGATCGATATCGGCCGCCACCCCGGCGTCCACCACGAAGACCTCGGCGCCGGCCTGGCGCGCCAGCACGTTGATCCCGGCCCCGCCGCGCAGAAAGCAGCGGATCATCTCGCCGGTGACGGCCTGGGGAAAGGCGCTGACCCCTTCGGCCACCACCCCGTGATCGGCGGCCATGACCATGAAGGCCCGTCGGCGGATGGAAGGATTCAGGCTGCCGCGGATGGCGCAGAGCCGTTCGGCGATAGGGTGCAGCCGTCCCAGGGCCCGGGGCGGCATCACCAGACTGGCGGTGCGCGCCTCGGCCTTGGCCTGCCATTCGGCCGAGGCCGGTTCGATTTTCCTGATCAGGGCATGCAAATCGGTCATCCGTTTCCTCCTTGAAGAGAACCGTTGGGATGCGACATCGCCGCACAGACAAGGGATTGAAATCGTTCTTTGCCGGCGCCGGCCTCGGTCTGCTGGGCGGCGACCCAACGCTCCAGGGCCGCCAGGACGCGGCCGTCCTCGATCAGCCGGGAAGCAAGGGCCACGCCCTCGGCCAGGTCGGCCACCCGATCGGAGATGTACAAGATGGCCGCCGCATTGAGGCAGACCGCTTCCCGGCGGATGCCGTTTTCCCTTCCGCCGATCAGACGGACCAGCGACCGGGCCTCGGCGGCGGCCACGCCGCTCCCGGACAGCAATTGCGGGTCGCCGCCGCTCAAGCCCAGGCGGGCCGGATCGACCCGCCTGGTCGTGATGCGTCCGTCCGCGTGCAGTTCAGCCGTCGTGTTGTCCCCCGCCGGTGCCAGTTCGTCCATGCCGCGACCGTCCGGCAGGCGGCCGTGAAAGACCAGGGCCCGCCGGTAGCCGATGGACCGCATGGCCCGGGCGATGGGAAGGACCAGCTCCGGGCGGTAGACGCCCCGGACTGCCAGGGTCGGGCGGGCCGGGTTGGCCAGCGAAGCGGCGATGTTCAGGATGCTGCCGAAACGCAGGCGCGACAGGATGCGGCCCAGGGCGCCGGGGTGAACCCGGGGGCTCATGGCGTTGAAAAGGCCGATCCCCGCCTTTTCGATGCTGTCGCAGACCGTCTGGACCGGACAATCGACGTCCACTCCCAGGGCCTGGCAGACGTCCACCGTGCCGCAGGCCGAGGAGACGGCCCGGGCACCGTGGCGCGCCAGGCGGCAGCCGCCGGCGGCCGCCACGATGGCCGCCGCGGTGGAGATGTTGAAGGTGCCCGCCCCGTCCATGCCGGTGCCGCAGTTGTCGACCAGGGGCGGATCTGCGGCGACGGCGACGGTCACGGTGTCTCGGTCGAGGATGGCGGCCCAGGCCCCGGCGATCTCATCGGGCGTCGGCCCCTTGGCCGTGAGGGCGGCCAGGAAGGCTCCCTGATGGATCTCGGATTGACGGTCTCCGAGGATTTCGGCAAAGGCCGCGGCGGCTTCTTCACGGGACAGATCGCTTCCCGCCAGGAGCCGGCCGATGAGGGCGCCGAAGGGTTTCAAGGGATCGTGGACCATCGTCAGATCTCCACCACGGTTTTCAGATCCGCCGGGCCGGGGCCGGCGGTGAGATAGGCGGGCAGGTCGGCCAGTCGGATGCGGCCGGTAACGAGCCGGTCGATGGGCACCCGGCCCTCGGCCAGGAGGCCCACCGCCCGGCGAATGTGCCCTTGGGCGCAGCCGTAGCTGCCGCTGACGAGAAGCTCCTGGTAATGGATGGCCGCCGCGTCCGGCAGTCCGGCAGAACCCGGCCCCGGCCCGGAGAAAAGGCAGATCCGGCCGCCGCGGGCCAGGCCGGCCGCCAGGGGCCCGGCGAGAGCCACCGGGCCAGCGGCCATGATCAGCACATCCCGGCTGGAACGGGGCAGATCCCTGAGGGCGGACGGGTCGAAGGCCAGATCGGCGCCCAGGGCCAGGGCCAGGTCGCGCCGGCCGGCCCGCGGTTCGACCACCCAGATCGAAGCCGCCCCGCTCCGGCGGGCCAGGACCAGGTGCAGCAGCCCCAGGATCCCGGCCCCCACCACCAGCACCCGATCCCCGGCTCCCAGCGAGACCCGCGATTGGGCGTTGAGGCAGCAGGCCAAGGGCTCGGCCAGGGCGGCCCCGGCAAATTCCAGGCATTCGGGAAGAGGGACCAGGGCGCCGCGTGGTTCGCCTTGCAGCGGCACGGCCAGATACTCGGCGAACCCCCCGTCCAGGCTGAAGCCGATGATGTCGCGGCTCTCGCAGCGCTGATCGGCCCCGCGACGGCAGTGAGGACAGCGGCCGCAGCGCAGCCCGGGGGCCACGGTGACCCGGTCTCCGATCTTGAAGGCCGGACTGCGGCTGGCGGCCACCGTGCCGGCGGCCTCATGCCCTGGAACGCGCGGATAGACCAGGGCCCGATGCCCTTCGGCGGCCATTTTGAGATCGCTGCGGCATACCCCGCAGGCCTGCACCCGCACGACCACCCCCCCCGCAGGACAGGAAGGGCAGGGCAGAACGGCCGCCCTGAGGCGGCCGGGTTCCTGGAGCACCACGGCACGCATGGCAGAGGGCAGGATGGCGGACATGGCGCAGGGCACGGGGGAACCTCCCGGTGGACAGAAAAAAAGCCCCGGCGCCGATGTCGCATCGGCCCGGGGCTTTACCATCGCCACGGGGGGAGAAAAGTCTGTCGGCAGGTCTTCTGGCTTGTGGATCATCCGCTCGGACCGCGCCTTCCCATGCCGCTTCGAAAACTTCCTGCGGCACAGTGGCCTGTTGCGACCGGCGTCCCCACGCACAGCGGCGGGACCGCACCGGATTTGAACCGGTTTCCCTCTTTGTCGGCGACCGGCTCGGGTTCGAGCCCGCCTTCCGACACCGACAGGCTTGGCCTGTTGTGGACCGTAGCGATAGCCGATCCGGGCCGGCGTTGTCAAGCCGGCCGTTGACATCCCCGGCCCCGGCGCATAGGCTAACCGCCGTTATGGTGCCTTTCTGAGCGATAACGGAGACGACCGGCATGTCCAGCGACCCTTCTGGCTTTGGCCCGCGCGCCTTGGTGGTGGCGGCCCCCCACAGCGGCAGCGGCAAGACCACCGTGGCCCTGGGGCTGATGGCGGCCCTGCGCCTTCGGGGATTGAAGGTGGCGCCCTTCAAGGTGGGACCGGATTTCATCGATCCGGGACACCACCGGCGGGCCTGCGGTCATGCCAGCCGCAACCTGGACGGATGGATGCTCGACCGTGATACCAATCACCGGATTTTCGCCCGCCAGGCCGCCGCGGCCGACGTGGCCGTGGTCGAAGGCGTCATGGGGCTCTTCGACGGGTTCGATGGCCGCAGCGAGGCCGGGTCCACCGCCCAGATGGCCAAATGGCTGGGGCTGCCGGTGCTGCTGGTGGTCGATGCGCGCCGCATGGCCCGCAGCGCGGCGGCCCTGGTCCAGGGCTTCGAACGCTTCGATCCCGGGGTGGTGTTTGCCGGAGTGCTCTTCAACCGCGTGGGCGGTGCGCGGCACCTCGACCATCTGCGCCAGGCCCTGGAGGGGTGCGTGGCCATGCCCTGCCTCGGCGCCCTGGGGCGCGACGATGGCATCGCCATGCCCGAACGCCATCTGGGGCTGGTGACCGACGAGGACCGCCCCCTGGACGAACAAGCGCTCTCGCGTCTGGCCCGTGCCGTGGCGGCCGGATGCGACCTGGACGCTCTGCTGGACGGATTGAGTCCGCTGGCCGGGCTGGAGGTGGGTGCGCCGCACGCCGCGGTTCAGGCCACGGTGCGTATCGGCGTGGCGCGGGACCGCGCCTTTTGCTTCTATTACCCGGAGAACATCGAGCTGCTGGAGGCCAACGGGGCCCGCATCGTCCCTTTCTCGCCCCTTGGCGACCCCCATCTGCCGGCGGATTTGGACGGGCTCTATTTCGGCGGCGGGTATCCCGAGCTTTACGCCGCCGATCTGCAGCGCAACCGCTCCCTGCGGCGCCAGGTCCTGGCCGCCAGTCGGGCCGGCATGCCGATCTACGGCGAGTGCGGCGGCTTCATGTACCTGTGCCGGGAACTGGAGGATGCCGAACAGCGGCGACACGAGATGACGGGCTGCTTTCCCCTGGCCACCCGCATGACCCCGAGGCTGCGCTCTCTGGGCTACCGCGAGGCCGTTTTGACCCGCGAGACCCTCTTCGGCGGGCCGGGGCGCCGACTGCGGGGCCACGAGTTCCATTATTCCGAACTGATCGGCGCCGGCGGCGGCGACGACCTTGCGCGCGTTTACCGGATCTCGGCCCGCGCGGGCCGAGAGGAGCGGCTCGAAGTCGCATTCCAGCCGAAGGCCCGCCACTTGTCTTCTAGAGGTTCAAGTCCATTTACGTCAGAGATATTTCCGTCGATCTGCATTCTGTTGTAATCCTGCATCGCAATTAGATTATCCAGTTTTCTATGAGAAGCGAGCATCGCAGCTTCCCAGATCTGACCTTCCTGGCTCTCACCATCGCCAATTATCGTGAAGACCCTTGAAGGGTTCCTCGAGATCTTTTTGGCTATTGCAATACCTACTGCCGCAGAGAATCCCTGGCCAAGCGAGCCGGCCGTCATATCTATTCCCGGGGTTCTCAGTCTGTCACAGTGGGAAGGTAATAGTGTTTCGGGCTTATTCAGAGTCCAGAGGAGGTCAGTAGAGAAGAATCCTCTCTCGGCCAGTACGGCATACAGGCCCGGTCCACCATGGCCCTTCGAGAGAACGAAGTGATCTCTTTCCGGCCACGAAGGTTCTTCTGGCCTAACTTGCATCACTCTGAAGTAAAGGACCGTAAGTGCATCGACGATCGACAAAGCTCCACCTATATGGCCAACGCCTAGGCGGCCGATCATTTCGATTACCAGAGCCCTCACCTTTCTTGCCTTTCTTTGAAGTTCTTGAATCTCATCCTTATTCAATTTATCCACCTCACTGAAGAATATGCTCGAATATCTCTCTCAGTTCTTCTCTGCCAATTTTTGCCGGATTCAGTTTCGCTATTGGCGAAGAGAGCGAGGAATCGACGAGTCCGTCGAGATCCTCTTCTCTGATTCCGATTTCAGATAGCTTTCTCGGAGCCTCTCCCACGATCATCAGATCTTCTATGGCTACTGCGAACTCACCAACGTCTTCGAACCTCAAGTATCTTATCAGGATGTCAAGTTTCTCGCCGATTACCTTGTAATTGAATTTCAACACCTCAGGCATTGCAAGGGCACAGGCGAATCCATGGGGAACAGATCGGAAGAGCACACGTCTGAACTCCAGTCACGTCAGTCAACCTCGT
>CALJLV010000188.1 GCA_937982505.1 uncultured Desulfobacteraceae bacterium | reverse complement strand
AGATTGACTGACGTGACTGGAGTTCAGACGTGTGCTCTTCCGATCTTCCCATACCCGACATTCATTCTGTATCGATGCGTATTTCGTAATGCGTCCCGCGGCCCGCGCCTTGGGCTTTTGACAAGGCGCCCATTTCCATCAGGGCCAGGATGTCGCGGTAGGCCGTGTCCTGGGAGCACTTGGCCAACTTGGCCCACTTGCCGGTGGTGAGCTTGCCTTCGAATCCATCAAGCAGGCGGTTGAGCACCTTGATCTGCCTTTCGTTCATCGGGCTTGCGGCGAAACGTTCCCAGAAGCGCGCCTTGTCCAGCACGGCTGCCAACATCTCCCGGCTTTGAGATACCGCCCGCTGGAGGCATTCCAGGAACCACATCAGCCAGTCGGTCACATCCATCGTGCCCTTTTGGGTACGCTCCAACATATCGTAGTAGCCGGAACGCTCCTTTTGTATCTGGGCGGACAGGCTGTAAAACCGCTGCACGGTTTGCTCGGAACGCGCCAAGGCCATATCGCCCACCGCACGGGCAATGCGGCCGTTGCCGTCGTCAAAGGGGTGCAGCGTCACCAGCCAGAGGTGCGCCAGCCCCGCCTTCAGCACCCCGTCAAGCAGATCGGTCCCCTCGAACCATTCCAAAAACCGCTCGATTTCCGCTTCCAAACGATCCGCCGGAGGCGCTGTGTAATGCACTTTCAGCCGGCCGACAGGTCCCGACACGATTTGCATCGGCCCGGTGCTATCGTTGCGCCAGGTGCCGACCCGGATCTTTGACAGGCCGCTGCGACCGGTGGGAAACAGTGCCGCGTGCCAGGCGCACAAACGCTCACCGGTCAACGGACGATCATAATGCCGGGTCGCATCGAGCATCACGTCCACAATACCATCCACATGACGGTCCGCCGGCGCCAGCGCGCCGATGTCAAACCCCAATCGGCGCGCAATGGAGGAGCGCACCTGTTCGGTGTCCAATCGTTGGCCCTCAATCTGGCTGGTCTTGACCACATCCCGGGTGAGCGTTGTCAACCAGGCCTCATCACGCAACTTGAAGCCGAGGGATTCCATCCGCCCGATCAGCCGCCCCTGGTCATGCCGCACCCGGGCCAGCGGCGTTGCCAGCCGCGCTGCATCGTATCGCCAAGAGGGCCAATCGGGATGTTGCCATACATAGGTAGTCATTTCTTATTCTCCGCATTATATGCGGAATTTATCGCCTCTAATCTCCGCAAATGCAAGCAGTATCAACGAGGCCTCCAGAGGTTGTGCCGGAAATGGAAACCCGACCTACCAATTGTTTTCGACGGCGGTGAGGAACTGGTCGAAGTTGCCGGGATGAATCACCCGGGTTTCGGCGTCGGGATAGGCGCCGGTAAAGGTTTTGGGGAAAGTGGCACCGGCTTTGGCCCGGTTCCATTTGAACTCGAAGGCCGCAAGGCGCTGGTCGCGCTTCTCGATGTAGTCGATTTCCTGCTGTTGGGTGGTGCGCCAAAAATAGGCCGCCGCTGACACGCCTCGGTTGGCGCATAATTTGCGTCTCTCCGCCGCCAGGTAGTTTTCCCATAGCGCTCCGGTGTCGGTGCGGCTGGCCAGCGGGAGAAAATTACCGATAGCGGCGTTGCGGATGCCGTTGTCAGAAAAGTAGATTTTCTTTCCTTTCTTGATCTCGTTGCGCACGTTGCGGCTGAAGGCCGGCAGGCGAAACAACACGAAAGCTTTTTCCAGCAAGTCGATGTAGCGCTCCACCGTATGGGCATCGGCGCCGGTGAGTTCAGCGAGTTCATTGAAGGAGACCTCGCTGCCTATTTGCAGCGCCAGGGCCTTGACCAGTTTTTCCAACAGCGGAGGCTTCTTAACGCCCTCAAGCAGCAACAGGTCCTTGAATAAATAGCTTTCGGCCAGCAGCTTGACCAGTTCCCGGGCGCGCTCAGGCCGGGTTGCCACCTCGGGATAGCTCCCGTACACCAAGCGCTGCTCCAGGTAGCGGCGTTCCTCCAAAAGACCGTGGTGCGCGGCAAGCTCGGCAAAGGACAAAGGATAAAGGGCAAATTCGTATTTGCGACCGGTCAGCGGCTCGGCAATGCTGGCGTTGAGTTCCAGGGCGGACGATCCGGTGGCAACCACCTGGACCTCCGGGATCTGATCGATCACCAGCTTCAGCGTCAGTCCGATATTGGCGATGCGCTGGGCCTCGTCGACACAAAATATCTTGTGGCGGCCGATGATGGTGCGCAGCCGGGTGGAGGTCGGGTTGTCCAGCAGCTCTCGCACATCCGGTTCGTCGGCATTGAGCAACAGGTAAGGCTGCCCGGTGTTTTCCAGCACGGCCTTGATCAGCGTCGTTTTACCGGACTGGCGCGGGCCGAGCAGAATGATAGCCTTGCCTTCGAAGAGCCGATCGTGGATCGCTCCCATTAACTCTCTGATTATAATATTTTCGGATTTCATGTCTGTTAAAATATAATATTTTTGGATTTCATACAACCCAAAATGCCCAAAGCCCAACAGCCAAGAGATTTTCCATACCCGACATTTACCCGGTTTTCCATGCCCGGCATATGCCGCCCTGTTTTACCCAAAAGTGCTTTGAGCCGGTTTGGGTAAGAAGAAGGCGCTCGCGAGACAGTGTTCAGGCTTCGGCACTGTCGCCGGCCAAGGCCGTGCCCGGTTTTGCCATGATGGTGTCGACCGCTTTGGAAAATTCCGAACCGGCTTCCGCCGTCTCGTTCCGATGAACATGGATTCCGGGTCAAGCCCGGAATGA
>CALJLV010000187.1 GCA_937982505.1 uncultured Desulfobacteraceae bacterium | reverse complement strand
GGCCGCCGGAAAACTCGTGAGGATACCGTTCGGCCCACTTGGGATCCACTCCCACCTGGCGCATTACGTCGGCCACCTTCTCGGCCGCCGCGGCGGCGCTCATCCCCGGGTTGTGGAAAATCACCGGCTCTTCCAGGGTCCGGGCCACGGTCATGCGCGGGTTCAGCGAGGCGTAAGGATCCTGGAAGATCATTTGCATCCGGCGCCGAAAGGGGAGCATCTGGCGGGGGCTAAGATGGTCGATACGCTCACTGGCGTAGCGGATTTCGCCGCGGTTGGGCCGGTAGAGGCCGATGACGGTGCGCGCCAGGGTGGACTTGCCGCACCCGCTTTCGCCCACCACGCTGAGGGTCTCGCCGCGCCGGATCTCGAAGTTGACGTCATTGACGGCCTTGACCGTGGTGCGCCGCCGGCGCACCCGGCCGCCTTCCAGGGTGAGCTGATCCAGAAAGCTTCCCGAAATATCGAAGTGCTTGACCAGGTGGCGAATCGAAAGCAGGGGGGCATGGTCGGTCATGGCCGGCTCGTCGAGTCTTTCAGGAGATTGGGCTGCGCGGTCTGATCCAGGCGATGGCAGGCGGCCCATTGGCGGGCGCCGTTGACAGGCGTCAGATCGGGCCGGGCGGCGCGGCATTCCGGCGCCGCCAGAAAACAGCGCGGATGAAAGGCGCATCCTTCCGGGATGGCGGTCAGGACCGGCATCATTCCCGGGATCTGTTCCAGACGGCTGCCGGCCCGGCGCGTGCCCGGCAGCGAATTGATCAATCCGATGGTGTAGGGGTGGCGCGGGCGGGCCACGATCTCGGCCGTGGAGCCGGTCTCGATGATCTGGCCGGCATACATCACGGCGATGCGCTCGGTGACCTGGGAGACCACCGCCAGATCGTGGGTGATGAGGATCAGGCCCATCTCTTCGGTCGCGCACAGTTCGCCGAGCAGCTCCATGATCCCGGCCTGGATGGTCACGTCCAGGGCCGTGGTGGGCTCGTCGGCGATGATCAGGGCCGGGTCGGTGAGCAGGGCGATGGCGATGACGATGCGCTGGCGCATCCCGCCGGACATCTCGTGGGGGTACTGGTCCAGGCGCTTTTCGGGCGACGGGATATAGACCTTTTGGAGCTTTTCCAGAGCCAGGGTGCGGGCTTCGGCCTTGCTCACCCGCCGGTGGGCCCGCACCGTCTCCACCATCTGGGTGCCGATGGTGAGTACCGGGTTGAGGGTCATCATGGGATCCTGGAAGATCATGCTGATGCGGTTGCCCCGGATCTGGCGCAGCGCCTCGGCCGAGAGCCGGTGGATCTCGCGTCCCTCGAAGCGGATCCGCCCCCCGGCGATGTAGCCCGGCTTGCTCAGCAGGTTGATGATGGCAAAGCCGGTCACCGACTTGCCGGCCCCGCTCTCGCCCACGATGCCGAGCTTCTCCTTGCGGTCGAGGTGGAAGCTGATGCCGTCGATGGCGGTCAGGTCGCCGAAGCGCAGGGCGAACCTGACGTTCAGATTTTCGACCTCCAGAAGATGCGTCATGGCCTGTCTTCGATCACCATCAAATTGGGAGTGCCGAATTAGTCATTATTCATCCCGAACCGACCCTTCCCGATTCACCCCTTGTACAACTTGGGGTTGAGTACATCGCGCAGCCAGTCGCCGAACAGAATCACCACCAGGGTGAAGGTCACCAGCAACATCCCCGGGAAGGTGGTGATCCACCAGGAGCCGGAAAACACGTACTGGAACCCGGCCTTGATCAACGAGCCCAGGGACGGCTTGGTCACCGGCATGCCCAGCCCCAGAAAGGAGAGGGCCGCCTCGCTCATCACCGCCTGGGCCACCTGGATGGTGGAGATCACCAGCACCGGGGTCAGGGTGTTGGGCAGGATGTGGCGGTACATGATCCGCGCCGGGTTCAACCCAATGACCCGGGCCGCCTCCACGTATTCCTTCTGCTTTTCTCCCAGCACCGAGGCGCGAACGGTGCGAGCGTACTTGGGCCACTCGGAAATGCCGATGATCACGATCAGCAGCGGCATGGCCAGCTGCTCGAAGCGCCCCAGCCCGAAGGCCAGCTGGAAGATGGCGCTGGTGATGATGGCCACGATGAGATAGGGGATGGAAAACTGGATGTCGGCCACGCGCATCAGAAAGCTGTCCACCCGGCCGCCGGCGTATCCCGCCGTCAGTCCCACCACGATGCCCAGGATCCCCTGGAACAGGACCGCTCCGATGCCGATGGCCACCGAGGTGCGCAGCCCGTAGAGCATGGTGGAGTAAAGATCGCGGCCCTGGATGTCGGTGCCCAGCCAGAAGCGCGCGTCGCCGCCCGCCATCCACGCGGGCGGAATCTCGGCGTCCATGACATCGATGGTGCTCGTGTCGTAGGGGTTGTGGGGGGCGATGACGGGGGCGAAGAGGCTCACCAGCACGAGGAAAAAGAAGATGGCGAAGCTCGCCAGGGCCACCGGATCGCGCCGGAAGCTGTAAAGGAAGTAGGACTTGCGCAACCGTCGCCAGGCGTTCATGGATTTCCCGCCACGCGCACCATGGGATTGACCAGCCCGTAGCAGATGTCCACGAGGGTGTTGATCACCACGAACATCACTCCTACCACCACCAGGTAGGCCACCAGCAGGGCGGTGTCCGAGCGCTCCACGGCCTCGAGGAACATGAAGCCCATCCCCTGCCACTGGAACACCGTCTCGGTGAGCAGGGTGAAGGCGAAGAGGATCCCGATCTCCACCCCGAAGACCGTGATTACCGGCAGTAGGGTGTTTTTAAAGGCATGCAGCAGCCAGATCCGCCAGCGGCTCAGCCCCTTGGCCCAGGCGAACTTGATGTACTCGGTCTCGAGCACCTCCATCATCTCCGAGCGGATCAGGCGGATGTACAGGGGCAGCATGATGGACGACAGCGCCACGCTGGGCAGGATCAGATGCAGCAGCCCGTCGGCGGTGAGCAGCCCCGTGTCCCAGCCGCCGAGGGCCACGGTTTCGCCCCGGCCGTAGGTGGGCAGCCAGCGCAGCTCGACGCCGAAGATGTAGATGAGCACGATGGCGGTCAGAAAGACCGGCACCGCCACGCCCACGGTGCTCACGGCCATCACGAAGCGCGAGAGCCAGGCGCGGGGCCGGATGGCGGTGTAGATGCCCACCGGAAAGCAGAAGACGAGGATGATCACCGTGGCCCCGAAGACCAGCTCCAGGGTCGCCGGGGCCTTGGAGAGGATGACGTCCAGCGCCGGGCGCTTGTGAAAGTAGGAAATCCCCAGGTCTCCGTGCAGGGCCTTCCAGCAGAAGCGGCCGAACTGGATCGGCACCGGATCGTTGAGGCCCAGTTGGTCGCGGATGGCCTCGCGCTCGGCCAGCGAGACGCGCTCGCCCACCATGTCGCGCACCGGGTCGCCGATGCTGTGCTGCACCGAAAAGCCGATGAAGGCGATGACCCCCATCACCACGATGGCCTGCAGAACACGTCGGACGATGAAGGCAAACATGGGATTGCGGCACGCATCCAGGACCGAAGTGGGACCCGGGGTCAAATTGTGCGGCTGCCGGCAGGCCGGACCGGCAGCCGCAACGGGTTAGGCCATCACATCCGGACCGGCGCTACTTCCAGACCAGGTCTCCGATGTAGGGAAAGTTCATCACGTTGACGATGGGCTTCACGTCCAGCCCCTTGACCGCGCCGTAGGAGTGGTTCTGCCAGTGGAAGTAGACGCAGAAGGCCTCGTCGTAGAGGATCTTTTCGATCTGCTGGAGCATGGCGGTGCGTTTGGCCAGGTCGGTCTCGGTCTGGCAGGCCAGGGTGAGACGGTCCACCTCGGGGTTGCAGTAGTTGCCCGAGTTGTACTGGCCGTAGCCGGTCTCCTTGTTGGGGCACATGGCCAGAAACTCGTAGAAGTTGCCCGAATCCTCGGTGTCCGAATGCCAGCCGACCATCTGGAAGTCGGCCACCTGTTTGTCGAACTCGTCCCAGTACTGGGCCTTGGGCATGGTCTTCAGATTCACCTTGATGTTGATCTTGGCCATCATGGCGGCAAAGGCCTCGGCGATCTTCTCGTCGTTGACGTAGCGGTTGTTGGGGGCGATCATGCTCGCCTCGAAGCCCTTTTCGTATCCCGCCGCCTTCATCAGGGCCTGGGCCTTGGCCAGGTCGAACTGGGGCGCCAAAGCCTCGCTATAGCCCGCATAGCCCTTGGGGCTGAGCTGGCCGGCCGGGGTGGCGGTGCCCTTCATGATCTTGTCGGCGATGCCCACGTTGTTGGTGGCCAGGTTGATGGCCTGGCGCACCCGCGGGTCCTTGAAGGCCGCGATCCGGTTCTGGTTCATCTGCACCGTGATGATGCGCCCGCCGGTGTAGGTGACCAGATCGACCTTGGGATCCTTGTCGATGCGCTCGAAATCCTGGGGCGGGACCGGATAGATGAAATCCACGTCTCCGGAGAGCAGGGCCGCCACGCGGGTGGCCTCCTCCTTGATGGGCGTCAGGATGATCTTGCCGATGTTGCCGGGCGATGTCTTGTCCCAGTAGTCGGGGTTGCGATCCAGGACCATGCGCACGCCGTGCTCGCGGAAGGTGCAGCGGAAGGGGCCGGTGCCGCTGGGCAGGGTCTCGTTGGCAAAGGAATAGCCCGCCTTGACCACGGCGTCCTTGGGCTGGCCCTTGTCGTCGGTGCCGGTATAAAAGACGCTGTCCAGCGGAAAGATGTAGGTGGCCATGTTCAGAACCAGGGAATAGGGCTTGTTGGTCTTGATGTCCACGGTGTAGTCGTCCACGATCACCGGGGTCTCGAAGGCCTCGAAGAGTCCCTTGAAATCCACGCTCTGCTTCATGCGGTTGACGGTAAAGACCACGTCCTTGGCCGTGAAGGGGTTGCCCGAGTGGAATTTGACTCCTTTGACCAGATGAAAGCGCATGGTCTGGGGATCGATCTGCTCCCACTTGTGGGCCAGGCGCGGCTCGAAGGACATGTCCTGGGCGTAGCGGACCAGCGGATCGAAGACCCAGTGGGAGAACTCGAGCATGTTGCCCGAGAGCTGCTGCTGGATGTCAAGGGTCTCCGGGTCCGAGGCCAGGGCCAGGCGCAGGGCTTTCATCTCCGCGGCGGCCGTGCCGCCCAGGAGCAGCGAAAGGGCCATAACGACCAACAGGATACGTTTCAGCATGTCGCCTCCTCCTTTGCATGTGGATCATTTTTTCCCAAAGGCCGATTTTCCCACCAGGGGCTGAATCAATCCCCT
>CALJLV010000186.1 GCA_937982505.1 uncultured Desulfobacteraceae bacterium | reverse complement strand
CCACCGCGTCGATGTTGGTGGCCTTGGAATCGTCCACGTAGCGCACCCCGGCGATTTCTCCCACCGGCATGAGCCGGTGGGGAAGGGGCTTGAAGGCGGCCAAGGCCGCCCCGATGGCTGTCGGGTCCGCGCCCGCCAGGCGGGCCGCCAGCGCGGCGGCGGCGACGTTGGCCCGGTTGTGGGGGCCGAGCAGGCGCAGGGCCGACAGGTCCAGGCGCTGGCCGTTGAAGCCGGCCCGAGTCCCCCGGAAACCGTTGAAAACCAGATTGGATGCGGTGATGTCGGCCCCGGCCGCCGTCGCCGGCCGCCCTGAAAACCAGACCGGGGTGGCCTGGATGGTTTCGGCCATGGCCCGTACCCGGGGATCGTCCCCGTTGAGCACGGCCACGTCCGCGGCGTTCTGGCGCCGGAAGATGAGGCCCTTGGCGGCCGTGTAGGCCTCAAGATCACTGTAGCGGTCCAGATGATCGGGGCTGATGTTGAGCAGCACCGCCACCCGGGGGTGGAAGGTGTCACAGGTGTCCAACTGGAAGCTGCTCACCTCCACCACCACCAGGTCCGCTGCGGCCCCCGCGTCCACATGCCCGATGAGCGGAGCGCCGATGTTGCCCCCCACGAAGACGCGCCGGCCCGCGGCTTCCAGCATGTCGCCGATCATGCGGGTGACGGTGGTTTTGCCGTTGGTGCCGGTGACGGCCACCATGGGGGCCTCCACGAAGCGCGAGGCCAGCTCCAGTTCGCCCATCACCGGCACGCCGTGGCGGCGGGCGGCTTCCAGGGGGGCGATGGTGTGGGGGACTCCGGGGCTGACCACCACCAGGTCGGCGCCGGTGAAGGTCGCAAGGCGGTGACCGCCCAGCTCGAGGCGGACCCCCAGGGCCGCCAGTTCGGCCGGCACCGTTCCCAGGCAGGCTTCCGGCGCATGGTCGCTGAGGGTCACCCAGGCCCCTCGCCGCCGGGCGAAGCGGGCCACGGCCGCGCCGGAGCGGGCCGCTCCCACTACCAGGATCTGTTTGCCGGATAGGTCCACCGTTGCGGTTCTCCGATGCCTTCAGCGTAGCTTTAAGGTACTCAGGGACATCAGGGCCAGGGCGATGGCGATGATCCAGAACCGGACGATAACCTTCGGTTCGGGCCACCCCTTGAGCTCGAAATGATGATGGAGTGGCGCCATGCGAAAGATCCGCCGGCCCCGGGTGGCCTTGAAAAACCCCACCTGGAAAATCACCGAGAGGGCTTCGATGACGAACAGTCCCCCTACCAGAAAGAGCAGGATCTCCTGTTTGGTGATCACCGCCACCGTGCCCAGGGCGGCCCCCAGCGGCAGGGATCCCACGTCTCCCATGAAGATCTGGGCCGGGTAGCTGTTGAACCACAGGAAACCGAGACCGGCGCCGGCCACCGCGCCGCAAAAGACCGTGATTTCGCCGCTGCCCGGCACGTAACTGATCTGCAGATACTCGGCCATGCGCACGTGGCCGGCCACATAGGCGAAAAACATGTAGGCGGCCGCAGCGATGACCGTCGGACCGATGGCCAGGCCGTCCAGGCCATCGGTGAGGTTGACGGCGTTGGAGGTGGCCGTGATCACCAGGGCCGCAAACAGGACGTAGCCCCATCCCAGGTCCGGGCTGAACTGCTTGAAAAAGGGCACCGTCAGGCGGCTGGAAAAATCCGGGCACACAAAGACCAGAAGCCCCACCAGCAAAGAGAGCAGCACCTGAAGGGTGAACTTGCCCCGGGCGGTGAGGCCCAGGTTGCGCTTCTTGATCTGCATGAGGTAATCGTCCACGAATCCGATCAGGGCGAATCCGACGCAGCTCAGCAGGGCGATCCAGACGAAGGGGTTGCCCAGGTTGCCCCAGATCAGGGTGGAGGCCACGATGGCGAAGATGATCAGAGTGCCGCCCATGGTGGGGGTGCCGGCCTTCTTGCGGTGGCTCTGGGGGCCCTCCTCCCGGATGAACTGGCCGATTTGCAGTTCGCTCATGCGGCGGATGACCCAGGGGCCCAGAAGGAAGCAGATCAAAAAGGCCGTCAGACTGGCGTAGATGGTCCGAAAGGTGATGTAGCGAAAGACGTTGAAGGCCGAGAAGGTCGTATGCAGCGGATATAAGAAGTGGTAGAGCATTGGACCTTTTACTCCTTCAAGCGTGCGTTCAGGGCCGCCACCACGGTTTCCATCCGCATGGCCCGGGATCCCTTGACGAGCACCAGATCCCCGGGCGCCAGCCACCCGGCCAGTGCGTCTGCGATATCATCCTTGCGCGCCACCCGGATCCGATGGGCGGCCATGCCGCCCCGGCGGGCGCCGGCGGCCACTTCGGCGGCCATCTCGCCGGCGATCCAGAGCTGGTCCAGCCCCGCGGCCGCGGCCCGCTCGCCCACCTGGCGGTGCAAGGCGGCGGCGGCGGCGCCGAGCTCGCGCATGTCCCCCAGAACCAGCACGGCGCGTCCCTTGCGTCCCGCGGGGGCCAGGGCCTCCAGGGCCGCGGTGACCGAAGCCGGGTTGGCGTTGTAGGTGTCGTCAATGAGGGTGACCCCCCGGGCGGTTTCCTGCCGCACCAGGCGGCCGGTTACCGGCTGGAAGGCCTCCAGGGCGGCGCCGATCTCTCCGGCATCCAGGCCGGCCTGCCAGCCCACCGCCGCGGCGGCCAGGGCGTTGGCCACCATGAAGGGGGCCGCCATCGCCAGACGGACCGTTTGGTACTGGCCGGGAAGAACCAGGTCGAAGCGCACCCGGCCGGATTGGACGACGATTTTTTCGGCCCGCACCGCCGCCTGAGGATGGGTGCCGAATAGCAGGCGGGGCCCTTCGGCCCGCGCCGCCAGCTGCATCACCAGCGGATCGTCGGCGTTGAGCACGGCCAGCCCCGAGGGGCCGAGATGGTCCAGAAGCTCTCCTTTGGCGTCGCGCACCGCCTCGAGGCTGCCCAGACCTTCGAGATGGGCCGGCCCGATGTTGGTGATGACACCCAGATCCGGGCGGCAGATCCAGGCCAGGCGGTCGATTTCTCCAGGGTGGTTCATGCCGATCTCGAAGACGGCCCAGCGGTGGGCCGGGCTCAGGGCGAAAAGGCTCAGGGGCAGACCCACGGCGTTGTTGAAGTTGCCCCGGGTGGCGGCCACCGCATGGCGTCGGCCCAGCACGGCGGCGGTCATGGCCCGGGTGGTGGTCTTGCCGTTGGAGCCGGTGATGGCCACCACCCGGGCCGGGTTGCGGTCCCGGTGAAAGCGGGCCAGATCCCCCAGGGCCGACAGGGTGTCGTCCACCGCCAGGCACAACACTCCGGCGGCGTCCCAGTCCGCCACCGGAAGGGCTTCCAGCCGCTGGTGCGCTACGATAAGCCCGCGGCCCCCGGCCCCCGCCACCCGGGGGGCAAAACGGTGGCCGTCGTGATGTTCACCCTGAAGGGCGACGAAGACTTCCCCGGCCGCGAGGGTGCGCGAATCGATGCCGATGGCGCTGAAGGTCAGGCCGGGATCTCCGCACACCCGCCGCGCGCCGGTGGCCCTGATGAGGTCCTGGCCGCTCCAGGGCTGGGGGTGCGAATCCCCGCCGTTCATGGAGAAGGGGCGGCTCATGGAGGCGTCTCCGCGACGGCCCTGGCCGCTTTTTGGGCCGAAGTCTGGCGCACCGCCTGGCGGTCATCGAAGGCGATGGTCCGATCGGCCAGGACCTGATAATTTTCGTGTCCCTTGCCGGCGATGAGGACCGTGTCGCCCCGGCCGGCCAGGCTCAGGGCCTGGTCAATGGCCGAAAACCGATCGGGTTCCACCACAAAGCGGTCCTCGGCGGCCGCGCGTCGCAGTCCGGGAAGGATGTCGTCGATGATCCGCATGGGCGGTTCGCTGCGCGGGTTGTCCGAGGTCACCACCACCCGGTCGGCCAGTCGGCCGGCGATTTCCCCCATCAAGGGCCTTTTGGTGCGGTCCCGGTCCCCGCCGCAGCCAAAAACGCAGATCAGCCGCCCGGCGGTAAGCGGCCGCAGAGCCGCCAGGGCGTGTTCAAGGGCATCCGGGGTATGGGCATAATCCACGTAGACGTGGCGCTCGGCAGGATCGGGGACCTTTTCCAGCCGCCCGGGCACCCGCTGGAGGGCACCGATGCCCCGCTGGATGGCCTGGGGCGAAAGGCCGGCGCCGACGCCGCAGCCCACCGCGGCCATAATGTTGTCCAGATTGTGGCGGCCCACCAGCGCCGAGTCCACGGCGATGGGCCCCAGGGGGGTGGCCAGACGGGCCTTGAGTCCGGCCGGCGTTGCCGCCCAGGTCAGCGGGTGGATGCGGTTTTGCGCATCCGCGCCGCAGGTCAGGCATGCCCGCCCCAGGTCCTTGGCCAGCCGCCGGCCATGGGGGTCATCCCGGTTGACCACCGCCACGGCCCGGTCCGCCTTGGGCCCCCGGGGCAGATGATCGGTGAACAAGCGTCGCTTGCACTGCCAGTAGGCCTCCATGTTCCGGTGGTAGTCCAGGTGATCCTGGGTGAGGTTGGTGAAGATGCCCACGTTGAACTGGATACCCTCGACCCGGTGCTGGTCCAGGGCATGGGAGGAGACTTCCATGACCACGTGGGTGATCCCGGCCGAACGCATGGCCGCGAGGATCCGCTGCAGGTCCAGCGATTCGGGGGTCGTTACGGGGTTGGCGAAGGTTTGCCCGGCGTAGTGGTAATCGATGGTGCCCACCATCCCGACCCGGTGACCGGCGGCGGAAAGGACGGATTCCACCAGATAGGCGGTGGTGGTCTTGCCGTTGGTGCCGGTGATCCCCACCACAAACAGGTCGGTCGACGGACTTCCGTAGAAGGCGGCGGCGGCCTGGGCCAGACTGCGGCGCACGTCGGGGCTGATCACCACCGGAACCGGAGCCGCGAGTGGGCGCTCCACCAGCAGGGCCGCGGCGCCGCGGGCCAGGGCGTCGGGGATGAAATCGTGGCCGTCGACCCGGGTGCCGCGCACCGCGGCAAACAGCGCCCCCGGCATCACCCGGCGCGAGTCGTAGCAGATGGCGTTTACCGGCGGGTCGCCGCCGGCGGGCAGAGCGACGGCGGGGTCGGCGTTTTGAAACAGCCTGGAGAGATTCATCCGGTGGCCTCGGCCTGGCGCGCCAGGATCATGGTGCCGGGGTCGGTTTGGGGCGGCACATTGAGGAAATTGAGGGTTTTCTGACAGATTTCCCTAAAGACCGGGGCCGCCACGGTCCCCCCATAGTGGCCGCGGCGCGGCTCGTCGATGACCACCAGGACCACGACGCGCGGCTTGTCCAGGGGCGCCAGGCCGACGAAGCTGGCCACGAAGCGGTTGCGGTCATAGCCCCCCCCGGGCTTGATCTTGTGGGCCGTGCCGGTCTTGCCGCCGGCCCCGTAATCCTTCAACGCCGCCTTGGTGGCGGTGCCCCCCGGTTCCACCACGCCGGCCAGCATGGTGCGGACCTGGCGTGCGGTGGCGGCCGAGACCACCTGGCGGATCGGCCGGGGCTGGGTCTGCTCGATGATCTGGCCCCGGGGATCGCGAATCTCCTTGACGATGTGGGGCTGCATGAGGATTCCGTCGTTGGCGATGGCGCCCATGGCGGTGGCCAGCTGCAGGGCCGAGAGGCTCAACCCGTGGCCGAAGGCAATGGCCCCGGCGTCCACCGTGGTCCAGCGCTCGTGGGGTAGGAGGCTGCCGGGGGTTTCGCCGGGAAAGTCGAAGCCGGTGCGATCCCCGAATCCGAAGCGCTGCAGGGCGGCATGGAAGTTGGCTTTGCCCAGCCCTTCGCCGATCTTGATGGCCCCGATATTGCTCGAATACTTGATCACTTCGGCCATGGTGAGCCAGGCGTGGGGCTTGGTGTCGTGCACCACGTGGCTGGCCAGGCGATACTTGCCGTTTTCACAATAAAAGCGGCTCCGGGGGGTATAGATCCCAGCCTCCAGGGCCGCGGCGGCGATGAAGACCTTCATGGTGGAGCCCGGCTCGAAGGCGTCGGTGATGCAGCGATTGCGCCATTGCTGGGAAGAATAGGCGCGATAGTTGTTGGGGTTGAAGGCCGGCGCCTGGGCCATGGCCAGGATGGCGCCGGTGGACGGCTCGATCACCAGGGCCACTCCGGCGCCCGCCTGGTGGTCGACCACCGCCTGCTGCAGGGCCGTCTCGGCGATGTGCTGGATGGTGGCATTGAGGGTCAGCACGACGTCATGGCCCGCCGGAACCTGGGCGACGGCCATGGGACCGGTGCCGAACCGCCTTCCCAGGGCGTCGCGCATGGCCGGCCGGGCCTGGGTTTCGGCGTTCAGCACCGCCTCGTAGCGGTGCTCGATCCCTTCGAGGCCCTTGCCGTCGATATTGCAGAA
Source organism: uncultured Desulfobacteraceae bacterium (assembly GCA_937982505.1). GTDB lineage: Bacteria > Desulfobacterota > Desulfobacteria > Desulfobacterales > UBA2174 > UBA2174. The sequence continues at coordinate 9,623 of CALJLV010000186.1, read as the reverse complement.
TCCGAGCACCTGGCCGGCCAGGTGCTTGTTGGGGTAAAAGCGGCTGTATTCGCGCTGGAAAGTGATGCCTTCGAGCCGCAGGGCTTCGATCCGCCGGGCCTGGTCGGGCGGAACATGGCGTTGGATCCAGACGAAAGGCCGCTCGGTATGCAGCAGGCGTGTCAGCTCGGTGGCCTTTATCCCCAGAGCGTCGCTCAGGCGCTGGGCGGTGCGGGCCTTGTCGGTGATCTGCCGGGGATGGGCGCCCACCGAGGCGACTTCGAGGCTGACCGCCAAGGGGCGGCCCTCGGCGTCCCGGATGGCCCCGCGCTGGGCCCCGGTGCGCACCGAAGTCTGATACTGGTCGGCGGCCCGGGCGGCCAGCTCCGGACCGCGCATGACCTGGATGTAGACCGCCCGGCCGGCGATGAGCAGCAGCAGGGCATAGAAGCCGACCCCCACAAGCCACACGCGCAGGCGGATGAACCTGTCCGCGGATCCTGTCATGGCAGCCTCCTGATCTGTTCCGGTGCGGGCCGCTGCAGTCCAAGGCGCCGGGCGGCTTCGGCTTCGATGCGCTGCGGCATACGCAGGCTGGCCAGTTCCGTCTGGAGCTGCTGTTCGGTTTTCTGGAGCTGACGGTACGTGCTTCCGGCACGCTCCAGGTCGTAGCTGAGGTGGCGGCATTGCACCTGGGACCAGGTGTAGACAAACAGCTCGAGAATCAGCACGATCAGGATCGCGATCCCCGAGAGGGTGGTTTTGTCCGAAATCCGGGTCACGGTGATGCAAGCCTTTCCACGGCCCGCAGCCGGGTGCTGCGGGCCAGGGGGTTGGCGGAGACTTCCGCCGCCGAGGGCCGCAGGGGTTTGCGTGTGATCAGGCGCACCTGCGGCGTTTGCCCGCAGACACACTGCGGCAGGCGCGGCGGACACTGGCAAGGGGCGGCCAGCTGCTTGAACTGCTGTTTGACGATGCGATCCTCCAGGGAATGAAAGCTCAGCACGACCAGGCGTCCGCCGGGCAGCAGCCATTCGGGGGCCGCTTTCAGAAAGGTCTCCAGGCATTCCAGCTCCCGGTTGACCGCGATGCGCAGGGCCATGAAGACACGGGTGGCCGGGTGAATGCGCCCGCGACCGGCGCGGTGCCGCACCTGGGCGACCAGCCCGGCCAGTTGCGCGCTGGTGGCAATGGGGGTGTGCCGGCGCACGGCGGCAATCCGGCGGGCGATGAGCCGCGCCCGCGGCTCCTCGCCCAGTTCCTGCAGGAGTCGGCGCAATTCCTCCTCCGGCAAGGTTCGGATCAGATCGGCGGCCGTGGGGCCCTGGGTTGGATCCATACGCATGTCGAGCGGTTCATCCCGCTGGAAGCTGAAGCCCCGACCGCTGCCCTCCAGGTGGTGCAGCGACAGTCCCAGATCGGCCAAAATGCCGTGGAGGCCCTTGATCCCGAGCTCGGCCAGGGTCTCAGGCAGCCGGACGAAGTTGCGCTGAAACAGATGCACCCGGCCGGCCCAGGGCGCCAGCACCTGCCTGGCGTTGGCGACGGCATCCGGGTCCTGGTCCAGGCCCACCAGGAGGCCGTCCGGCCCCGTGTGGGCCAGGATCCGGGATGCATGACCGGCGCCGCCCAGGGTGCAGTCGGCCACTGCTCGCCCCGGTCCCAGGTTGAGGGCTTCCACCACTTGCGACGGCATGGCCGATGGGTGGCGGTATGGCATGGTCAGAGCCCCAGCCGGGCGATTTCGTTGCGGACCTCCTCGTTTTGCAGGTCTTCTTCCAGGGCCTGGTTCTCACGCTCCCAGTTTTCCAGGCTCCAGATCTCGAAATGATCCAAGACCCCGGCCAGGACGATCTCTCGCTCCAGCCGCGCGTATTCGCGCAACGCCGGCGGCACCAGGATGCGCTCCTGGCGGTCGCAGGGACATGCAAAGGCGCCGCCGATGAAGACGCGTCGAAAACGGCGCATCGCGGTGCTTTTTTCCGCCTGGGCCAGGATCCGTGTCTCGATCTTGTGCCATTCGTCAAAGGGGTAGGCCACCAGGGCGCTGTCCATGCGCGAGAGCATCACCGCGTCGGTGCCGCTGGCCTTGATGATCTCGCGGAACCGGGCCGGAACGATGATGCGCCCCTTGGCATCGATGGTATGGTATGAACTCCCACGGAACATGGCCATAGACCCACTTCCCTCCACCGTTTTCAGATAAAAGACGAAATGCTCCTTTCTGTCAAGAAGAAAATGTAAAGTTGATTGAAAGATTTCTATAGTGATTAACATTATTTATTGCTATTTCGAAGCGATGGTGGAGGGATGTGGAGGTGTAAAAAAGAAATTTCTGATTTAGGCCCTTTCCAGCGGCTCGCCTTTCATGGTAGCGCGGGGGGAGCCTGGAGGTGGATCGATGGACATCGAGGAGAACCCTTTCCCGTCCGAGGAGGGCCGGCATGCGGCGCAAAGACAAAGAAATCAGTGAGCTGGAGCAGATCGAGGAGGTAATGGACCAGGCTACAGTCTGTTTCCTGGCCCTTTGTGACGGCTTTCAGCCTTACGTGGTCCCGCTGAGCTTCGGCCGGGTCCGGGGGTGCCTTTATTTCCACGCGGCCCTCCAGGGTCGCAAGATTGACCTGATCCGCGGCAATCCCAGGGTGGGGTTCGCCCTGGAGGCGGGCCACAGCCTTTTGCCGGCCGACAAGCCCTGCGAGTGGAGCCTGCGCTACCGCAGCGTGGTCGGTCGGGGACGGGCCGTCATCCTGTCCGATCCGGCCGAGAAGCGGTTCGGCCTGGAGTGCATCGCGGCCCATTACGGTGCCGCGGTCCAGGGCCTTGACGTCGGGCGGCTGGACGGCACCTGCGTGATTCGGGTCGACATCGAGGAAATGACCGGAAAGCGCTCCGGATGAGCGCTGTCGACGATTCCGGATGCGTTTCGGCGGCGGAGCAGGATGCCGTTGCGCGGATGCGCCGGGTGGCCCGGCGCATCCTCGACGCCGCCCGCGGCAGCCACGGCTGGGATCACACCCTGCGGGTGGTGGGGCTCTGCGAGCGCATGGGGCCCATCGAAGGGGCCGACATGACGGTGCTGCGCATTGCCGCCTATCTGCACGACATCGGCCGCCGCCGCCAGGACGAGGGCGGCGGGACCTTGTGCCACGCGGCCCAGGGGGCCCGCATGGCCGCCCGGCTGCTCGGTCCTCTGCCCCTGAGCCCCGAACGCCGCGGCAATGTGGTCCATTGCATCCGCAGCCACCGCTATCGCGCCGCACCTGCCCCGGCCACCCTGGAGGCGCGCATCCTTTTCGATGCCGACAAGCTGGATGCCATCGGCGCGGTGGGCGTGGCCCGGGCTTTCTTGTTCGCCGGTGAACTGGGCGCACGGCTCCACTGCCCCGGGGTGCCGCCGGACCAGAGCCGGCCCTACGGTCCTGAGGATACCGGGTACCGCGAGTACATGGTCAAGCTGCGCTTCGTTCACCAATGTATGCTTACGGCCACGGGCCGCCGTCTGGCCGCGGTGCGCCACGAATTCATGGCCGGTTTCTTCGAACGTTTTCTCCAGGAGATCGAAGGGTTTTGAGCCCTGCGGGGAGGCTCTTGGCCTAAAGGGGCGGTTGGACGGCGGTCCGGGCCAGGTCCTCGGCGACGGCCGAATCCAGGTGTTGATCGAAGCGGACATGCAGGCAGTATTCGCTGGCCATGAGGTCGTCGACCGCGATGACGGTGCCCCGGGCCGACACCTTGCGCGGGCTTGCGGGCCGGGCAATGGCAAAGTCGAGCTGGAGGTGGCGGCCAAGCAGGATGCGGGCGGTTTCGGGCCTTGACGATCCAATGCTAAACGAGGTCCCGCCGATTGAACACTCCGATAAGGTCCCGAGGAAGGGGCGTCCGACGGCGCACCCCTGCCGGTCCAGGATCTGCACCTTGATGCGCCCCTGAATTGGATGGCGCGGATGGCGCCGGCGGTCGATGGCCCGGCGCCGGAGCTGTTCGGCGGTGGTGTCACGCCGCACCACGTAGTCCTGCAGCCGCGACTTGAGTCCGGGATGTTCGGAAAGAAGCCCCGCCAGCCCGCTGCGGGTCAGGCAGGTGGCCGCCACCGGCTCCAGGGCCAGGACGGCGGCGGTGGCCACCGTCGCCTTGAAAAAGCTTTCTCCCCCCGCGAAACTGCCCGCCCCCGGGCGGTCGAGGAGCATTTCGCCGGATCCCCGGCGATGAACGATTTTGACCGATCCCCGGTTGATGAAGTAGAGCCGATCGTTGATGCGGCCCTGGTGCACCAGGGTTTCACCCGAGGCAAAGTGTTGCGGTGTCATGGCGTGGTAGAGGGCACTGCGCTGCGCTTCGGTCAACTGGCCATACAGGGGCGCGAAAATCTTGACATGGTCAGGATCGACGGCCCGGCTTTTTTCGGCTTCGATGATTTCACCGGCTTGAATGATGGGACCGAGGGCCAGGGCGTCGATATCGTAGAGCTTTTCCCGGAGCCGTTCGGCCTCCGCGAAGCGTCCGGTGGCGGCCGCGGTCTGGATCATCCCCAGGAGCCGCTCGATGGCCGCCTGGCTGTCGCCGGCGGCCGCCAGGCCGTCGACGTCGGCTTCACCTGTGGCCGGATCGTCTGCCTGGGGCGTTCCGGCGTTCGTCTCGGCGGCCGGCTTTGGCGTCGCCCGGATCTGCGCCAAGGCCTTGCGGGCGGCGCCTTCAACCCGCGCTCCGGGGCCCCGGGCGAAGATGCCCCGGGGGGCGATCAGCTTTTCCAGCGTCGCCACCGCCGCCGAATCGCCGATGCGCCCCAGGGCGGCGCAGGTCTTTTCCGCCAGACCCTCTCCCGATTTGGCGCAGCGCGGCCACCAGGACTCGAGCAGGGCCGTCAGGGCCGCTGCGGCCGGTTTGTAGGCCAGGGCGCCCAGAAGGGTGACGACAGTGAGCTTGAGGGGGTCGTGGGCCTGAGGCAGAAACCGCAGCAGGATCGCTCCGCGGCGTTCGTCCTCGATGGCGTAGAGGCCCACCAGCGCTTCACGCTGGACCCGAGGGTCCGGATGACCGAGGAGGTTTTCCAGCACCGGCAGATCTTCCGGGCGGGCGATCTTGCCCAGTAATCCGGCCAGATTGCGCATGTAGTACCAGGGCCCGCCGTTGGCGATATGGTGCAGGAGCGCCGGATGCAGGGCGTCTCCAAACTCCGGCAGCAGGCGCATCAGGTGGCTGCGTTCGCCGAGGCTCTGGCTGCCGCGCAGCCGCTGGAGCAGAAAATCGGTGGATGCCGGCATCAGCCGGCGCAAGATCCGGCCGATGATCGGCGGGTCGGCCGGATCGCCTTCCCGGTGGCCCTGGACCAGGCCGTGCAGCAGGGATTCTTCGGCGACGGCATCCAATAGGGTCTGCACCAGGTTGCGCAATCCACTTGGGCAGGCGCTGCGGCCGGCCGCGTTTTCGAAGGCCTCCAGAATCCGGTCGGCGGCCGCGTAGCGCCGGCTGCGAAGATGGGTCTGGATGACGGCCTTGAAATGGGCAAAGAGGCTCTCGACGGCCGGCGAGGTATTGTCCGGCGCCGCCGTAAAGCTTTGATCCAGGAGCGATGCCAGATTCTCGGCATCCAGGCCGAGGGCTGCCGGTGCCTCCGGCGGGCCGGCGGCCACCGCGGACCCGTTCAGTCCCGACAGGTCCTCGATCAGCTGGTCGAAGATCACCTGGGTCTCGGCCGAGCGACCGCCCTGGGCCAGATCCGCAAAGGGCTGAAGGCCCGAATAGAGCACCCGGGAAGCCACCTCCGGACCCTGCGCCGGCCCTTGGCCGGAGGCTGTCGAGTCCGGTTCCGCGGTCTCCGGAACCTGGGCCGGCGCGATGCGCTGGCCTTTGTCCAGGGCCACGAAGCGCTTTTCGTCGATTCGGATATGGGGCAAGTGCCGGCGCCTGACCAGGGCCGCCATCCCTCCCGCAGAGGCGATGTTCTCGCCGCCTTGGCTCAGCAGCTCCAAAAAAACCTGGAGTTCGTAAGGGGTGATCCCGCGGTACAGCGAGATCGTGCGCAGGCCCGAGTCCAACATGGTTTCCAGAAAGGCACGGACCGGTGGTTTCTGGAGGATTTTTTCATTCAACGGTTCGTCGTTGACGATCAGGACTTTTTCGGCCTCGGCAAAAACCAGTTGTTCGGCCCCGGAGAGCAGCACGCCCAGGATCTGGTTCGCCTTGTGCAGCGCGTTGGTGATGATCGGGCTGCCGGCGGGGTACAATCGCAGGCCGCGCATCGCGGTGTTGATGACCGTCAGGGCGTCAATGGCCGTCGGCTGGAGGCGGTTTTCCGGCATCGGTTCTGCTCGCATTTGGACGGTGAAGCCCGGCCGGCGTCGCGACGCCGGGCCAGCGCGTGCATCAAATTGGGCCATGCGCCCGGGTTTGTCAATCGGCGTGGCGCCTTGACGGCCCAGGATCTTGCGGATACAAGGGCAGGATACGGCGCCGGGCGGGACCGTGACGCGCCGGGCTATCCCCGGCCCGGAAGTTTTTCGGCGCCCGCTGGACCGGCGCTGCCCTTTTCGCCAAGTCAAAGGAGCCGCCATCATGAGCATCAACGTCGTTGACCGCATCGATGCCGATGTTCCGGTTCGCCATCTGCTGGTGAGCGTTTCGGACAAGACCGGCCTGGAGGCCTTCATCCCCCGCCTGCTGGAGATCAACCCCGCCCTGCGGATCTTTTCCACCGGCGGCACCTTCGATCGGGTTCGGCAAATCCTCGGCGCCCGGGCCGATGGTGTTCTGACCCAGGTTTCCGATTACACCGGCCAACCCGAGACCCAGGGGGGGCTGGTCAAGACCCTGGACTTCAAGATCTATCTGGGCCTGCTCACCGAGACCTACAACCCGGCCCACCGGGCGGACCTGGCGCGCACCGGGGCGGTGGCCATCGACATGGCGGTGGTCAACCTCTATCCGTTCCAACAGACCGTGGCCGCCGTCGGCACCACCGTGGAGCAGGCCCGGGGCCATATCGACATCGGCGGTCCCTGCATGATCCGTGCGGCGGCCAAGAACTTCATCCGGGTCGCCTCGGTGGTGGACCCCGCCGATTACCCGATGCTCCTGGACGCGTTGAGCGCCAACGGGGGCGCCACCTCCCTGGCGCTGCGGCTGGCCCTGGCCAAAAAGGCCTTCGCCCACACGGCGCGCTACGACCAGGCCATCGCCGCCTACCTCGAACCGCGCACCATCGAGGAAGTGGACGCCTGCTACCCCGTCAATGACTGATTCCCGCCGACCCATTGCCCACCGAGGGGCGCTCGCCACGGCAAAAGGAGCCGCCATCATGGCCGAAGACCTGAAAAACATGTATCGCACCATCGTCACGGACCATTTTCCACCGCAAATGGAGATCAGCTTCGTGGACGGCGACCGCCGCCAGACCCTCTTCTACGAGAAGGTCACCTGGCGCATCGACGGCCAGGACCGGGGCCTGCGCTACGGGGAAAACCCCGGCCAGGAGGCGGCCCTGTACCGATTGGTCAACGGCAACCTCGTACTCGGGGAAACCGAGACGATCCGGCCCGGCCAGTACCTGGCCTCGGACATGGAGCTGCTCCAGTCGGGCAAGCACCCGGGCAAGACCAACGTCACCGACGCGGACAACGCGCTGAACATTCTGCGCCACTTTAGCGACCGGCCCACGGCGGTGATCGTCAAGCACAACAACCCCTGCGGCGTGGCCCGGGCCGACCGGCTTGAAACGGCCTACCAGCGGGCCTACATGGCCGACCGGGTGGCGGCCTTCGGCGGCTGCATCGCCCTTAACCGTTCCCTCGATCTGGCCACGGCCGAAGCGGTGGCCGCCCAGTACGCCGAGGTGGTGGTGGCCCCCGAGTTCGAGGAAGGGACCCTGGCGGTGCTGGCGCGGCGCAGGAACCTGCGCGTGGTGCGCATCGGCCACATCACCCGCTTGCAGCGGTTCGTCGGCCAGCGCTGCGTGGATTTCAAGAGCCTCGTCGACGGCGGGATCATCGTCCAGTGGTCCTTCGTCCCCCAGGCCCGCACGGCGGCGGATCTGACCCTGGCCCGCGGCATGCATCAGGGCCGGACCTACCAGATCCAGCGCCGGCCCACCGACGCCGAGATGGAGGATCTGCTCTTCGGGTGGCTGGTGGAATCCGGGGTGACCTCCAATTCCGTGATCTACGTCAAAGACAATGTCACCGTGGGGATCGGCACCGGCGAGCAGGACCGGGTCGGCGTGGCGGAAATCGCCCGGGACAAGGCCTACCGCAAGCTGGCGGACCGCTATTGCTTCGAGGCTTTCCAGGTTTCTTACAACGAGCTGGCCGACCTGGACCGCCGCGCCGCGATTGACGCCCGGGTCGCCGCGGAAAAGGGCGGGCTGATCGGTGCGGCCATGGTCAGCGACGCCTTTTTCCCGTTTCGCGACGGGGTGGACGTGGGGCTGCGCGAGGGGATCACGGCGGTGATCCAGCCGGGCGGGGCCATCAATGACCACCAGGTCATCGAGGCCTGCAACCAGGCCGGGGCCACCATGGTCTTTACCGGACAGCGCTGCTTCAAGCATTGAGCGTTTAAAGCGTTTCGAGCGTTGGGATCGTTGGGATCGTTGGGAGCGTTGGGAGCGTTGGGAGCGTTGGAATCGTTGAGAGCGATATGAGCCCGACCGCCGGTTGATGCTGTTGCGGTATGGATGGATACGGGGCGCGTGGTTGGCGGGGCGCGGGAGGAAGGCATGGCGGACTACGACGTGGCGGTGGTGGGCAGCGGGTTCGGCGGCAGCGTGGCGGCCCTGCGCCTGGCCCACAAAGGCTATCGCGTGGCGGTGCTCGAACAGGGACGCTGGGTGTCGCCCGCCGATGTCCATGCGGCCGCCGCGGATCTGCGCCGTTTCCTGTGGGTGCCGCGGCTCGGCTGGGAAGGCTATTTTTACGAACGCCTGTTTCGGCATCTGGTGGTGGTGGGCGGCGCGGCCGTGGGCGGCGGAAGCATCGTCTATGCCGCTGTGCTTCTGCGCCCGCGCGCCGGTTTCTATCGCCAGCCGGGTATGCAGCGATTGGGCGTCGACTGGGCGCAGGAACTGGAGCCCCACTTTCAGGCGGCCGAAAAGATGCTTGGGCGGGTGCGCAATCCTACCTGCGACAAGCAGGATCGCTGGTTGCAGCGGACCGCTCGGGAAATGGGCGCCGGTCAGAGTTTCGGTGCGACCTTCAACGGCATTTTCTTCGGTCACCCGGGGGTGCCGGTGGCCGACCCCTTTTTCGGCGGTCAGGGGCCGCTGCGCCAGGGCTGCCGGCGTTGCGGCAGTTGTCTTGGCGGCTGCGCCCACAACGCCAAGAACAGTCTCGACAAGAATTACCTCTGGCTGGCCCAGCGGCAGGGCGCCGAGATTTTTCCCCGGCACAAGGTGACGGCCATCGTGCCGCGCTCCCAGGGCGGATACACCCTGGCCTGCCAGGACCCATTGCAGCCCGGCCGTGGCCTGCGGTCCTTGAGCGCCCGCACCGTGGTGCTGGCGGCCGGGGTCCTGGGGACGCTGGAACTGCTGTTCCACTGCCGGGACCGGATCAGGACCCTGCCGGCCATTTCCGCCTGCCTGGGACAGGCGGTGCGGACCAACTAGATCGGAAGAGCGTCGTGTAGGGAAAGAGGGTAGGTCTCGGGGG
>CALJLV010000185.1 GCA_937982505.1 uncultured Desulfobacteraceae bacterium | reverse complement strand
TCACGATCACGGTGAAACCGGTGAACGACGGGCCGTCTTTCGTCAAGGGGCCGGACCAGACGGTGCTGGAGGATGCCGGCGCCCAGACGGTGGCGAACTGGGCCACGGCCATCAGCGCCGGACCGGCCGACGAGGCGGGCCAGGGGCTGGCCTTTGCCGTGGTCAATGACAACAACGCTCTTTTTGCCGTTCAACCGCAGGTAAATCTGGCCACCGGCACCCTGAGCTACACCCCGGCGCCGGAGGCCCACGGCACAGCCCGGGTGACCGTCACCCTGAAGGACGACGGGGGGACGACCGACGGCGGGGTGGACACGTTCAGCGATACCTTCACGATCACGGTGAAACCGGTGAACGACGGGCCGTCTTTCGTCAAGGGGCCGGATCAGACGGTGCTGGAGGATGCCGGCGCCCAGACGGTGGCGGGCTGGGCCACGGCCATCAGCGCCGGTCCGGCCAACGAGGCGGGCCAGATCCTTGCCTTTACCGTGACCAGCGACAACCCCGCGCTGTTTGCGGTGCAGCCGGCGGTGGATGCGGCCACCGGCGCCCTGAGCTACACGCCGGCGCCGGACGCCAATGGCGCGGCGACGGTGACCGTCACCCTGAAGGACGACGGCGGGACGGCCGACGGGGGTGTCGATACCTATATTGAGATGTTCATCATCACCGTGACACCGGTCAATGATGCCCCGACCCTGGCCGCCATCTCTGATCCTGCGCCCATTGAGGAGGACTCGGGCCAGCAGACTGTTGTGTTGCATGGGATCAGCGCGGGCGGAGGAGAAAACCAGACCCTGACGGTGACTGTGACCAGCGCCAACCCGGGACTGATTCCGGATCCGATGGTGGTCTACACCAGTCCGGACAACTCCGGCAGCCTGAGTTACACTCCGGTGGCCGACGCCCACGGCACGGCCCTGATCACGGTTCGGGTGACCGATGACGACAGTGCCGGCGGCCCGGCGCTGTGGATCGAAAGGACGTTCCAAGTTATCGTCACGCCGGTCAACGACAGGCCGGTGGCCAACGATGACAGCCTCGGGCCGGTGGACGAAGACAGCGTGCTGCAAGGCGCCGCCCCCGGTGTGCTGACCAACGACGTCGATGTGGACGGTGACCCTTTCGCGGTGACCACCCATGACGCTGCCAGTGTCATGGGCGCCGCGGTGAGCCTCGCTGGGGATGGGGGTTATAGCTACGATCCCACCGCTTCGGCCGACCTTCAGGCTCTGGATGCCGGCCAGACGGTGGCCGATACCTTCACCTACACCATTTCGGACGGGATCCTGGACGATACGGCCACGGTGTCGGTGACGGTGGTGGGGGTCAATGATGTGCCGGTGGCCGAAGATGACGCCTATGCCATCGACGAGGACAAGGTACTCACCGTCGATGCGGCCGCCGGACTGTTGTCCAACGACAGCGATGTGGACGGCAGCGCCGTTCTGACCGTCGGCGGTTTCGACGCCGTCAGTGCTCTCGGGGCGGCGGTGAGCGTCAACGCGGATGGCAGTTTCAGCTACGATCCGCGGGCGGCGGCGGGGCTGGCGGCCTTGCAGGCCGCCGGTACGGTCACGGATACCTTCACTTACACCCTTTCCGACGAACATGGCGCCACCGACACGGCCACGGTGACAGTGACCGTGGGCGACATCGATCCGACAGCCGATTTCACGGTCTCAGCCACTTCGGGAACCGAGCCCTTGGTGGTCAATTTTTTCGATGCCTCCCAAAGTTACGACGGAATCGTTTCCTGGACCTGGGATTTCGGCAACGGACAGGCTCTGGCCGGCACGGAAGGCAACCCCGAGGGGATCGTCTATGCCCAGGAAGGCAGCTACACGGTGGTCCTGACGGTCAGGGAGGCCGACGGGGATGAAAGTGTGGCCTCGCTGGTGATAACCGTCGGTGACAGCGACCCGGTGGCCGCTTTCCTGCCCGACGAAACCACCGGGGCGGAACCTTTCACGGTGACCTTCTCCAACCAGAGCGTCTCCCATGACGGGATCACGGCCCATGTCTGGGATTTCGGCGACGGCACCACCACCACCCTCGCCGCGGCCAGCGATGTCAGCCACACCTATGCGCTGCAGGGCACCTATACGGTCACCTTGTCGGTGAGCGAGCCGGACGGGGATGGCGATACGGCCTCGGCGGTCATCACGGTTCTGGATGCCGAACCGGATGTGGATTTTGTCGTGACGCCGGCCAGCGGCGTGGTCCCGCTGACCGTATCCTTCGAGGACCGGTCAACGGTGTATGACGACAGCGCCATCACCTACGGCTGGACCTTCGGCGACGGCGCCACCAGCAGCCAGCAACACACCTCCCACACCTACAATCTGGTGGGCACCTACACGGTGAGCCTGACAGTGACCGACGCGGATGGCTCGAGCATCACCAGGACGGCCGTCATCACGGCACGGGCGGACGTGGCCGACCCGGACAACGACGGAGACGGCTGGACCGTGGGCATGGGCGACTGTGACGATTCGGACCCCGACATCAATCCCGGCGCCGAGGAGATCTGCGGCAACAACATCGACGAGGACTGCTTCGACGGGGATCTGTCCTGCGATGTGGTGGGCCTTTGCACCAACCTGGGCGACAAGCCCCTGGATGTCCTGCTCAATGCCGCAGCCCCCAACATCATGTTCGTCATCGATGACTCGGGGTCGATGGACTGGGAATTCATGACCACGGGCAGCGACGGGCTGTTCTGGCTCGGCAACGCCGACTATTACTACCTTTTTGAGACCGACGACAACCTCTGGCCCACCCAGACCTGGCCGGTGCTGGGCGGCTCCAAGCAGAGCGCCAGCGACCGGCGCCACTGGAAGGCGCGCTGGTATGGCTTCAACGCCATGTACTACAATCCCACCTATGACTATACTCCCTGGCACGGCGAGACCGACGCCGACCCGCAAATCCCCAAGCTGCACCCCACCAAAACGGGCAGCGATAATCTTTTCGATCTGAGCCAGACCTATTACACGGTGGAAGTGGCCATCGCCGGCACGGGCGGCGAGGCCGTCCCGGTCTATGTGGACGAAAACAGCCCGGCCTTTTCCACCAACGGTTCCTGGTCCGTCAACTACTCGGCCAATGGGGCCTACCAGGGCCGCCATAGCTATACCAGTACCCGAAACCGTACCGGCACCTGGACCTATACCATCCCGGCCGACGGCCAATACGAGGTCTCGGCCTTCGTCCGGCCCGGTTACGACTACGATCAGAACGCCCTCTATACCGTCAATGGACCGGGGGTGAACACCTCCATGCGCAAGGCCCAGAACGGGTTGAAGGTCCTGGGCGCCTGGAACTGGAGCGCCGGAGACACGGTCACCGTCACCGTCAAGCGCGACAACAGAAGCACCAGCAACACCAATACCATCGCCGACGCCATCCTCTTTTGGCCCGGGGGCGGAGCCGCGGGCGGCGGCACCACGGCCACGGCTGCCATCACTCAGGCCCACTACTGGACCTGGGACGACGCGGACCAGGACGGCGCTCTGGACAGCGGCGAGGACATCTACCTGGTCAACTTTGCCGACAGCGGGGGCGACGGGAATCTGGACCGACGCGATTTTTACCGCTACGTGGACACGGATGGGGATGAAAAGGTGGAAAACGGGGAACTGGTGCTGGTCGACGACGCCAACGCGCCGGCTGCCCTGAAGGCCCGTACCTTCGCCCAGGATCTGCAAAACTATGCCAACTGGTTCCAGTACTACCGCAAGCGCTGGCTCACCGCGGTGGCGGCCTTCACCCGGGTGCTGCCCGAGCTGCACGGGGTCATGGTCGGCTACCGGAGCATCAACGGCAACAGCCTGGAGCCGGTTCGGGCCATCAAGGTGAGTGGAAAGGACGACTACGCCGAGTATCTGATCAACAAGCTGAAAAATTTTCATCTGGTACGCAATCCCGCCTCGACGCCCCTGCGCGACGGGCTGGACAAGGTGGGGCTCTACTTTCACACCACCCAGACCACCGGCAGCCTGGAAAACGCACTCAAGGTCTCGCCGCTGTCCACCGATGCCGGCGGGGCCTGCCAGCAGAACTTCGCCATCATCATGACCGACGGGGCCTGGAACGGCGGGGCGGCCGGGTTCGGCAACGTGGACGGGAAATACGATCCTCCCTATTACGACGATTTTCCCAACACCCTGGCCGACATCGCCATGTACTACTACGAAAACGACCTGGCGCCGGCCATCCCCGACCAAGTGCCCACCAACTTCTACGACAAGGCCACCTGGCAGCACATGGTGACCTACGGGGTGACCTTCGGCGTCGAGGGCTACAACAACCCCGAAGACTACGATCTGTACAATGTCAACGTCGAGGCGCGAACCTATCCCACCTGGCAGAGTCCGCTGGGAACCGATACCAAGGCCAAGATCGACGATGTCTACCATGCGGCCATCAACGGCCGGGGCCGGTTTCTGAGCGCCAAGAACCCCCAGCAGCTGATCGCCATGATCAAGGAGGTGATAGACGATGTGGTGGCGCGCATCGGTTCGGGGGCCGGGGTCACCATCAACGGAGAGGAACTGGACACCGGCTCCACCGTCTATCAGACGATCTACGCCACCGAGGGCTGGAGCGGGGATGTCAAGGCCTATGCCCTGAACCCGGACACCGGTCAGGTGATTCGCTCGAGCCATCTCTGGTCGGCCGAGGCGCAACTTTATCAGCAGGACTGGGACAGCGGGCGCAAGATCGCCACCTTCGACGGCACCGGCGGGATTCCCTTTCGCTACGACGCCAGCCGCACGGCCCTGTTCGACATGCTCAGCACGGACGCCAACAAGGCCGAGGAGATGATTCAGTATCTGCGGGGAGACGCATCGCTTGAAATCAAAAATGGCGGCCTCTACCGGGATCGTTTCTTCAAAATCAACGACGTGACCAAGCGCGATTCCAAATTGGGCGACATCGTCCATTCGGCGCCGGTCTATCACAGCTACACGCATGGCGGGACCAACTACAGGATGATCTATGCCGGGGCCAACGACGGGATGCTGCACGCCTTCAGGGCCGACACCGGGCAGGAGGTCTTCGCCTACATCCCCCGGCTGGTCTTCGACCGCCTCAATCATCTGACCGACCCGGGATACGACCATGAGTTTTTTGTCGACCTGACGCCTTATGTCACCTTCGTGAACCACTCGGGCCAGCGCCTGGCCTATCTGGTGGGGGGACTGGGCAAGGGCGGCAAGGGATACTACGCCCTGGACGTGACCCATCCTATGGGGATCTCTTCCGAAAACGACCTGGCCGCCAAGGTGTTGTGGGAGTATCCGCTCAACGATTTGCGAATCACCAATGCCACCAACGCCTCGCCCATCGTGATCACCACCGCGTCCAGCCACGGTCTGAGCACCGGCAGTCTGATCGAAATCGCCGGGGTGCAGGGCAACACCGCCGCCAACGGCTATTACCGGGTCACCGCCCTGACCCCCACCACCTTCAGCCTCCAGCACCGTGACGGTACCGCCACCACCGGCAACGGGGTCTACGCCGGCGGCGGCCGGCTTAGCCCGGATCCGGATCTGGGGTATTCCTACAGCCGGGCCTTCATCGTCAATTCCAAAATCGGGTGGGTGGCCATTTTCGGCAATGGCTACAACAGCCCCAACGGGAACGCGGTGCTCTACATCCTCGATGCCCACAGCGGCGCTGTCCTGAAAAAAATCGATACCGGTTTCGGGACGATCGGGGGCGACGCCTGCAACGGGCTTTCGACCCCGGTACTGGTGGATGTGGACAACGATGCCCTGGTGGATTACGTCTATGCCGGCGACCTGAGGGGCAATCTGTGGAAATTCAATCTCACCGGCGCCAGCATCGGCGAGTGGACCGTGGCCCACAACACCCACGCCGACCGCAGCGGGACGCCCATGCCCCTGTTCACCGCCCGAAGCGCCAGCGGCAACGCCCAGCCCATCACCGTCACACCGGATGTCATGCGGCCCATCGATCCCAACCAGAAGGGTTACATCGTCGTTTTCGGGACAGGCAAGTACCTCGGTCCGCTGGATTTCGGCAGCACCCGCGTACAGACCATCTACGGGATCTGGGATTTCGGCGATGATGCCGATCCCACCGAATACCTGGGGGCTTTCAACCGCAGCGCAAGCAACAAGCTGAGCAACCTGAGCGCCATGTCGAGCCTGTTGAAGCAGCAAAAACTTTTGGACGTGTTCATCGAGGGGCGTTCCTTGCGGGTGCTCACCGATTACGCGGCCACTTACCTTTGGGAGGCCGACGCCGATTCCGGGCAATGGGCGAACCCCTCCACCACCGAGGCCAACCATGTGGGCTGGTACTTCGATCTGCCGGATGCCAAGGAGCGGGTTGTTCGCGATGTGCTCATCCGCTCGGGCAAAGCCATCGTGATTTCCAGCATTCCCAATACCAATCCGTGTGCCGCCGGCGGCGAATCCTGGCTCTACGAAATCAACGCCGCCACCGGCGGCAGGCTCACCGAACCCCAGTTCGATTTCAACGAAGACGATGTGCTGGATGAGCGGGATCTGCTCAAGATCGAAAATCCGGAATGGACCGAAGGGTCCGACGGCACCATCGAGCGCTATATTTTCGTCGCCCCCACGGCCATCTGGTATCCGACGATGATTTATACCCCCACGATCATGGCCATCGACAGCGAAGAAGAGATCAAACTGATGAGTACCGCAGCCGGCTCGATCATCGACCTTATGGAAAGAGGCGAAGAAAGAGGGCTGATCTACTGGCGAGAAATCGATTGAGCCAGGGCCGGTTCAGGGGAGGAAGGACAGATGCGACATCTGCGCGCAGGGGTTTTGACGGGCTGCCTTGTGGGCCTTTTGTGGATGCGGGGGGGGGCAGCGGCACTGGAGCCGCCGGCCCTGCTGCCCATCGATCCGGTGCCGCTGGTGGAAGTCAGCGACTGGGTGCCCGAAATGGCTCAGGCCGGCCCCGAACGCCATGGCTTCATCGAGCAGGTTCATGATCACTGTTTCGTGATTCTGGATGTCTGCCGCGGATTCGCCCGTCATGCGAGCTTCCGCACACGGCCCGATGGCCCGGCGACATCCCGGAATGCGTTTCGGGCAGGGGACTATGTGGGGTATCGTTTGAATCCGGAGCGCCGAATCGAGGCCGTCTGGTTCGAACCGATTTCCGGGGATCTGCGGTAGCGGTTGGGTGCAGCCGGTATTGAACCGTCCGGCCCGTTCGCAGGTCGACTATCCGTTTCGCCGGCGATTCAGGAGGTGGGCATGATCTTCAAGTGGGGATGGATGCTGGTGGTGGCGGTCGTCTGGGCGACCCCTGCGGTGGGCGAATTCTACAAGTACCGCGACAAACACGGGACCGTCCGCTATACGGACAATCTGGCGGAGGTGCCCCCGGAGCAGCGGGAAAAACTGCAGACCTACGAAGGGGTTTCACGGCCGCTGACCCAGGAAGCACCGGCCGCTGCCGCGCCGGATTCGCCGGCACCGGGGGAGCCTGAGCCGCAGGTGCCGGAATGGACTGCCGAACAGACCGCCGCGCAGGCAGCCGTTGACCAGCTGCGCCAGCGTCAGCAGGCTCTGCTGGAAGAGTACGCCGCGCTTCAGCAGGAGCGCGAGGCCCTGGCCGCAAGTTCCGGGCAGCGGGTTTCCCCGGCCGAACAAAGGCGCTACGACCAGCAGGTGCAGGACCTCAACACCCGGCTGGCGGACTACCAGAAGCGCCGGGATGCCTTCGAAAAGGAGGTCACGGCCCACAATGAGAAGATGACCCAGCGGGTCGCGCCGCCCCCGCAAGAGGCGGGCACCCCGCCAGGAGAAGGTTGAGATCCACGGAGCGTTCCGGATGCAAAGCCCTTTGACCAGCCCCTTGGAGCCCAAGACGGTTTGCACCACCCTCTTCAGGGCCGGACTGTTGTCCCGCTCCCAGGCCAGAGAGATCCTGGAAAACCACGAGCGGGCCCGGTCGCGGCTGGCGGCCCAGCAGCGGCGCAACGAATCGGATGACGAGCGGGTTCCGGTGACCGTCGTGGACGTGATCGTTTCCATGAACCTGATGCGCGGCGACGGCGGCAAGGGGCTGGTGGATGAAGATTCCGTGTTCCAGGCCCTGGCGGCTTCGTGGGACCTGCCCTACCACAAACTCGATCCCCTCAAGCTCAATCTGAATGTGGTTACCTCCCACATTCCCCGCCATTTTGCCAAGAAGCACCTCGTCCTGCCGGTGGAAGTGGGCGAGGGGATCCTTACCGTGGCCACCCCGGTGCCCCTCAACATCGAGGTGATGGATGACATCACCCGGGTGACCAACCTGCGGGTGGCCCCGGTGATCAGCGCCAAGAGCGATGTCGTCAAGCTCATCGACGAATTTTTCGGCTTCAAGCGCTCCATCGCCCTGGCCGAAGACATGTTTTCCGGCAGCGGCCCGGACCTGGGCAACCTCGAACAGTATGTCAAGCTGTCCACCGGCGACGAACTGCCGGCCACCGACCAGCACATCGTCAACGCCGTCAATCATCTGCTGGTCTATGCCTTCGACCAGCGGGCCAGCGACGTGCACATCGAACCCAAGCGCGAGCAGGTCGTGGTGCGCTTGCGCATCGACGGGGTCTTGCACACAGTCTACAAGCTGCCCAAGAAGGTGCACAACGCCATCGTCAGCCGCATCAAGACGCTCAGCCGCCTCAACATGGCGGAAAAGCGCCGGCCCCAGGACGGGCGCATCAAGATCGACCGCGGCGGCAGGGAGGTGGAGATCCGGGTCTCCACGGTGCCGGTGGCCTTCGGCGAAAAGGTCGTGATGCGCATCATGGATCCGGACATCCTGTTTCAGGACCTGGCCGGTCTCGGCTTCACCGTCGAGGATCTGGAGCGCTACCGGGACTTCATCCAGATGCCCCACGGGATCGTTCTGGTCACCGGGCCCACCGGCAGCGGCAAGTCGACCACCCTCTATTCGACCCTGCGCCAGATCGCCACGCCGGAAAAGAATGTCATCACGGTGGAAGATCCCATTGAAATGGTGCATGAGGATTTCAATCAGATCGGGGTCCAGGCCGCCGCCGAAGTGACCTTCGCCACCATCCTGCGCAACATTCTACGCCAGGATCCAGACATCATCATGATCGGTGAGATGCGCGACCTGGAAACCGCCCAGAATGCCATCCAGGCCGCCCTGACCGGGCATCTGGTTCTTTCCACCCTGCACACCAACGACGCCCCCAGCGCCATCATCCGGCTTCTGGACCTGGGGGTTCCCGCCTATCTGATCCAGGCCACCCTGGTGGGGATTCTGGCCCAGCGTCTGGTCCGACGGACCTGCCGCTATTGCATGGAGCCGCTGATCATGGAGCGGGACCATCTGGCCGACCTGGGGCTGCCCGTGGAGGGCCGCGGACCGGTGACCCTGCAGCGCGGCACCGGCTGCAACCGTTGCCGGCAGACCGGCTATTTCGGGAGGCTGGGGATCTACGAGGTCATGCCTTTTTCCGAAGAGATCCGCCGCTTGACCACCGCCCAGGCCGACGTGGGCGCCATCCGCCGGCAGGCCCTGGGTGAGGGGATGAACACCCTGCGCCAAAGCGGGATCTGCCGCATGCTGGAAGGAAAGACCACCTACCAGGAAGTGCTCAAGGTCACCTGGGACTACTGAAACGGCTGCCGCATGGGGGAGGGGGCGGGGGCGTCTTTCTCCGCTTTCGGTCGGGTGCGTGCCCGGGGCCGGGCGGCATCCTCTGGGGGGTCAGGGCGCCAAAGGCGATGCCACCAGTGCCCCGGGAACGATCTCTCTTCTGGAATGGATGACCAGGGCGGTGGCGGTTTCGGCTTCGGTGTGCAGGACCAGCAGGCCCCCTTGAGGCGTGGGGGGGAGGCTGGCCGCCGGCCCACCACCTTGGGAACCGCCGGTGCGCGCCTCGGCGGCGTCGTAAACCAGGTAGTGCTGGCCGGTGCGGATCCCATCCCGATGCCCGCGGTCGATAAAGACCAAGTCCTGGTCGCCCATCATGGCCTTTTGCTCCTCGTCGCACAGGATCTTGCCTTGAATTCCGGACGCGCTGGGAACCAAGGGGATGCGTACCGAACGGTTTTCAAAGGGCATGAGCCGGTCGCTGGCCTGTATTTCCCGAAAGGAAGTCAAAACGGCGGCCATGGCCAGGTCGGATCCCGCCTGGGTGATTTCGACGATTCCCAGAATCAGGTGTGGAAACCCCACCAGAACCCTGCCGGGATTGTCGTGGAGGGGATCCAGGGTGCGGTACACCGTGTAGCGTTGACCGGCCACCAAGACCGTGCCGGGCTCGGGGCGGACGGTGAGCGTATCGAACCGCCCGCTGATGGTCTTGGGCGTGGTCAGCTGGAATATGGTGGCGCTGGGGGCGATGGGTTCCCTGCGGATAAAGCCCACGCGGTTGATGCCCGCATAGCGGTACTCGACGGGCGGGTGCTCGGAGGCGAAGGCGGCCGTCTGCGCCGACGGCAGTTCGGGGTGCTCCTGGGTGCTACTACCGGCTTTGCGATAGAGCCGAATCCGGTCTCCCGGGAAAATGCGGTGAGGATTGGGAATCTGGGGGTTTTTCTGCCACATGCCCGGCCAGTAGAAGGGGGAGTTGGCGAAGCGGCGCGACAGATCCCAGAGGGTATCACCCTTCTGGACGGTGTAGTAATAGCCGGATTCCCGTTCCGCTACCCCGGCGGGCAGATCCGCGCCCTGCGCCATGAGCCCCGGTGCAACCATCAGAAGCGCCCCCAGTGCGACCAAGATTGCGTTGAGGCCGTTCGGGCGGTGAGATCGGACATCCATACCGGCAACCGGGGCAGGGTGGCGGCTCATGGGGCACTCCATTCGGTTTGAAAGGTGAGCAGGCGTCTTTGCCAGAATGCTCCACCATTAGTCTTCATCTGGGGGATTTGTCAAGTATTCCAATAAAAAAGCCCCTTGCACACGGGACATGCAAGGGGCTTTCGAGTTTTTTCGAGGGCCGGCGAAAAGGGGCTACATCATGCCGCCCATGCCACCCATGCCGCCCATGCCGCCGCCCATGCCGCCGGCGCCCGGCATCGGCGCGTTGTCCTTCTCTTCGGGTTTTTCGGCCACCATGGCCTGGGTGGTAAGCATCAGGGAAGCGACGCTGGCCGCGTTCTGGAGCGCGAAACGGACCACCTTGGTCGGGTCGATGACCCCGGCCGCGATGAGGTCTTCGTAGGTGTTGGTGTCCGCGTTATAGCCCAAGGCCCCTTCGCTGTTCTTGACCTTGTCGATCACCACCGACCCTTCGAATCCGGCGTTGTTGGCGATCTGGCGCAGCGGCTCTTCCACCGCGCGCATGACCACCTTGACCCCCAGCTTCTGCTCGGCCTTGATCTTGATCTTGTCAAGGGCTTCGAGGCAGCGCACCAGGGCCACGCCGCCGCCGGGCACGATCCCTTCCTCAACCGCGGCCCGGGTGGCATTGAGGGCGTCTTCCACGCGGGCCTTCTTCTCCTTCATCTCGGTTTCGGTGGCCGCGCCGACATTGATCACCGCCACCCCGCCGATGAGCTTGGCCAGTCGCTCCTGGAGCTTTTCCCGGTCGTAGTCGCTGGTGGTTTCCTCGATCTGGGCGCGGATCTGCTTGACCCTGCCCTCCAGGGCGCTGCGGCTGCCGGCTCCGTCCACGATGGTGGTATTGTCCTTGTCGATGGTGATGCGCTTGGCCTTGCCCAGGTCCTGGAGCCCGACGTTTTCGAGCTTGACGCCCAGGTCCTCGCTGACCACTTGGCCGCCGGTGAGGATGGCGATGTCTTCCAGCATGGCCTTGCGGCGGTCTCCGAAGCCCGGGGCCTTGACCGCGGCCACCTGGATCGTGCCGCGCAGCTTGTTGACGACCAGGGTCGCCAGAGCTTCGCCCTCCACGTCTTCGGCAATGATCACCAGGGGCTTGCCCATCTTGGCCACCTGCTCCAGAATCGGCAACAGGTCCTTCATATTGCTGATTTTCTTCTCGTTGATGAGGATGTAGGGATCCTCGATGGAGGCCAGCATCTTGTCCGGATCGGTGACGAAATAGGGAGAGATGTAGCCGCGGTCGAACTGCATCCCCTCCACCACTTCCAGGGTGGTTTCCATCCCTTTGGCTTCCTCGACGGTGATGACCCCTTCCTTGCCCACCTTGTTCATCGCCTCGGCGATGATGTTGCCGATGGTCTCGTCGTTGTTGGCCGAAATGGTGCCCACCTGGGCGATCTCGCGCTGGTCCTTGGTGGGCTTGCTCAGCTTCTGCAGTTCCTTGACCGCCACTTCCACGGCTTTGTCGATGCCGCGCTTGATGGCCATGGGATTGTTGCCGGCGGCCACCAGCTTCTGGCCCTCTTCGTAAATGGCGCGGGCCAGGACCGTGGCCGTGGTGGTGCCGTCGCCCGCCATGTCACTGGTCTTGCTGGCGACTTCCTTGACCATCTGGGCGCCCATGTTCTCGAACTTGTCCTCCAGTTCGATCTCCTTGGCCACCGTGACCCCGTCCTTGGTCACCGTGGGGGCGCCCCAGGACTTGTCGATCACCACGTTGCGGCCCTTGGGACCGAGGGTGACCACCACTGCATCGGCCAGCGCCTTGACGCCTTTGAGCATCGCCTCGCGAGCCTTCATGTCATACTTGATTTCCTTGGCCATGATTCTCTCTCCTCCTTCTTTTCGTAAGGTCGTATCCCATCAGTTTTCGGAGCGGTGGAATCGCGCCGGCCCGTCAAGCCACGATGCCCAGCACGTCGTCTTCACGCAGGATGAGGTATTCCTCGCCTTCCAGCTTGACCTCGGTGCCGCTGTATTTGCCGAACAGGACGCGGTCGCCGCTTTTGACTTCCAGCGGAATACGCTTGCCGTCCTCGCCCAACTTGCCGTTGCCCACCGCCACCACCCGTCCTTCAGCCGGCTTTTCCTTGGCCGAGTCCGGGATGATGATGCCCCCTTTGGTGGTGGTCGCCTCTTCCAGCCGCTTGACGAGAATCCGGTCGTTCAATGGTCTCAAGTTCATCGCCTAAAGTCTCCTTTTTTGATAATTTCCTGATGTTCAGCCGCTGCGATCCATCAATGCGTCGCGTCGGCCCCCGGGGCCCGTGGAACCCGTAAGCGTTCAGATCCCTCTCATGGGCAGCCACGGCGCCGCGTGCGTCAGGCCAAGATGATGAGGATGACGGATCTCAGGGCTGGGTGAAAAAACGAAGCCGGCATTCAGGCCTTCAGGCCGATGCCGGAGATGCACGAACGCAATCAATCACTCTTGGGTGCCGTGGCCTCGCTCCCCGAAGAGGCGCCGTCGGATGGTTTAGTCCCCTCATCCTTGGCCGCCGTCTGGGTGCCGTCGCCTTTTTTAGCGGCGTAATCGGTGACGTACCAACCGGTTCCTTTCAGGTGAAAGGCGCTGTGTGAGATCAGTTTGTGAAGCTTGCCGTTGCAGTGTCGGCAGGAGGCGAGGGGCGCGTCCGAAAATTTCTGGATGACCTCGTCGACGCGGCCGCAGTTCTCACATTGGTACTCGTAGATCGGCATTTCTTCCTCTCCTTTAAAAAATCCTGGAAAACCATTCGGTTGGCCGGAATCGGGGTAAATATAGGACCGCTTTCGGGCTTGTCAAGCAAGCCGGCGGAGGGATGGCGGGATTTACTGGATCAGACCGTCGATGGGCGGTTGCCAGTGGGCAAAAAAATTGAGGACGGCGCCCATTCCAGGCTCGGGCAGCGGGCCGACGATTTCCCTGGTGAGGCGATGCACGCGGGTTTCCTCAACCATCATTTCGTCGGCGGTGGCCACGAATCGCTGCAGAAAATACCCGAAGCGCAGGATATGGATCAGTTCGTGAACCCCCACATACAGAATGAAGGCCGACAGTCGAAGCTCCCGGTGCTGCTCGATCGCCGCCAGGATGGCATGGTCCTGAAGGCATATCTTGTAAAAATCGTAGGCGCTGGATCCCAGGCTGGTTCCGGGCCGCTGGCCCCGATAGCGGATTACCTGGGCAAACGGGCCCTGTACGATTTCCTCGGCGGTCAATTGGATCCGGGTACGCACATCGTAGCGATGCCGCAGCCACTGACTGGCCGACATCTTGAAGGCGTCACTGACGACTTCTTCAGCCTTGGCCATCGCTTCGTTGACTTCTCGAAGCTGCTGGGCGTTGAAGATGGTTGGAGGCGCCATGGCCGCTTGGATATCAAATTAGGGGTGGACAGGCCAAACAAAAAAGTGCTAATTGGCTCGATTACACAAAACCGGCCGGATGCTTTCCGGCGCACTTGACTACATGGGAGGTGATCGGTTGGGCAGCGTCATCAAAAAACGCCGAAAGAAGATGCGCAAGCACAAGCACCGCAAACTGCTGGCCCGTACGCGGCACCAGCGGCGCAAGGGTAAATAGAGGTTATCTCTGCGGCACCGTCGGCGCCCGGCGGGCGTCAACGGTGCCGATCATTGGCTTCAAGACGGCCGCCGGCCGCCGGGAATGCCGGCGGCCGTGCCTTTCTGCCGTTTTTCTTACTTGCGATAATCCTTGAGATATTTGAAGAACTCGGTATCCGTGGACAGCACCAGCGAACTGTTCTTGTCCATGGCCTCACTGTAGGTTTCCAGGGTCTTGGTAAATGAATAGAAATCCGGATCGCGACCGAAAGCCTCGGCGTAGAGCCGGGTGGCCTCGGCGTCGGCCAGGCCCTTGATCTCCTGGGCGGTGCGATAGGCCTCGGAGGTGATGGCCTTCAGATCCCTCTCCTTTTCGCCGAGGATCTTGCGGGCCTCACCCTGTCCCTCGCTGCGGAACTTCTCGGCGATCTGCTTGCGTTCGGCGATCATGCGGGCATAGACCGATTCGCGCACCTGTTCGACGTAGTTGATCCGCTTGAGCTTGACGTCCACCAGCTCGATGCCGAACTGCTCCAGCTTGGGCTGGGCCTGGGCAACGATGGCCTCGGCAATCTTTTCCCGGCCGGTGGCGATAAGGAAAACCGCCGTCGGCTGCTCTTCTTCCTCCCGGCCGATTTCAAAGGTATCCAGCTTGCGATTGGAACGCCGCACGGTTTCGATGAGGCGGTTTTCGGTGATCAGGTTGCGTACCGCCGGATCGATGATGTTGTCCAGCCGGGCCTGGGCGCCGGTGAGGTTGTTGACCGTCTGGAAAAATTTGATCGGATCGACGATCTTCCAGCGGGCAAAGGCGTCCACGTAGATGTAGGTCTTGTCCAGGGTCGGAATCTGACCGGGATCCCCGTCCCACTGGAGCAGGTTCTTGGGGAAATAGGTGGCCTGCTGCAGGACCGGAATCTTGAAGTAGAGGCCCGGCGCCATCTTGGGCGCGCCCACCACGCGGCCGAACTGGGTCACGACCACCTGCTCGGTTTCATCCACGATGTAGGCGGCGCTGAACAGGACGAATCCCACCGCCAGGGCGGCGACAATCAACAGACTGCGGTGTTTCATTTGACGATATCCTCTTTGGTCTGGGCGCCGATGTTGAGCAGCGGCAGCAGGTTGTTCTGATCGGCATCCACGATGTACTTCTGGCCCAGCTTGGGCAGCAGGTCCTTGAGAGTTTCCAGGTAGATGCGGCGCCGGGTGACATCCTTGGCCTTGACGTATTCGTCATAGACCGACAGAAAGCGGGCCGTGTCTCCCTTGGCCCGGTTGACCACCTCCAGGGCGTATCCCTCGGCGCCCCGGATGACCCGTTCGGCCTCGCCGCGGGCCGCCGGAATGGCCTTGTTGTAATCCTCGCGGGCCTGGTAGATCAGCTTTTCCCTTTCCTGGCCGGCCTGATTGACCTCGTTGAAGGAGGGCTGGACAGGAGCGGGAACGTTGGTCCGCTTCATTTCGATGGTGACGATGGTCAGCCCGGATTCGGCCTTGTCCAGTTCTCTCTGGAGCAGCTGGCGGGCCTCCACCGCGATTTCTTCGCGTTTGCTGATCACCTCGTTGATGCTTCGGTCGCCCACCACCAGACGCATG
>CALJLV010000184.1 GCA_937982505.1 uncultured Desulfobacteraceae bacterium | reverse complement strand
GACTGGAGCAACTGGGCCTGGAGCTTTTCGCGCTCGGCCTCGGCCCGCCGGCGCTCGGTCACGTCCACAAAAACCACCAGATTCAGCCGATCGGTGGCCGCCATGCGAAATTCGATCTGGCGCCGGGTGCCGTCGCGGCTGGTCACCGGATATTCCATGGGCTTGATTTCGCTGCCCGTTTTCCGGGCTTCGGCCGTTGCCGCGGCCCACTCCCGGCGGACGCGCCGGCGCATCTCGGGGTCCGAATAGGCCAGTTGCCACCAGTCCTCGGCGCAGGTGATCTCCCGGGACGTATAGCCGAACAGGGCTGTGAACTTGGGGCTGGCGTAGATCACCCGCTCCTGGAGATCCGAGATGACAATGCCCACCGGGGCCAGCTCGGCGAAAAGGCGGAAACGCGCCTCGCTCTCGCGCAGGGCCGCCTCTCCCTGGCGCCGCAGGTTCTCGGTGCGCAGGAAATGAAGGGCATAGGCCAGGTCGCCGGCCATTTCCCCGAAAAGGCTCTGCTCCTCCGCATCCAGCACCAGGCGGCCCTCCACCGTCACGGCCAGGTAGCCGAAGGTCTCCTGCTGGTGGCGCAGGGCGGCGCACAGGGACTGGTTCTCGCCGCGCCCGGCCCCCAGCGGGCAGTCGGGGCAGGCCGCCTGCCCCCGGGGCACCAGTACGATCCGCTCCGGCGGCCGCGAACCGGCCAGGCACGGGAGTCGATCACCCCGGTCCATGAAGCGGGCCAGATCCTCGGAGCGGCTCGCCTCTCCGGCCGCGGACCACGAGGCGGTCCGCCCCTGGTCATCGGTGAGCACGATCAGGGCGGAGGGATAGCCGCGGTTGTCCACCATCAGCCGGCAGGCCTCGCGGATCAGCGCCTGAGGATCATGCTCGCGCACGATCAATTGATTGATCTCGCGGATGGCCCGCAGGACCCGATTGAGATGGGCGATGCGCAGCTCCGAAGCCTTGCGCTCGGAGATGTCCCGAGTCACCCCCTGGAGGCCCACCGGCTGGCCGTCTTCGCCGCGGATCAGGGCGCCGTTGATCTCCACCCAGAACGCGTCGCCGTTCTTCTTGATCATCTGGGCCTCGAAGATGACCCCCGTCTCTTCGCTCCGGTTTTC
This sequence comes from uncultured Desulfobacteraceae bacterium, assembly GCA_937982505.1. Taxonomy (GTDB): domain Bacteria; phylum Desulfobacterota; class Desulfobacteria; order Desulfobacterales; family UBA2174; genus UBA2174. The sequence continues at coordinate 5,426 of CALJLV010000184.1, read as the reverse complement.
CAGCGAATCGACGATCAACCCGGTCATGCGCGCGAAGTTCTCAGCGTCGCAGTGGTCCGACAGGCGGCTGCCGATCCACTCTTCGGGAAGAAATCCGGTCATGGCATGGCAGGCCGGATTGATGTAAGTGAACTCCAGATCCAGATTCATGGTCCAGATGGCGTCCAGGGTGTTTTCCGCCAGCAGCCGATAACGGCTTTCGCTCTGACGCAGCGCCGCGGTCTTCTTGGACACCTGCCGGCGCAGGGTCCAGGTCCAGCCGAACAGAGCCAGCACCGCGACCGACAGGGGCAGCACCCCCATGGCGATGGCCCGCAGCACCCGGCCCAGGCTGGGTGCCGCGGCGGCGTAGCCGCCCAGCCATTTTTCGTAGATCCGCTGGTATTCACCCGATTCGGAAAGGACCCGCAGCCCCTCGCTGAAGGTGGCCAGCATGGCCTTGTGGCCGTTGGGCACGGCATAGCCGTAGCCCGGCGACAGCAGGGGGCGCGATCCCACCTTCAGGTCCCGCCAGCCGTGCTTCTCGATCCAGTAAATGGCGGTGATCCGCGACACCAGGGCGCAGTCGTGCCGACCTTCGACCAGCTCCCGCAGGGCGTCCTCCTGGGTGTCGGCGGTGGCCAGCCCGTCGCCGAGGCCATGTTCCATGACAAAGTCGTGCAGGATATCGCCGCGCTCGACCACGATGCGCCGGCCGGCCAGTTCCTCCGGGGTGGACGGCGGCGTTCCCTCGCCGCGCCGCACCACGGCGACGCAGTGATTGACGATGTGCGGGGGTGAAAAATCGTATTTCAGGTCCCGCCGGGGCGAGTAGAACATGCCCTGGAGCACGTCGATGTCGTTGCGCTCCAGATGGCCGATGATCTCGGTCCAGGGACCGAGGCGGATTTCGATCTCCAGATCCATCTCCCGGGCGATGGCCCGGGTCAGCTCCACGTTGTACCCCGCAGGCCGGCCCTTTTCGTCCAGAAACTCGTAAGGTGGATAGTTGTGGTCCCCGCCCACCACGATGCGCCGGCTGGCCGGCAACTCCAGGGCGGCGAACCACTTGGCGTGCAGGTGCCGGTAGGTGCCGTCGGCCATCACCAGGGCCAGTCCCTCGTTGAGCAGGGCCAGGGTCTGGCGGTCGTTCTCGGCCACGGCGAAACAGAAATCCTGGCGAAAATCCTCGATGGGCCGGCCCACCACCTTGAGGTTGGTCAGCCCCGTTTCCTGGATCAGGCGCAGCGCCACCAGACGCTGGATCACCACCGCGTCCCAGCGGCCCGCCGACAACTGCCGCAGGGCGTCGTCAAAGCTGTCGGTGGTCTCGATGCGGATCCCGCGCTCCCGGCGGCGCAGGAACTCCTCGGCGTTGTCGCCCTTCATCACGGCCACCGTGCGCCCCCGCAGGTCGGAAAGGTCCTGGATCCCGCTGGCGTCGGCGCGCACCACGATGGCCCCGTAGAGGGACATGTAGGGAAAGGTGAAATCGAAGATCGCCTCGCGCTCCGGGGTGCGCCCCACCAGGGGCAGGGCCTGTATTTGGCCGTGTTCCAGCCAGCCCTTGACCTGCTCCCAGGGCCCGGTGCGGAAGGTCACCTCGCGCCCCATGGCCGCCAGGGCGGCGCGCATCAGTTCCACCGAAAACCCGCCGGGCTGGCCGCCGGCGTCCACGATGCAAAAGGGTGGGTAGTCGATTTCGGCGGCCGACAGCACCGGCGCAGGCGCCGCGGCCTGGGCGGCTTTCCCGGGGCTGCAGATCCACCAGGACCCGATCAGCGCCAGAAATACCGCCCCACACACCCCCAGCCGGAGGCACTTTCGCTGGCCTGTGGACCTGTCCATGACCTTTACATCCAGATCGTGAGGGGATTGGGAAGGAAATATCGCCGGCCTCTCTTGAGATGCGGCACGAAGGAACTTACCATAGGCGATCGGCGATGGCCAGCCTTTGGCCATCGCCTGTGCAAGGGACCCTACGCCGGCGGGCCAACGCCACGCCGGTGGGGGCGGGAACCCGGCGGCGCCCCGCGCCGCCCGACAACGAACAAGGAGGCGTCATGGCCAAGAAGACCGCCATTCAGACCGAGGGCCGATTCAGTGACAAGGGGCTGGGAAAACTGCTGATCCACGATTCGCCCTACTTTCGCATCATCAACTTCAACCTCAAGGCCGGCCAGAGCATGCCGATCCACCATCACGAGATGGACGGCCAGCTCTCGGTGCTCGTCCTGGAGGGCCGCGGAGCCTTCCTGGGCGCCGAAGGCGCTGAAATCCCGGCCGAGACCGGCGACATCCTGGTCTGCGATATCGCCGAACCCCACGGTTTCCGGGCCGAGAGCGACATGCGGGTGGTGGTGACCATCGCGCCGCCCCTGTGAGGGCGGTCTTGCCTTTTGTTCCATCGCCGCGAAACGGCGCACCCGCCGAAGACGTTCCCGGATGCTACACCACGCTTCTTATCGGCCGCCAAACCCTGGCCGGCCCTTTGTCCAGGGCCACCAGGCATTCCGCGCCGCGAATCTCGACCACCCTGCCCGGACCCAGCGGCGTTTTCACCCAGGCGCCGATCTCCACCGTCGCCTCGACCGGCCGGTTCGTGACCGGTTCGCGGGCCGGCTTTGCGCGTCGCCGGCTTGTTGATCGTAAAGACCCGCGGGATTCACTTGGCGGTTGAGTCCGATGGGCCCGGGGGTTGTCCGGCCGAACCCGTGCCACCGGCGCGTCCAATCTTTCCATCATCTGCTGCCAGGCCGGGGTCAGGATCTTCTTGAACCCTTCGAACAGGTGGACCCTTTGCGTGGGCCGGGTGACCGCCACGTAGGCCACGTTGATGTCCTCGGGGCTGCCTTCACCCGACCAGGCGCGTTGCAGGCTGTCGGCGATGTCCGGGTGGACGTAGACCTCACGGTACTGCTGCCCCTTGGCCGAATGGACCGTGGACAGGGTGATCGGCTCCCGGTCGCCGGCGGCCTCGCCATTGCCGTTCTGGCGGCACTGTTGGACCATCTCGAAGATCACCGCCGGGAACTGGTCGCCGTGCTTTTCCACGATCTGGCACATGCCGGCCAGGGTGAAATCCTCCATCTTGTCGGCGTAGCGTTTCAAGGCCTCGTAACCGTCGAAGGACCCGATGAAGGCGTCACGCACGGCATCACGCTTTCCGCTCTGCAACCAGAAAACGTCCAGGGTGCGAAACAGAGTCGGTTGCAGGTCGCGTTCGAACTGAAACGGGATCGCTCTTGCGCGCAACTGGATGGCGTTGCCAAAGAGCGCCAGGTTGGTGCGAGACAAGAAGGCGGCGTCGGCGGGCACGCTGCCCGGGTGCTCGAAAAACCGCACCGCACCGCGTCGATCCGGATTGCCCAGAATGACAAAATCCTTTTCGCCCTTGGCCTGGCGAATCAGCGCCGTGGCAAGACCGGCGATGGGTTTGCCGAAACGGAATGACAGGCTCAGGTCGAACGTTTCGTCGGCCGCCATCCGCTCCATGGCGTCCACCGCGTAGCGAAATCCGTAGATCTGCTGATGGGTGTCGCCGACCACCACGATCCGGGACCGGCAGCGGCTCAGGGCGTCGAGCATGATCGGAGACAGGTCCTGGCCCTCGTCGACCAGCACCATGTCGTAACGATTCAGCTCACGCGCAAAGCCTCCGGACCGGTGAAACAGCTTCAGGTAAAAGTCATGCGGGCAATCCCGTTTGCGGTGGTACCAGGCCCCTGCGAGCTCGCGGGCGGCGGCCACGATGGTGCGCTGGTGGTCCTTGAAGCGTTCCAGACGCTCTCCGGCCAAAAGACCGGTAAAGGACCCGGTGGCGCCCTCCAATCGCTCATGGGCCGAGTTGAGGAAAAACGTCAAAAACTCGAAAGACAGGCCAGCCAAAACCTGCCGGTCCTGCCTGAAGGCCGGCAACAGGTCCACCGGACCGAAACCGTTGGAGACGCTCCACTTGTGGCCTTCACCGTGGTAGGCCAGCGCGTGCAGGGTATAGGCCTTGGCGTTGGCCGGAAAAGCGTCCCGGGCCGATTCTCGGGCGCGGCGATTGAAGACCAGGTAGAGGATGCGTTGGTCGGAGAACTTTTCGGCCAGCATCCGCAAGGTGGTCGTCTTGCCGGTCCCGGCCCGGGCGTTGATCTTTACGATCCGGCCTCGGGCCTCAAGGATGGCGCGCTGCTCGTCGGTCGGGGTTAGATCGGTCACAGGGATTGGTGCCCTCGGTAAGATTTCCGGAATCGATCGTCGCCGGTACGGAGAAACTCCTCGACGTCACACTCCATCGAATCGAGCCGGTTGGCGAATTTGAGCCGAACCGCATAGGCTTGCACCGCGAGCGTTTTACCACTGTTGAGCTCGACTTGGCCCCCTATACGCGCACTCATCTTGCCCTTGAACCGATCCACCCGTTCCCGGGCCGATTCCGGCGCATATCGGTATAGGACATTATCGACTGTTTGCTTGACTTGCATCCGCTAATCGTCAATTTGCCAGGTGACCGAAAACGAGTGCTTGGGATAATTAATCATCATGTGAGGACTCATATTATTTTCGCAGAGGTAGAATGCGAGCACGGGATTTCTTTTCATCGATTGTAATCAAAGACCCCGCATCAAGCTGCTCTTTGAACTGGTTTATTGCTGAAATAACAAAATGGGAGAGATACTGAGGCGTCACATCTTGAACGCGCACCTGTATGACACTTGGATAGGCAGCATTCGTCGCTGCGAGTATCGATCCGAAATCCAGATCATGCGTGAATATAATGGATCCATTGTTTTTTGCGTACTCGAAAATTTCTTCATCTTGTGCATTGGCTTTCCCGATAGAAGACCAATGTATCGCGTTCAACCCAGCATCCTCGAAGACGCGCACCCATTCTGGAGAAAGATTCATGTCGATCAGAAGCTTCATGCAGATTCCTGTTCGAAGGGAACATCTACTTCTTCGACTCTCCATGCCGCATAAGCAAGCGCCTGGTCGATGTCCTCGGATTCAAGGTAAGGGTATAGTCCAAGAATCTCTTTCTTTTCATGCCCCGAGGCGACAAGCCCAACGATGGTGCCTGCAGTTACCCGCATTCCCCGAATGCACGGCTTGCCCCCCATCACCTTAGGATCGAAGGTTATTCTATCCAAATTGTTCATTATAGCCTCCACGTAAACAGTCGATTTTTAGAGATATTATATCTGTTAAAGATAATATGATCAAGCTGTTTCTATGCAAGCGGACGGCAGAGTAAGCCAGTGGGCACGGATTGTCATTAATTCCACCTGATTTGTTCAGCTATCAACATAGTATCGTGACGATTACTAACGCTATTATTTAATACCTAACCCTACAGCGGTACTAAGTTAATTTTGATCTTGCTTTATAACGCATGGTCTGCCATACTACGCCACAACCCCTCAAAAAAGGAGGTAGGCCATGCTACCAGCGATTCGAGG
>CALJLV010000183.1 GCA_937982505.1 uncultured Desulfobacteraceae bacterium | reverse complement strand
GCGACCACCGCGATCTACACTCTTTCCCTACACGACGCTCTTCCGATCTGGGGCCCGCCCGCCGTCCAGGTACCAGGCCTGCGGGTGCACCTCGTGCTCGGTGAGCACCCGGCCGGCGCCCAGAGACAGGGGCTCGCCTTCCACCGACAGGATCCGGTCCACCAGCATGAGCGGTTCGTCGGGCAGGCGCACGCGCACGGCGAAGGTGTCGACTTCGGCAAAAGCCGGCCCCAGGACATTGGCCGCCAGACCCCTGGCGAATTCCAGGCACTGGCGCCGGTCGAAGGCCGGGGCGGGCGCCTGCGGCGCCGGTGTCTGCGCCGCGGGCCCGCGGGTCGAAGCCGACTCCAGACGCGCCTGGTGACCCAGGGCCGCGCAGTATTGGCGGCGAAGCTGGAAGGACAGGTCCAGGTATACTTCGTGGGCCCGGGTCACGGCGGCGCTGCCTGCCACCAGGCGCTCCAGCGCCGCCTCCAGGCCGGCCGCGGGCTTCCCGGTTATCGGGATGTCCGGAAGAGGCCCAGGGGGGGCGGTCGCCAGGGGCGGAATCCGCAAGCGACGGCAGACGGGAACGCCCAGAGGAGGCGGCTCGTGCCGCTTCGAGGGTTGGGCGCCTTGGGAACCGGGGCCGCCAGCGCACAGTACCGCGTAAACGCAGAAGCCATCCGGGCAGGCGCCTCCCACCAGCGCGGTCGTAAAAGGCGGTTGGGCTTCGGGCGTCGCCGGGCGGCTCTCTTTGGAATGCGGCAGTGCGGCCAGGACGGCCATCAGGCCGGTCACACAGCCGGCAAAGGGGCGAACCCGCCCCGGGATGGCGGGAGGCGGTGTGCCGTGGGTGCCAAAAAGGGTCTCGAGCCCGTCTTCCCGCCCTCCGGCGCCGCCTCCGAGGGGTTCAAGGCGGTCGATCTCACCGGGGGTTTTGCGCGCTTCACCCAGGGCCGCCTCCGCCGTGCGCGCCAGGACCCCTGGGTCCGCCGCGTTCGGCCCGCACCCGGGCCCCAGCCCGGCGCCCAGGCCCTCGACGACGCCGTAAATCCGATCCCCGTCGCGCCGGGCGTCTTCGAGCCGCTTGAGCACCAGGGCCGCCGCCCCTTCGGCCAGGGCGGCCTCGGACGGGTTGAGGACGTAATTGGCCACCAGATTCCGCAGATCACCGGTGAGCTCCACCGCGCCGGTCAGCATCAGGTCCACTTCGCCCTGCTGCAGGAAGCGCACGGCGATTTCCAGGGCCTGAAGTCCGCCCAGGGTCTGGGCGGAGACGCCGAAACTCGGCCCCCCCAGTCCAAATTCCCGCGCCAGCCGGCTCGCCACGATGCCGCCCAGGTTGCCCAGGGTGCGGGTGGGGGTCAGGGGCGGGGAGACCGCTTCGGCCAGCTGGCGGCGCCAGGCGCCGGATCCCTGCGCCGGACCTGTCTGGTCCTGCCGGGCGAAGGCCGCTCCGAAGTGGGCATCGGTGTGGGTCCAGCGCCAGCGCAGGTAAAAATCGGTGGCCGGGGGATCGAACTCCATGCCGATCACCGCCCCCGCGCGGGGCCGTTGCTGGCGCAGGTCGAGGCCCGCGTCGTTCAGGGCTGCGGCCCCCACCTGGAGCATGAGCAGCTGCTGGGCCGACAGGTCGGGGATTTCGCTGGGGGGGATGCGAAAGCGCCCGGCGGGAAAATCGAGGGTGGAGATGAAGGCCCCTTGGGGGCGCTGGGGGAAGATCTGGTCGGCCATGCGGTCCAGCCCCCCCCAGCGCTCCCGGGGAAGGGGGGTCAGGACGGGATCCACCGCGGCCAGATCCTGGTTGCTGCCGATCCGGGCCGCCAGCCCCACGATGGCCACGGGTTTGGATTCCGGGCCGATGCGGGGGAGGGAAGGGGGCGGCGCTGCGGGTTTCCATTCCTCCAGGAGCAGGTGGGCATTGATGCCGCCGAAACCGAACGCACTCACCGCGGCCCGGCGCAAGGAGGTCTCGGGGCGCCTGTCCCATGGGGCGGGGTGGGTCTGGACCCGGAAAGACCCGCTTCCGTCCAGGCGCGCATCGGCCGGCCGGTCGAAATTGAGGGAAGGGGGCAGGGTCCGATGATGCAGGGCCAGCAGGGTCTTGATCAGCCCGGCCGCGCCAGCGGCGGTGAGCAGGTGGCCGATCATCGACTTGACCGACCCGATGGCGCAGGACGTTGTGAAGGGCGACGCCTCGGCGATGAGCTGGTGCAGGCTTTCGATCTCGACGCGGTCTCCCACCGGGGTACCGGCCCCGTGGCATTCGATGAGATCCACCCGGCCCGGGGCCCATCGCGCCTGGCGGTAGGCGTTGCGCATGGCCCGCACCTGCCCCTGGACATCGGGCGCCAGCAGGTTGCCGCGCATGTCGTTGGACAAGCCCACGGCGCGGATCACCGCGTAAATGGTGTCGCCGTCGGTCAAGGCATCGTTCAGACGCTTGAGGACCAGGATCCCGGCCCCTTCGCCCACCACCAGGCCGTCGGCTTCCGCGTCGAAGGGCGCGCAGCGACCCGAGGGGGAAAGGGCCCGCAGCTGGCTGAAGCCGACCTGGGTATAGAGGCAGTCGGGCCGCGAGACCCCGCCGGCCAGGACCGCGTCCAGGCGGCCGGCGCTCAGCGCGTCGCAGGCCAGGCGCACCGCGTAGAGGGAGCTGGCGCAGGCCGCGTCCAGGGTGTACCCGCCGCCCCCCAGACCCAGGGCGGCGGCCAGCACGGCGGCCGGAAACCCGGTGACCCGCGCGGCCCGGCAAGCTTCGCGGGTGGGCAAGCGCGGCGCAACGAGACCGTCGGGATCGATCTGGGCCGCGATGGCCTGGGCAAAGAGATGGTGGGCCAGCCGCGAGGCCCCATCGGTGGGCAGGGCGATGGCGGCCAGGATCGTGCCCGTGCGCCGGGCGTCGACACCTTTCAGGCATCCGCCGGCGACCGCTTCCCGGCCGGCCTGAAGAACCAGGTGGTAGAGAGGGTCCAGGTCCTTGAGGGCGTCGGCGGGCAGGGCGAAGCCTTGCGGATCGAAGTGCAGATCGCCCACCAGGGCGCAGCGGCGCCCCAGAGCCTTGTCGGGTTCAGGCCCCGGGCGGACGACGGCCTCGGGCGGAGCGATCCAGCGGCTGGCCGGCGCATCGGCGATGGCCGAACGGGAATCGAGGATGCGGCGCCAGAAGGCGGTCGTGTTGGCAGCGCCGGGAAAGACCCCGCCCATGCCCACCACGGCGATATTCAAGGCTTGCTGCATGCGTTCCGGGTGTATCGAAAGTTCTGGTCAAAGTGGCCTTTATACCCGCTCCGAGTCTGCAAGGCAAGGCACGCCTGGCCCTCAGGGAGCGCTTTTCAGGCCTGATGACGGAGGTGGCGGTGGCGGATCCTGCCCGCAGGGCGCTTTCCCCCCTCCCTGGTCTGCTGGAGTCCCGAGCCTGCCCGCACGGGTACCCGGGCCGGCGCCGGCGGCGGTTATCCCAGCGGCGCACTATCGCCTTGACAGGCCCGGGCGGCCCTTTTACGGTAAGGCGAAAATTTCACCCGGCCAAGGATGGTCGACACCCCATGACCACTGCATCGGAAGATCCCGGGCGCATCCTGCAAGGCCCGGACCGCCTCCAGATCGTTGGAGACTGGACCCTGGTCCACTACGCCGTCCTGAGACAACGCCTGGCCGCCGCCGGCCCGGGGGACCCTGGTCTCAGGTCCCGCATCGACCTGGCCGGCCTCAAGGCCCTGGATACGGCAGGCGCCGCGCTGCTGGCCGAGCTGACGGGCGTTGAACGCCTGCGCTGCGTTGGCGATTGGGCCCCGGACCTGCCTCCGGGCAAGCGGGCCCTGCTGGAGACGGTCGCCGAGGCCATGGCCGCCGCACCGGCGCCCGAACGGCGGAGGGTTTCGCCCCTTCTCGATTTCCTGGCCCGGACCGGGCAAGAGGTGGAATCCCTGTGGCGCCAGCAGCGCATGCTGCTGGCCTTTGTCGGCCTGACCCTGGCCACCCTGGCGGCCACCGTGCCGCGGCCCGGCCGCTGGCGCATCACCGCCATGGTGGCCCATATCCAGCAAACGGGGCTCAACGCCGTTTTCATCGTGGCCCTGCTCACTTTTCTCATCGGCGCCGTGGTGGCTTTTCTCGGCGCCACCGTGCTGCGCGACTTCGGCGCCACCATCTACACGGTCAACCTCATCGCCTACGCCTTCTTTCGTGAATTCGGGGTCATGCTGGCCGCCGTGCTCCTGGCCGGCCGCACCGCCAGTGCCTTTGCTGCCCAGATCGGGGCCATGAAGGCCAACGAGGAGATCGACGCCATCCGCACCCTCGGCTTGAACCCGGTGGCGCTGTTGGTCTTGCCCAGAGTGCTGGCCATGATGGTCTCCTTGCCGATTCTGGGCTTCATCGGCACCCTGACCGGCATCCTCGGCGGCGCCGCGGTCTGCGCGCTGATGCTGGACATCTCGGCGACCCAGTTCCTGGCCATTCTGCAGCGGGACATCGCCCTCAAGCACTTTCTGGTCGGTCTGGCCAAGGCGCCGCTCTTCGCCTTCGTCATCGGAGTGATCGGCTGCCTGGAAGGTTTCAAGGTCGCCGGCAGCGCCCAGTCGGTGGGCGAGCACACCACCTCCAGCGTGGTGCAATCGATCTTCATGGTCATCCTTCTGGACGCCATTGCCGCCCTGTTCTGCATGGAGATGGGCTGGTGACTAGCCGACAGACCCCGCCGATCCGGGTGCGCGGCCTGGTGAACCGCTTCGGGGCCCTTACGGTCCACGAGGGGCTGGACCTGGATCTGTTGGCCGGAGAGATCCTCGGGGTGGTGGGCGGTTCGGGCACCGGCAAGTCGGTGCTGCTGCGCAGCATCGTCGGACTGCATCCCTTCGACGGCGGTACGGTGGAGATCTTCGGCCGGCAGCTGCATCGTCTGACCGCGCCCCAGCGCTCGCTGGTGGAGCGGCGTCTGGGGGTTCTTTTCCAGCGCGGGGCCCTGTTCACGTCGCTCACCGTCCTGGAAAACGCCGCCCTGCCGTTCATCGAGCACACGGGGCTGGCCCGCCCGGACGCCGAGCACCTGGCACGGGTGAAGCTGGCCCTGGCCGGCCTGCCCGCCGAGGCGGCTTTGAAGTTTCCCGCCGAACTTTCCGGTGGCATGGTCAAGCGCGCGGCCCTGGCCCGGGCGCTGGCCCTGGATCCGGAAATCCTGTTTCTGGACGAGCCCACGGCCGGTTTGGATCCCATCGGTGCCGCCGCCTTCGACCGGTTGATCCGCACCCTGCGCGACGCCCTCGGACTGAGCATCTTTCTGGTCACCCACGACCTGGATACCCTTTACAGCGCCTGCGACCGGGTGGCGGTTCTGTGCCGCGGGCAGGTGCGCGTGGCCGATCGCCTGGCGGTGGTGGAAGCCACCGAGGACGACTGGATCCGCGACTACTTTCACGGACCGCGGGGCCGCGGGGCGCGCCGCAGCGCCCAGGCGCCTCGGGAGGATTAGGATGGAAACCCGTGCCCGGCATCTTCTCATCGGCCTGTTCACCGTCATCGCGGCGGCCGGCGCCCTGCTTTTTGCCCTATGGCTGGGCAAGTCCAGCGGAGATCGCCGCTACGCCGTCTACGAGGTCGGCTTCGATCGGGCGGTCAGCGGACTGGCCGTGGGCAATGCCGTGCTTTACAGCGGCATCAAGGTCGGCGACGTGATCGACCTGCGGCTCGATCCCCAGGACCCGCGCCACGTGCGTGCCCGGATCCGGGTCTACGAGGACATTCCCATCCGTGAGGACACCCGGGCCACTTTGCACCTGGCCAACATCACCGGGGCCATGAGCATCCAGCTGCACGGGGGCAGCCCGCAACGGCCCCGGCTTGAAGGCCGCGGCGAAAATCCGCCCCTCATCCTGGCCGACCCGTCGCCCCTGAGCCTGTTGCTGGCCGACAGCGAAAACCTGGCCAGGAACCTCAACCGGCTCCTGGACAGCGCCATGTCGCTGCTTTCGGAACAGAACATCCGACGTGTCGGGCGCGTCTTGGCCAACCTGGAGCAGACCACGGCCGCCCTGGCCGACCACCGCCAGCAGATCGTCGATGCCGTGGTGGTTTTCAACCGCATGGGCGCCGAAACCGGGACCCTGGTGCAGGAACTGAGCCGTTTGAGCCGCAACGCCGACGCTCTGCTGGCCCGGGAGGGGCGCCAGACCCTGGACAGCGCCAGCCAGACCGTGGGTTCCCTGAGAAGCGCCGCCGCTCGCCTGGACGCAGTGCTCTCCGAGAACCAGGCCTCCCTGGCGCAGGGAATGGAAGGCCTGGCCCAGTTCGGACCGGCCATGCGCGAGCTGCGGGCCATTCTGGGCAACCTGAACCAGATCACCCGCCGTCTCGAGGAAAATCCGGCCGCCTTTTTCTTCGGCCCGGACACCATCCAGGAGTTTGCCCCATGAGCCGCCGCCGCTGTTCCCGTCTTGCCTTGCTGGCCCTGCTCGCGGCCGGGACTACCCTGCTCTGGGGGTGCGGTCTGCTCAACCGGCGCGAAGCGCCGCAGGTCTACGTCCTGCCGGCCGCCCCCCTGTGCGCCGCGGCCCTCGACCCGCTGCCCCTGACCCTGCGCCTGGGGGTGCCCCGGGCCAACCGCCACCTTTCCGGCGCACGCATTCTGGTGATGCCCGAGGCACACCGGCTCAGCGCCTACCAGGGGGTTCGCTGGGGCGACAACGCCCCGGCACTTCTGGGGGGACGGCTGGCGGAAGCCTTTCGCCAGAGCGGCCGCCTGGCCGCCGTGGTGGACGAGAGCGAACGGGTCAGCGCGGATTTCGAGCTGGCCAGCGACCTGGGCGCCTTTCAGAGCGAATACGTCCAGGGCCGCCCCCAAGCGGTGATCCGCCTCGACGTGCGGCTGATCGAGAGTGGCCGGCAGCGGGTTCTGGCCGCCCGCCGTTTCGAGGTGCGCGAACCCAGTGCGGATGACACCATTCCGGCCGTGGTGGAGGCCTTCGGCCGGGCGGCCGGGGCGCTGAGCCTTCAAGTGGTGCAATGGAGCCTTGAACGGATGGCCGCATCCTGAAACGGGCCGCGGTTCAGGCCGCAGGTGGGCGATGTCGGGCCGTGAGGATTGCGTTGCGCCTGTTTGCCACTTGGAAACCGTTTGCAGATGATCACAATTGACGGCGCAATCCCGGGGCATACCGTCGGTCGTCGAGAGCAGCACTTCCGATGGGATGCCGCGCACGGTCGTCGTGATCGGTGCGATGGTCACCTCCCCGAGATATTCCAGAACGGAATCGCGCGTCAGAATGAGGACGGCCTGTTTTTTATCCACACCCGTTCAGGACCCCGTCAAAATTCTTGGACCCATTTCATGCGAACAACCGCATCAAGGCGGCGACACAGTCGAGGAAGCGGTCGAACAGATCGGGCGGGCGCCGCTTGAACTGGAACAGAACCGGTGCCGCCGCGGCGGCAATGGGTGGCGAGGCGGGTGGGGAATCTATTTCCAGGCCGGTCGTGGCGGCCTTGGAGGGCTCGGGGACGGGCGGCGACGCCAGCGCTTCGACCGGCGCGACAGGGCTTTGAACGTCCATCGCCTGCAGGGACAGATCCAACCATCCGAACAGGTGGTCCAGGAAAACGGCGCGGGGCCCAGGCCTGAGGTTGGAAACGTTGACCAGCAGATCGGCCACCCGATGCGCGGTCAGACTCGCCGGGGTGAGGCGCATGGTTCGGTTGGCGATCGGTTGCAGCCGATGGCGCAGGTCCGTTTCCGGCAGGTCATCGAGGGAGGCGGCGCGCGGGTCGCCGGCCAGGGCCGTTTTCAGCGCTTGAAGATCGAACTGGGGCATGACTGCAAGTATCCCTGAAGTTGGCGGTACGAATGCGGTGGCCCGAATTTTCTATAGCGAGCCCCGGCCGGAGGGTCAAACCATTTCGGTGGATTTCGGGTCAAGGGATTTGTCAACCGGGGCCAAAACCGCTATAGGTGGCCCCGGGCATCAAACACCCGAGCCCTTTGTCGCAGCGATGATGGGCGCGCCACGCTTTTTCAACACCCTTGTGGGCAGGTGTTCAGCCTATGACCCCATCCGCCTACCAGCAAGAGCAGCGAGAGGCACTGGAGATGGTCCGCCGGCACCTGGCCGAGGCCGCACCGGGCCTGCCCGATGCGGTGGCCGCACGCCTGGCCGATTACCACGCCTACCGCCGGCGCCTGGATGCTTTTCTCGATGGGCACTTCCGGGAGGTCTGCCGCGCGAGCTGTTACGAGAGCCGCCTCAGCGCCTGTTGCAGCCGCGAAGGGATCATCACCTTTTTCGCCGATGTGGTCGTCAATGCGCTGGCCTCGGCCGACGCGGATCTGGATGTCCTGGACGGGCGCCTCGGGCAGCCCAATACCGGTTTCAAGTGCATCTATCTGGGACCCCGGGGCTGCCTGTGGCGGATCCGACCCCTGAATTGCGCCCTGTTCCTCTGCGATGCCGCCGAACGTCGGATCCTGGGGCCCGAACCGGATCTCGGGCGCGGCTGGCAGGCCCTGCGCGACGAGGCCAAGTGCTTCCGGTGGCCGGATCGGCCGGTGCTCTTCGATGATCTGGAGCATTGGTGCATGGCTGCCGGTTATCATTCATCCCTGATGTATCTGAACACCAGCCCCGGCCTGCTGCGGGTCAAGCGCCGCGCCGGCTTGGGATTCACCGGGAAAACCGGCCCATGAACGCGGCTGCGGAACTGATTCTGACCCTCGACCGGGTGTTGACGATCCGAAAGCTTTCCGCCGCGTTGCGCCAGACCCTCAAGGGCCAGCTTCAGTTTGACAATCCGCGCTACCTCGAAGCGGTCCGCCTGGGCCGCTGGACCCGCAACATACCCAAAGTTCTCAAATTTTACGAAGAATTGGGGCGTGACGGGCTACGCCTGCCTCGCGGCTACATCCGTCCAGTGGTGGACTTGTGCCGCAGCCGCCAGATTGCCTTTCGCATCGAGGACCGCCGGCGCCAATTGCCGCCTTGCGAATTTGCGTTCGGCGGAACGCTCAAATCCTTCCAGCAACGGGCGCTGGAAGAATGCCTGGCCAAGGATTTCGGTGTGCTCAGCGCACCGACCGGTTCGGGCAAGACCGTCATGGCCCTGGCCGTCGTCGCCGCGCGGCGCCAGCCGACCCTGATCGTCGTGCACACCCGGGAGCTGCAGATCCAGTGGATCGAACGCATCGGCCAGTTTCTCGGCATTCCGGCCGATGCCGTGGGAGAGATCGGCCACGGCAAGATGCGCATCGGCGAGGCGCTCACCGTGGCCATGGTCCAGACCCTCTACAAGCAGACGGACGCCGTGGCGCCGCGCATCGGCTTCGTGGTGGTGGACGAATGCCATCGCTGCCCGAGCCGCACCTTCACCGAGGCGGTCACCGCCTTTGACAGCCGCTTCATGCTGGGCCTTTCGGCGACCCCCTACCGCCGCGACAAGCTCTCCCAGCTCATCTTCTGGCACCTGGGAAACCTTTCCCACGCCATCGACCGGCGTCATCTGGTGGCCAGCGGCGACGTGCTGCACGCGGAGGTGATCTGGCGCCGGACCGATTTTTCCCCCTATGCCGACGCGGTCAACGAATACAGCCGGATGCTTTCCGAACTGACCGCCGACGACCAGCGCAACCGCATGATCGTCGACGATGTGGCCCGCGAGGCGCGGGAGCGATCGGGGACCGTTCTGCTGCTTTCCGACCGCCGCCGCCACTGCGAGGCCCTGCAGACCCTGCTGCACTACCGCCACGGCATTTCAGCCCAGCGGCTCACGTGAGACATGAGCACCGCCGAGCGCCAGAAAGTCCTGGATCAGCTCAATCAGGGGCAGGTGCGGGTCCTGGTGGCCACGGGCCAGCTCATCGGCGAAGGATTCGACTGCCGCGAGCTGACGACTCTCTTCTTTGCAACCCCGATCCGCTTCAGCGGGCGCGTGCTGCAGTACCTGGGACGGGTTTTGCGTCCGGCTCCGGGCAAACGCAAGGCCCGGGTCTTCGACTATCTGGATGGCCGGGTGGAGGTGCTGGCGGCCGGGGCCCGGGCCCGCCAGCGGGTGTACGAGGGGGCCCGGATGACGGTATCCCGGGAGAGCGACCCGCTGCGGCTGGAGTAGCGGCGCGACAGACGACAGGGGGCCCAGCGGTCCACGGGATCCTGGCGCCGGGCCGTCGCAGGCCCGGCGCGCGCTGCATCCCGCCGTCGCGCCGCAGGGCCTGCCGGTCACGCCGCCCGGGGCTGCTTGAAGGCCTGGGCCAGGGAGGGATCCAGGGTGGCCTGGTAGCCGCGAAGGACGGCCACCACCCGGCGTTGCGCGTCGAGAAAGGTGAAATCCGCGTCCAGCCGCCGGTCCGTGGCTGTCCGCACCCGCAGTTCGGCCGTGACCCCCTCGGCGGGAAAGCGCCGGCAGTACTGGCGATAGCTGCGGGCATAGGCCGGCAGCGACACCATGTCCAGGCGGGCGTAGCACCACAGGATGGCCATCTGGAAGGCGGCGTCCAGGACCAGTGGATCGGTGACCCAGCGGCTGCGCAGGGGTTGGCGGATCCAGTGCCCCGGCGCCGGGGCGGGCGCCAGGCGCGCCACCATCCCCTGGTCCGAACAGCCTTCGATATGGCGGATGCCGCGCAGCCGTTCTCCGTGAAAGAGCACCTGGCCGTAGGCTTGGGACACGCTCAGGGGAAAGGGTTCCAGGCCGGTCAGCGGGGTGTCGGCCGGCGGCGCCGCAGGCCATTCGCCGGCCAGGATGGCCCGGGCCCGGCTGTGGACCCGGCCACTGCCGTTGCAGCCGTTGCCGTTGAAGAGGGCCACGGGCACTTCGAAGAGCCCTTCGCGCGGCACCGAAGGGCCGTTCATCAGCCGCACCGGATGGGGATGTCCGTCGATGCGGATCCCGCTCAGCAGGCGCAGCTCCTCGATGGCCACCAGATTGAGCCCTGGATTGGCGTGCAGGGCGGTGTGGCCGAGCCATTCCATCATCAGGGCCAGGGGCACCACCGGACGTCCGCCCAGCACGTGGTCGGCCAGCACCGGATGGCTGTCCACTCCCACCTCCTGGGCAAAGGCGAGCTGGAATCCATCGGTGGCGATTTCCCGCGTCTCGGGATCTTCTTCGCGGTCCAGCGCGCTGCCCACCACCATCTCCACGGCGCTGCAGCGCGGATCGCCCATGGCCCGGACCATGGCGGCGGCGCCGGCGGCCGGCTCCAGCAGACGGACCCCCTGCCCCTCGAAGTGGCGTTTGAGCGCCGCATCCACCATGCCGCCGTTCCAGGGCCCCCAGTTGATGGAGAGGACCCGGGTTGCGGGCCGCCGCCGGGCCAGATCCTGAGCGGCCTTGTTGAGCAGTTCGTTGGCCATGGCATAGTCGACCTGCCCCGGATTGCCCACACGGGCCGCCACGGAGGAAAAAACGACGATATGGCGCAGCGGGTCCTGGGCCGTCAGTTCCACGAGGTTGAAAAAACCTTCCACCTTGGTGTCGAAGACCGCATCGAACTGCCCGTCGGTCTTGTCGGCGATGCGCCGGTCCCGCAGGGTGCCGGCGCCGTGGATGAGGGCCCGGATCGGGCCGTGGGCGGTGCGCACGGTCTCCAGAACGCGGGCCAGATCCGAACGCCGGCGCACGTCCACGCTGTGGTAGACCGCCGTGGCGCCCGTGTCTGCCAGCCGGGCAAGGTTGCGCCGGATTTCCCGCTGGGCGGCAATCTGGCGGACCTGCGCGGTCAGGCGCCGCGGAGAAACGTCGCTGCCGGCTTCCGCATTGGCCAGAATCGCCCGCTGGATGACGTCCCGGCCTTCGAGTCCGGCCAGCCATCGAGGTTCCGGCCCGGGCAGGGGGGAGCGGCCCAGCAGCACGCAGACCGGCTTGACGTCGCGGGCCAGGGCCAGGAGGGATTCGGCCGTCACCCCGCGGGCCCCTCCGCTGACCACCACCACGTCGCCGGGGTTGAGGTCCGGGATCCCTTGGGCATAAGGAGCCTTTTCCAGCTCGAGACGGTAGCGCGTGCCATCGCTGCCCAGGCCGATCTCCAGCGGCTGCTGAGGGCTCACGCAGGTCAGCTCCCGGGCCAGGGCCCGGGCGTCCCTGTCGACATCCGAGCCGCCGCAGCCCATGTCCAGGACCCTGCAGGCGAGGCCGTCAAACTCCCGGTGGGCGGTTTTGACCAGTCCGGCCAGGGCGCCACTGCTGGGAACCGCCAGCGGCCCTCCCAGAAAACCGAACGCGCCGTCCAGCCGCACCACCACGGCCAGCAAGCCGCCTCCGTTTCCGGCCGCCTCGGCCAGCCCGGACGAAAGGCGGCGTGTCAGGCCAAAGGCCTGCTTGAGATAAACCCGGTCGGCCCGCTCCTCGGCCGGGGCCGTCCAGACCAGGCCGTTGACGCGGGGCAGTTCGGATCGTTGCGCGATGGCGGCATCCACCGCCTCAGGGTCCAGGTAGCAGGCCTGCAGTCCGGCGGCCGACAGGGTCCCGGCCAGGGCCGGCCCCAGATCTGGGTCCCCGGCCACCAGGACCGTCCCCCCGACTGACAGGGTCAGTTTCTTGCCTTCCCGGGCCGGCCAGGGGCGGGCGTGAACGACGCTGCGCGGTGCCGATGCCCACAGACGGTCCAGGTCCATGTCCGGGGAAGGGCCGGCCGGGAAGGGATCGGCGGCCGGCGGGGCTTGGGGGGCCGGCGAAGCTTCGAGGGCCGCTGCGGTGGTGGCCTTGTCAGGCTCCAGGGCGGCGGCGATGTCGCCCAGGGTCCGCAGGGCGGCCATATCTTCCG
>CALJLV010000182.1 GCA_937982505.1 uncultured Desulfobacteraceae bacterium | reverse complement strand
CGAGGGCATGGAAAGAGGTGGTCGGCCTGATCACGGCCGGTGCCGACGTGTCCCAAATCGCAAACGCAACAATCCGGGCAGCCGATAAAGCATTCACCTTCGTGCTCAACGATGAGGGGTTCACCGAGGCGGTCTGGTTGATGACGCAACTCGCCATTGCCGCAAAAAAGGAGAACCTCGGCGAGCATCTCCAATCCCTCGGCGTCAACCTGCCGCAGGATACATCCCTTCCCGATCTTGCAGCCGCAGTCTCCGAGGCCCTGGATAACAAATTGGAGTCCAACGGTGGCCGATCCGACCTCGGTGAAATGTCTCAGCGTGCATTGGTCGGAGCCCTGGTAGAGCACATCTCACCCAAACTGCCGTCTCTCTTCGCCCCCGGGCCAGATGATGTTCGGGCCGCACTGGCAGCGCTCGGGAAAAAGCGGGAGTTCGGAGAGCTGTCGCGGACTTTCTTCGCCAAGCTGACCAACGAGAGCATGAACTACTTCCTCTCAAAAACGCTGGCTACCCATCTGGGCGAGGGCCAGCGCTTTGCCACCATGAATGAAATGGGACAATTCGAGAAGGCTCTGAACACGCACTGTAAAGAGGCGTCCCTGATCGTCGAGCAGTTTTCAGCAGATTGGTTTTCGAAGCACAGGTACGAAGAAGGTGGTGACATCTCCAGGGAGTCTTCCAATGGCTTCGCCTCTTACGCGCTGAAAAAGATGAAGGACGAGCTAAAAGAAGGAGCGCGAGCCGATGCAAGATAAACGATATATCATCTGTGGGAACGCACCGACCGATGGGATTGAAGAAAATCCTGACCGTGATCTGCGCCTGCGCCTTTGGGGCAAGGATGGGCCGGACAAGATCACCCTACGCATTGAAGACATCCACAAAAAGATGAGCAAGGACGTGCCTGATTCTTTCCAGGACCTGCTCGAAATCGCCACCTACGTTTACAGTGCCGATCAGGCCATCCCACGAGGGGCCGACGACGTCGATTCTTTTGGCCATGGCTGGCGCAGGGATCTGCACTTCATCATCCCGGTGCGGAAGCCAGATTTTTGGAACGGAGACGATATCCACCAGGCGCTGCGCTCCACGCTTGGTTTCTTGTCTGACGACAACTATCACTTCGAGTTCGTCAAACTGAAAGAGGCTCAGGCATTCCAGGGATATCTGAAATTTGATGATGACGGACGGCTCTTCGGCTATCCGGAACAGGTAGTGATGTTTTCAGGTGGGCTGGACTCGCTGGCGGGAGCCATCGATGAAGTTCTGAATGAAAAACACAAGGTCGTCCTTGTTACCCACAAGTCGACACCGAAGCTCAACACGCGCCACCGGCGACTGGAAAAGATGATTGCCGACAAGGCTGGGGAAAACGCCCCGCTACACATCGGCGTCCGGGTCAACAAGAACAAGGGGCTGAACTACGAGTACACCCAGCGCAGCCGATCCTTCCTCTATGTGTCTATCGGGGCGACCATCGCAAAAATGCTCAATCTGAAAAGCGTCCGTTTTTACGAAAACGGGGTCATCAGTTTGAATCTGCCGGTCTGCGCTCAGGTAGTCGGCGGCCGGGCAACACGCACCACCCACCCCAGGGTGATCCGAGGCTTTCAGGAAATCATCAGCCTGGTGGCTGGCGAACCGTTCACGATTGAGAATCCCTACATCTGGAAAACCAAGGCCGGTGTCATCGAGGTGATCACCAAGGCCGGATGCCAGGACATGATCGCGGCATCGACCACCTGCACCCATACCTGGGAGATGACCAATCACCATACGCATTGCGGAACGTGTTCCCAGTGTATCGACAGGCGTTTTGCCATGATTGCGGCAAAAGCCGATCAATATGACCCAGTGGAAGCCTATAAAGCCGACATCTTCACCCAAAGCCGAAGCAAGGACGAGGACAAGATCATGACAGCCGCGTACCTGGAGCGTGCCAATCAGGTACGCGAGCAGGACGACATCACCCAGTTTATCGCCCGATTCAGCGAGGTCAGTCGGGTCTTCCGCTACCTTAATGGGAACTCCGGAAAAGTGGCCCAGAAGGTCTATGACCTTTACAAGCGCCACGCCAAGGAGGTCTGCGATGCAATGGACACAATGGTTGGCCGCAACATCACCGCCATCCGCCAACGCACCTTGCCGGGAGACTGCCTACTCAGGACGGTCTATGAATCGGGATCGGTAATCTCCGTCCCCGCCATTCCGGTTGAGCAGAAGCAGCCGGACAACTACTTCAGGAAGCGCGGGGGTGTCTGGGCGGCAC
>CALJLV010000181.1 GCA_937982505.1 uncultured Desulfobacteraceae bacterium | reverse complement strand
TGGATCGGGATCTGGACCGGCGCTTCGCCAGTCCGGAGATGGGGCGCATCGGTACGGGCGAGTTCACCGACAGCCTGATCTGGGAGCCGTGGACCGATCTCAATCCGGCGCTGATCCGGCGCTTTGCCGCCCAGCGGCGCTGCGTGCTGGAACTCAAGACCAAGACCGCCGCCGTGGAGCGCCTGCTGGGGCTCGACCACCGGCAAAAAACGATCCTGGCTTGGTCGTTGAACACCCCCCGGGTGGTGGGCAGCCAGGAACGGCGCACCGCCTCCATCGAGGCACGCCTCAGGGCCGCGGCCCGCTGTGCGGCCGCAGGCTACCCGGTGGCCTTCCACTTCGATCCCATGATCCTCTACGAAGGCTGCCAGGCGGAATACGTCCGGGTGCTCGAAGGGCTTTTGAGCCGCATTCCGGCCGAACGGATCGTCTGGATCAGCCTGGGCACCTTTCGCTTCATGCCGGAATTGAAGCCTCTGGTGGAAGCGCGCTTCGCCACATCCACCATCGTCTACGGCGAGTTCATTCGCGGCCTGGACAACAAAATGCGCTACTTCAAGCCGTTGCGCATCGCCCTGTACCGAGAGATGGCCCGCCGCCTGCGCGAAATGGCCCCGGGGGTCTGCGTCTACCTGTGCATGGAAGCCGAAGAGGTCTGGGAGCGGGCCTTGGGCTTTTCTCCGGCCGCGCAGGGGGGACTGGCGCAGATGCTCAACCGGAGCGCCGCCGCCATCTGCGGCCTCGGGGGGCAATGATGGCCGGCCCGTTCCGCCGCCGCGGGATGTCGCGGCGCATCGGCTGGGGGGTGATCCTGGCCGTGCTGGCCTCGGTGGTCGTCGCCGGCGCCGAGGATCGGGTCAGCGTGCGCTGGGTCGTGGATGGCGACACGGTGGTGTTGCGGGACGGGCGCCACCTGCGCTACCCGGGAATCAACTGCCCCGAAACGGCCCGCGGGGATCGCCCCGGCGAAGCGCTGGGGGAGGAGGCCCGGCAATTGAACCGCCGTCTGGTGGCCGCCGGCCCGGTGCGCCTGGCGCCCGCGGCGCCGCCGCAGGACCGCTATGGGCGCTACCTGGCCGACCTGCTGCGCCCGGACGGTACCTCGGCGAGCCAGGCCTTGGTGGCCGCGGGTCTGGCCTACGTGCTGCCCGCCGAACCGCACTATACGGTGGATCCGGTCCTGCTGGAGGCCCAGCGCCAGGCCATGCGCCGGGGAGAGGGGATCTGGGCGCGGATCCAGCGGCAGCCGGTTTCCTTGACGGGCAACCGCCGATCCAGGCGTTTTCACCGCGCCGATACGGCCTGCGCCAAAAGCGTCGGCAAACGCCACGGGGTGACGTTTGCCGATTATCTCCAGGCCTTCGACGCCGGGTACGCGCCGTGCCGGCGGTGTTTTGAGCGCCTTGACGAGCTGATGCAAAAGGAGCCGGCAGCGCAGCGCGCAAAATGATGCGCGACCGACGGCGGCCGGCGCGGCAGCGGGAGGCGGAAGGCCGTCCCCTCGCCGGATCCCCCCCGGGTCGCTCGCTGGTTGGGGTTTTATTCCTGCTGCTTCTTGACCTCTTCGATCACCTTTTCGGCCAGGTGGGCCGGCACCTCGTCGTAGCGCGTGAATTCCATGGAATAGACCCCGCGACCGCCGGTCATGGAGTTCAGATCCGGAGCGTAGGTGAGAAACTCGGCCAGGGGCACTTCGGCCTTGATCACCTGGTTCTTGCCGTGGCTGTCCATGCCCAGCACGCGCCCCCGGCGGCTGTTGAGGTCGCCCATGATGTCCCCCATGAACTCCTCGGGGGTGATCACCGTCACCTTCATGATCGGTTCCAGGAGCACCGGCGCGGCCTGTTCGGCGGCTTTTTTGAAGGCCAGCGAACCGGCGATCTTGAAGGCCATTTCCGACGAGTCCACCGCATGGAAGGATCCGAAGTCCAGGGTCGCCTTGAAGTCGATGCACGGGAAACCGGCCAGCACCCCCCGCTGGGCCGATTCGATGATCCCTTTTTCCACCGCCGGAATATAGGTCTTGGGAATCACCCCGCCCACGATGGCATCGACGAACTCGAAACCGCTGCCCCGGGGCAGCGGTTCGAAAGCCACCCAGCAGTCCCCGTACTGGCCGTGGCCGCCGGTCTGCTTCTTGTGCTTGCCCTGGACGCGCACCTTCTTCTTGATGGTTTCGCGGTAGGGAATCTTGGGGATGTGGAGGGTCACCTCGACGTTGAACTTGCGCCGCATGCGCTCGACCGTGGTCTCGATGTGGACCTGGCCCAGGCCCGAAAGCACGATCTCCTTGGTCTCGGCGCGCCGGTCCATCTTGAGGCCGGGATCTTCCTCCATCAGGCGGTTCAGGGAGGTGTAGATCTTGTCCTCTTCCCCCTTGTTCTTGGCTTCCAGGGCGAAGGCGATCAGCGTCGGCAGGGGGTCTGCGCACGGGAAACGCACCTTGCGGCCGTCGTCGCAGAGGGTGTCGCCGGTGGTGGTTTCCTTGAGCTTGGCCACCGCCACGATGTCCCCGGGACCGGCGCCGGGCAGGGGCTTCTGCTCTTTGCCCATGATGGCCAGAATCTGGTTGAAGCGCTCCTTGGTGCGCTTCTTGGGATTGTAAAAGGTGCCGTCGCTGCCCAGGCGGCCCGATACCACGCGGATGATGTTGAGTCGGCCGGCATAAGGATCGGAAATGGTCTTGAAGACGAACCCGGCAAAGGGGGCGTCCGGATCCGGCGCCACGGTCAGGGCCGCTTCCGTGTTGTCGTCCACCGCCGTTCGGGAGCCGCGTTCGGCCGGGGAGGGGAGGGCGGCCGCTAGAAAGTCGCAGAGCAGATCAATGCCGATGTTGCGCACCGCCGACCCGCACAGCACCGGAGCGAAGGAGCGCCTCAGAAGGCCGGCCCGCAAGGCGTCACGCAGCTCGTCGTCCGTGAGTGGGTCGCCTTCGAGATACTTTTCGATGAGCCGGTCGTCGGCTTCGGCGATGTTTTCCACCAGGGCTTCGCGGGCCGCTTCCACCTCGTCGGCCATTTCCGCCGGCACCTCCACGGCGGCGGGCTTGCCGCCGGCATCGTAGACAAAGGCTTTCATGCGCAGCAGGTCCACGACGCCCTTAAAACCGGATTCATTGCCGATGGGCAGTTGCAGGACCACCGGCTTGAGATCGAAGCACTGCTCGGCGTCGGACAGGGCCCGGGTAAAATCCGAGCGGTCCTTGTCGAGCTTGTTGACGAAGATGGCGCAGGGCATTTCGAACTGGCGGGCGAACTCCCAGGCCTGTTCGGTCTGCACCTTGACGCCGTCGACCCCGTCGATGACCACCAGGGCCGCGTCGGCCCCCTGCATGCACAGCTTGGTGTCGGTGAAAAAGTTCATGTCCCCCGGAGTATCCACCAGGACGAAGCGATGCTTCTTCCAGTCGAACTGATGAAAGCCGGTGCTGATGCTCGCCCCGCGCTTGACCTCCTCGGGTTCGAAATCGAGCACCGTGTTGCCTTCCTCGATACGGCCCAGGCGGGTGGTGATACCGGCATCGAAGAGCATCGCCTCCGCCAGAGACGTCTTGCCGGCCCCGCTGTGGCCGACCAGCGCAAAGTTTCTCAGTTTGTCAACCATGTGCGTCCTCTCTGCTCCTTCCTCAGTCAAATGGTGGCGCCGCATTGCCGACGCGGCCTTCCGGGGGGGCTGCAAATTGGTTTTTTTATCGTTTCAGGATGAAAAAAGCAAGGCGATGATAAATTCGCGGTTCCCCTTGGGGCCGAGAATCGGCGAGGGCAGCACCTTTTCCACCGTCAGGCCGCAGTCGGTGAAAAAAGCGCTCAGATCCGCGATCACCGCCTGGTGCAGGGACGCCTGGCGCACCACTCCGCCCTTGCCCACCTGGCCGCGGCCCACTTCGAACTGGGGTTTGATCAGGGCCAGGATCCGCCCTCCGGGCCGGAGAAAGCGCAGCACCGCCGGCACCACCAGGCGCAGGGAAATAAACGAGGTGTCGATGACCGCCAGATCCACCGGCTCGCCGACGGCCTCTGCAGGCAAATAGCGGATATTGGCCCGTTCGATGACCGTGACCCGCGGATCCTGGCGCAGTTTCCAGGCCAGTTGACCATAGCCCACGTCCACGGCATATACCCGCCGGGCCCCGTTTTGCAGCAGGCAATCGGTGAAGCCGCCCGTCGAGGCCCCTACGTCCAGGCAGACCCGGTCCGCCACGCCAAGCGGCACGCACTGGAGGGCCGCGGCCAGCTTGACCCCGCCACGGGAAACGAAAGGATGGTCCTGGCCCTGGAGGGAGACCTGGCTGTCGCCGGGCACCCGCGTGCCGGGTTTGTCGATGGGGCGGCCCCCCACGCAGACCCTGCCGGCCATGATCAGGGACCTGGCCCGCTGGCGGCTTTCCACCAGTGCCCGGTCCACCAGAAGCTGATCCAGGCGGATCTTGCCGGCCCCGGGGGACGGGGCGCCCGGCCTATCCATCGGTCAGCAGGGACCGGGCCGCCGCGATGATGGCGGCGGCGTCCAGGCCGTGACGCGCGCGCAGGAGGCGCTGGGGCCCGTGTTCGACGAAGGTGTCGGCCACCGCCAGCCTTTTCAGCCGCCACCCGGATGCCTGCGCGTCGCCCAGGCATTCGAGGACCGCCGAGCCGAAGCCTCCCTGGAGGACATGCTCTTCCACCGTCAGGATGCGCGGGATCCGCGCCGCCAGGTCCAGGATCAACCGGCTGTCCAGGGGTTTGACGAACCGCGCGTCCACCACCGTGGCCCGGATCCCTTGGGCCTCCAGCTGGGCCGCGGCCGCCAGCGCCTCGATGAGGGGGCGGCCGATGGCCAGGATGAGCACATCCCGGCCGGCTTCAAGGCGGATGGCTCCTTTGCCCAGTTCCAGGGGCCGGACGGGATCCTCCAGGGGGCAACCGGTGGCCGCCCCCCGCGGGTAGCGCAGGGCGATGGGACCGTTGTGGGTCAGGGCGGTCTTGAGCATGCGGCGCAGCTCGTTTTCGTCGCTGGGAGCCATCACCACCATGTTGGGCATGCTGCGCAGGTAGGCGAAATCGAAAAGGCCCTGGTGGGTGGGGCCGTCCTCGCCCACGATCCCGCCCCGGTCGATGGCAAAGACCACGGGCAGGGCGTCCAGGCAGACATCGTGGAGCACCTGGTCGTAGGCGCGCTGCAGAAAGGTGGAGTAGATGGCCACCACCGGCCGGAATCCTTCGGTGGCCAGCCCGGCGGCAAAAGTGACCCCGTGGGGTTCGGCGATGCCCACGTCGAAGCAGCGCTCGGGAAAGCGGCGGGCGAATTCGGCCAGGCCGGTTCCTTCCGGCATGGCGGCGGTCACGGCGATGATTCGCGGATCCGCCGCCCCGAGCGACACCAGGGTCTGACCGAAGACCTCGGTATAGCTGGGGGGCTTGCGCTTGGAGAGCGGACAGGCGCCGGTCTCGATTTCGAAGGCGCCGCAGCCGTGGAAATAGACCGGGTTTTTCTCCGCCGGCGGATAGCCGCGCCCCTTGACCGTGGTCACATGCAGCAGGACCGGTTCCTCCAGGTGGCGGATGTTTTCCAGGATGTCGATGAGATGGTCGAGGTTGTGGCCCTTGATGGGGCCGAAATAGTCGAAGTTGTAGGCCTCGAAGAGCATCCCGGGGGTGACGAAGGCCTTGAAGGATTCCTCGCTGCGCTTGGCCAGTTCGTAGATGTCGGTGCCGATTCCGGGCAGACCCTTGAGAAAGGCGCCCAGATCCTTGCGCCATTCCTGCAGCCGCTTGGCCGAGAGCTTGCGGCTCAGAAACGAGGACAGGGCCCCTACATTGGGCGAGATGGACATGTCGTTGTCGTTGAGGATGACCAGCAGGTTCTCTTTTTCCTTGCGCAGGTCGCCGGCCTGGTTGAGTCCTTCGAAGGCCAGCCCGGCGGTCATGGAGCCGTCGCCAATGACGGCGATGGTCTTGTGGCCGTCGCCCTTGAGGCGCTTGCCGCAGGCGATCCCCAGCCCTGCGCTGATGGAAGTGGAGCTGTGGCCGGTGGAAAAGGCGTCGTGGGGGCTTTCGCCGCGCCGGGTGAATCCGGAGATGCCGCCATGCTGGCGCAGGGTGTCGAAACGCCGCCGCCGACCGGTGAGCAGTTTGTGGGCGTAGGTCTGATGGCCCACATCCCAGATCACCTTGTCCTGGGGGGTGTCGAAAACGTAGTGGATGGCGATGGCCAGTTCCACCGCTCCCAGGCTCGGGGCCAGATGGCCCCCGGTGCGAGACACCACCTCAACGATCTGCCTGCGGATCTCTTCGGCCAGAAGCGGCAGTTCCGCGCGCCCCAGACCCTTGAGGTCCGCCGGTGAATCGATTTGCGACAAAAGACTCAACCCTCTTCCTCCTGGTTCCGCTCAACGGCTGCGGTCGATGCTGTAACGGGCGATGGCGCGCAGAGGACTGGCCCTGTTATCAAAGGTTTCGATGGCTTGCAAGGCCTCGTCCACCATCTGCCGGGCCATCCGGCGGGATGCTTCCAGCCCCAGCAAGGCCGGATAGGTGCTTTTGCCATGGTCCGCATCGGTGCCCACGGCCTTGCCCATCCGTTCGGGATCGCCGGTGACGTTGAGGATGTCGTCGGCTACCTGGAAGGCGAGTCCAAGGGCGGCGGCGTAGCGATCCAGGCGGCCCAGGGCGTCCGCCGAAGCCCCGGCCAGGCGCGCCCCCATGCCCGCCGCCGCACGGATCAAGGCGCCAGTCTTGAGCCGGTGCATGGCTTCCAGGCCTTTTCGGTCCAGGGGGTGCTTCTCGGCGGCCATGTCACGCATCTGCCCTTCGATCATGCCGTGGTGCCCGGCGGCCAGCGCCAGCTGGCAGATCACCTGGCGCCAGGTCTCGGGATCGATTCCGGCAAGGGCCTCCGGGCGGCTCAGCACCTCGAAGGCCAGGGTGAGCAGGCCGTCTCCGGCCAGAATCGCCGTGGCCTCGTCGAAAGCCACGTGACAGGTGGGCCGCCCACGGCGGGTCCGGTCGTCGTCCATGGCCGGCAGATCGTCGTGGATCAGCGAGTAGGTGTGCACCATTTCCAGAGCGCAGGCCGCCGCCATCAGGGGAGCCGAGGGCGCCTGGCCCACGGCTTCGGCCGACGCCCGGCACAGGATCGGACGCAGCCGCTTGCCTCCGGCCATCAGCGAATGGGCCATGGCGGCGACGATCCGCGGCCGGGGATGGGGCGCTTCCAGGTACCGCGTCAGAGCCGCGTCGATATGGGCGCGCGATTTCTCTAAATAGGTTTTCAGATCGAACACCTCAGGAGGCCTCTTCAGGATCCGCCCCGGCATACGGCAGGGGGCTTTCGGTCAGTTGTTCCTGGGAATCTTTCATCAAGACCCCGATCCGCTTTTCGGTTTCATCCAGCTTTCGGCTGCAGAAGCGCGCCAGGCGCATTCCTTCTTCGAACTTGCGGATGGCCGTTTCCAGGGGAGGATCGCCGCTTTCCAGCTCGGCCACGATCCGTTCAAGCCGCTCCATGGCGGATTCGAAATTTTGCTGGGCCATCTCTTTTCCTTCTTTTTTTCGATACGTTAGGATTCCACCCGGACTAGATTACCCGGACCTTTAGGCGTCCACGCGTCAGAATGATTTCCAGGGGCTGTCCGGGTGCCGCGGCCTCGGCCTGGCGCACCACGCGGTGTCCCGGCAGGGTGCGCGTGATGCTGTAGCCGCGCTCCAGGACGGCCAGGGGGCTCAGGGCGTTGAGGCGCGCCGCCAGCGGCGCCACCTGCTGGCGGCGCCTGGCGAGGTGCAGACGCTGAGCCCCGCAGAGCCGGTCGCGGCAAGCCGCCAGGCGCTGGCGGGCCGCGTCCACCCGTCGGCGTGGATGGCATCCGTTGAGCCGTGCCGACGCCCATTGCAGATTTTGGCGCTCCTGCACAAGGCCCAGGTCAACGGCGCGCCGCAGGCGGGAGGCCAGCTCGTCGATCCGCAGCCGAGCGCTGTCCAGACGCCGGCGCTGAACGAGGATCCGTGCGGCCAGGGCCTCGATCCGTGCCCGGCGCAGGGCTGCGCTGTGGCGCCAGCCGTGCCGCAGTCCCTGGGCCAGCCGCGCGATGCGCACAGCCAGTTCCTGCCGCGAGGGGACCACCATTTCAGCCGCTGCCGAAGGCGTCGGCGCCCGCAGATCGGCCACCAGGTCGGCGATGGTCACGTCGGTCTCGTGGCCCACGGCCGAGACCACCGGCAGCCTGGAGGCGGCGATGGCCCTGGCCAGGGGCTCGCTGTTGAAGGCTTGCAGGTCCTCCAGACTGCCGCCCCCGCGGGCCAGGATGATCAGGTCGGCGCTGGCGTCCCGGTTGGCTATTTCAATGGCCTCGCAAAGGGCCGGAATGGCCGACGCCCCCTGGACTGTGGCCGGGACCACCTGAACGGCCAGGCAGGGAAAACGCCTCCAGGCGACCCGGCAGATGTCGCGCCAGACGGCGCCGCTCAGGGAGGTGATGATACTGATCTTGCGTGGCAGGGCGGGAAGCGGCCGTTTGCGCGCCGAATCGAAGAGGCCTTCGGCGGCCAGCCGGGCCTTGAGGGCTTCGAGGGCGCGCTGGAGGGCTCCTGTGCCATAGGGTTCCAGATATTCGAAGATGACCTGGTAGGTCCCGCGGGGAGCGTAGACTGCGATGCGGCCCAGCCCCATGACCTGTTCGCCGTCGCCTGGAACAAAGCGCAGGGCCTTGATCTGGGGGCGAAAGAGTACGGCCGCAATCTGGGCCGAGGCATCCTTCAAGGTGAAATAGGCATGGCCTGAGCCGGCGATTTTGAAATTGGATATCTCGCCGACAATCCACAAGAAGTCAAAAGAATCCTCAAGCAGATGTTTTATTTTATCGGTCAGGGCCGAAACGGTCAGCGCCTGGCGTGCCGCGGGGATCGGCTGCGGGGTGACGGGAAATGTGTTCATGGTCCGGTGCCCGGCGACGAGAGCGCCGGTGTGGTATCCCTCGGTCCGGTTGAAGGGTTCGGATCGTTGAGTGGCCTTGAATGTCGCATAAGATGTATTATGTCAACTAATAGAACCGTCGCCTCCCGGCGGCGCATGTCGGCTCAGCAGACTGCGCACCGCCGGCATCATGAAGATCCTTTCCGTGTCCAGGGCGGCCAGGGCCTCGGCCAGAAGCTCTATCTTTTCGCGCACAGGACGGTGTTTGTCCATGATAAAGTAGCGGCGCCGGCGAATGGTGCACAGACCGCTGCGGGCGCGCACCCCCGTGGCCCGGAAGCTGTGTTCCGCCACGGTGATCCCGAGCCGTTCGGCCACGTTCTTGAGTTCCTCGTAGAGTTGATGGGCTTTCATGTTGAAAACGGACGATCCTGTGTTATATTCGGTCCGTTCGGGCGCGACGGTTCTGCGCCATGCAGGCATTCGCGTAAAAATGCCGCCAACCGCAACCGGTGTCATGAGGAGGAACAATGCGCAACTCGGTACCCTACCTGTCAACGACCCAAGCCCAAGTCCAGGTCAACGCGTTCGTGCGCGGGGTCTACAACTGGATGGCCATCGGTCTGGGCCTGACGGCACTGACGGCCTTTTTCGTGGCCGGCAGCGAAACCCTGCTGCGCCTGATCTTCGGCAATCCGCTCATCTTCTTCGGACTGATCATCGGAGAACTGGCCCTGGTCTGGTCTCTGGCCTCGCGGGTGCACCGCATGCAGGCCGGCACGGCCACCAACCTTTTCATCCTCTACGCCGTACTCAACGGGGCCACCCTTTCGGCCATCTTCCTGCGCTACACCATGGCGTCCATCGCCTCGACCTTCGTGGTCTGCGCGGCCACTTTTCTGGCCATGAGCGTCTATGGATGGACCACCAAGAAGGACCTGACCTCCTGGGGCAGCTTTCTCTTCATGGGTCTCATCGGCATCATCATCGCCTCGCTGGTGAACCTCTTCGTGCAGAGCAGCGCCATGGCCATGATCATCAGCTACGTCGGCGTTCTGGTTTTCGTGGGGTTGACGGCCTACGACACCCAGAAGATCAAGGCCATGGCCGTGAGCCAGCCGGCCGGTCTGGACGGGGCGGTGATCCGCAAGGGGGCCATTCTCGGGGCACTGACCCTCTACCTCGACTTTGTCAATCTCTTTCTGATGCTGCTGCACATCCTGGGCGGAAACCGGGACTAGGCCCGCTTTCCGCGCGGTTCCGACTAGCGTCCCTGATCCCCGGTGCTTTTTTGGACCGGGGATCATGAATTTTAGCCGATGGCCCCGCGCAGCGCGTCGGCGATGCGGCTGCACATGACCTCTATGGCTTCACGGCTGGGCCCTTCGACCATGACCCGGCACAGGGCCTGGGTCCCCGAATAGCGCACCAGTACCCGCCCCTGCTCTTGAAGCGTCTGTTGCGCGGCCTGGATTTGCGCCGTCACCGCTTCCAGGCTCTCGATGGGCGGCTTGGTCTTTACCGGAACGGACCGCAGGACCTGAGGGTAGCGTGTCATGACCCGGGCCAGCGACGAGAGGGGGGCGCCGCCGCCCGCCAGAACCGACATCAGGCGAAGCCCCGCCAGCATCCCGTCCCCGGTGGTGTGCACGTCGCGCAGAATGATGTGTCCGGAATCTTCTCCGCCCAGAACGGCCCCGGTGCGGCCCATGACTTCCACGACCCGGCGGTCGCCCACGTCGCTGGTATGAAGGGCGATGCCCATCCGCCGCAAGGCCAGTCCCAGTCCGAGGTTGCTCATCACCGTGGTGACCACGCAGCGGGGCCGAAGGCGCTGCCGCCGGTCCAGATCCTGTGCCAGGATGGCGATGACCTGATCTCCGCTGAGCACCGCTCCGCTTTCGTCCACCGCCACCACCCGGTCCGCATCTCCGTCGAAGGCCAGCCCGGCACGGGCCCCGGAGGCCACCACCGCGCGGCACAGGGCCGCGGGATGCTCGGAGCCGCAGGCGGCATTGATGTTGCGCCCGTCGGGGTTGTCGGCCAGCGTCGTCACCTGCGCTCCCAGTGCGCTGAAAACCGGGGCCGCCAACCCACTGGCGGCCCCGTTGGCGCAGTCGAGCACCACATGCAGCCCGTCCAGGCGCCCGAATTTCCCGCCGGCCGTCACGAGAAAATCCCGATATGCCTCCCGTGGCGCCCGTTCCGGCGCAGACATGGAGGCCGGCTGCGATTCCCGGTCCGGCCGGCGTTCCTGCTTGGCGAAAATCCGCTCCTCGATGAGGGACTGCTGAAGATCGTCGATCTTCAGCCCGCGGGTGTCGAAAATCTTGATCCCATTGTCTTCGAAGGGGTTGTGGGAGGCCGAGATCACGATGCCGAGGGGCGCGTGCGTGATGGCCGCCAGGTAAGCCACGGCCGGGGTCGGCAGCACGCCCACCCGCACGGCCGGCATCCCGGCGGAAAGGATACCGGCGGCCACGGCCTGGGCCAGCATGTCACCGGAAAGGCGCGTGTCCTGGCCGATGAGGGCCGCCCCAGCGCCCGCCCCTGCCGCTGCGCCCAGCACCATGGCCGCGGCCCGGCCCACCAGCAGGGCCGTTTCGGCGTTCATCGGATACTGATTGGCACGGCCGCGAATCCCGTCGGTTCCGAATAGACGTCCCATCCCCTCTCCCGGTCCAGGTCCGATCTCCAAACCCCGCCTGCCCCTGCGGCCCCTCTAGACCCCGGGCGGCGGGTCCCCGTCGCTCACGTGGGCCATGGCCCGCTGGACCGTACGGTCCACGGTAGTTTGCAGCCAGGCTCGCCCGCAATCACGGGCCTGGCTGGAAAGGGCGCGGATCGTCCCCAGATAGTCGCCGCCGCCGGCCTTGCGCGCCGGCTCCAGGGCTTGGAAGAAACGATCCGCCCTTTGCTCGTCGCAGGGCGCTGCGGCCGCCATGGCCCGGAGGGTCTGCACCAGGGCCGGCCATGCCCGGTCCGTATTTCCGGGAATGTGCGCCTGCCCGGAAGCCACGAGGCCCTGGCCGAGCTGCTCCAGGCGCCGGATGCGCTCTTCCAGGGCCAGATCGAGGTTGGCGACCAGCGCCTGCCACACGGGGGCGGGCAGTCGGGGGCCGAGCAATTCGCGGCGCACCCGGCGGTACCAGAGGCCCAGGGCCATCAGGTTACCGATATAGGTCAGGTTGTTGAGCAGAATACGGCGCAGGCCGCGAAACCCGCACGGCTTGTAGACGACGCTGCCCTGGTGGAGGCTCCCGCCCAGGAGCAGTCGGCCGGGCCGCGGCTCGTCCTTGCGGATCAGGGTCCCGGCCGCGGCCACCGTGCCGAAGGCCAGGCGGCAGGGGCCGACCATCCCCCCCTGCCCGCCCAGAAAAATCGGTTCTTGGTCAAGCATCACCCCGCCCGGCACGTCTCCCATGAGCGATGCGGTGGCCTTGTCCTGGTGGGGCGTGAAATTGAAGTGGATATAGCCGCTGCCCACCTCGCTGTGGTTATCCGGCCCCGTTCCACCGGCCATGAGACAGTCGCAGAAATTGATCAGGCTGCCCAGGGTCACGAAGGGAAAAAGAATCGTCTGCTTGAGACCCACCGCATGGGCCGTGCGCGCCCCTTCTTCCAGGATGGTGCCCGGCCGCACATGGGCGTTGGCGCCGAGACGGGCACCGGCCAGCAGGACGGCCCCCCTGCAGAATCCCGAGCAGACGGCCGCCTCCGGTCCGATCACGCTGTCGGCCACGGTGGCCGGCCCCTCGGCGCCGATGCGCACCCCGGGGCCGATGTAGGTTCTCTCGCCCTGGAGGCGCGTTCCCGGGTAGAGGATCGTTCCCGGCCCCTGGATGCGATCCGGGTCGATCCGCGAATCGATCCAGACCTGCCCGGGGTCCGGAACGTCAACTCCTCGCTGGGCGAGGGCGTTCAAAGTCGCCGGTGGAATCATTAATCGATACTATCACTTTCAATGTTATATGAATAATATGATATTACAGGTAAATGGCTAATCAGGCACCATGTCGTAGAAGTAGAGCATGGCGTCCGAACGGGTCACGATCCCGATGATTCGCCCATCTTCCACCACCGGCAGCCGGCCCACGTCATGCTTGACCATGATGCGGGCCGCCTCCATGGGGCTGGCGCCGGGCGAGATGGTCTGGACCCGGGTGCTCATGAAGGCCTTGACCGGGGCGTCGAACTGGGAATCGCGTTTGAGCTTGCGAAAATCGCGCCGCGATATCACCCCCACCAGGGTCTCGCCGTCGACCACCGGCAGGCCGGTGCATCCTTTTTCTCTCAGAATATTGGCAACTTGTCGCATGGAATAATCCACGGAAACGGTATGCACGGGAAAAGACATCATGTCGCTGACCTGAACCGAGGCCCGCTGGTTGCCGCGGATCAGCTCCAGAATCATCTCCTCCACCGCCTCGGGGTTGACCTCGTGCAGGACGGCCGATCCCGCCCCCGGGTGGCCGCCGCCCCCCAGGGCCTGCATGATGCGCGCGATGCTCAGCCCGTCGACCTGGCTGCGGCCGATCACCATGCAGCGCGACCCGTCCGGACTGGTAAAAATACCGAAGGCGGCATCCACGTTGACCAGTTCGCGGTACATGCGCACCACCACCGCCAGTCCGTCCACATGGCCGTCCACCTGCTGGCGGCTGATGCTCACGGTGTAGCCGGCCACCCGGGTGCGCCGGGCGGTGCGGACCATCTCGAAGAGGACATTTTTCTGTTTTTCCCCATAGGCCGGACGCAGAAAGGAACCCAGCACGCTCAGATCGGCGCCGCGCTCCATGAGCCAGGCCGCAGCGTAGGCGTCCTCGGGACGGGTCGAGGGAAAGGTCAGATGCCCGGTGTCCTCGTGCAGCCCGGTGAGAAACAAGGTGGCCTGAATGGGGCTGATCGACTGCTTTCGCACCCGCAGCTCCTGGACCAGCAGGGTGATGGCGGCCCCGGTTTCGGCCTGGTAGGCCTCGCTGGCTGCGATGTTGCCCGGGTTGGCATGGTGGTCCCAGAGGATGATCTCCAGGTCGTGGCGTTTCTTCAGGCGTGTCAATCCTTCGAGGCGCTCCCAGCGGTTGGTGTCCACCACCACCAGGTGGTCGACCCGTTCCAGATCGATGTCCTTGGCCAGACAGTGGTCAAACATGTCCTTGTGGATCGACAAAAAGGCGCGCACGTTGGGGTTGAGGCTGCGCGGCAGCACGGCCACTGTTCCGGGATAGATCAGGGTGGCGGCCATGACCGACGCCAGCGCGTCAAAATCGGTGTTGCGGTGCGTGGTGACGATCTGCAGCCCACCGGCGCGCTGGGCCTCGGCGGCGGGATCCCGGGCCTGGTAATCGTCGTTGAAAGGGTCGCGGCGAATCATTCGTCCCTTGAGGGGTCGGCCGGCGGGGCTGCGGTCAGGGCCGCCGGCGCATCGGTGTAGGAGATCAGCCTCGGATGGGCGGGACGGCTTTGATATTCGAGTTGGAGGCGGTATTTGTCCACTTCGACACGGCTTTCGATGGTCTTGCGCGCCAGCAGGTAGCGCAGGTAAACGATCCAGGCCACCAGCGCGAACCCCAGGAAGGCCGCGCCGAGAAAGAACCACTTGAACCGCACGACGGTTTCGATCCCCAGCCGTCCCATGTCGATGATCAGATTGGGAACGATCCAGTAGGCCAGCACGGCCGCCAGGATCAGGCCGCCGAGAACAAAGACGTTGAAGCGTGAAAAGCGGCGGACAAAGCGCTCGAAACCGGTCTCGTCCGGATCGGTAAGGTTCGCGGTCTGCGCTGGATCCGCGCCCGCCGGGGCCTCCAGGCCCCACAGGCGCTGGTAGACGCGCACCAGAAAGACAAAAAGCATCACCAGGCCCACCGGCAGCCCCACGGCCGCCACGAACCAGGCCCGGAAGGGAAAGGGTCGCTCCCGGGCGGTGAGCCGCACTTCGTAATTTTCCAGGGGGCCGAAGGTTTTTTCGAAATAGTAGCGATTGAACTTGCTCAGGTTCTGACCGTCGGTTTCGTAGATCAGGGCGCCCTGGGCATTGTAGACCTGGAGCCAGGACTGACGGCCCGATTTGAGGGCGGCCAGGGCGAAAATTTCCAGTTCGATGAGCACCAGCCCCACGAGCACCAGAACGAAGAAGGTCTTGTGCTCTCTGAACAGGGAGGAAAGGTGTCGTGACTCGCTCATGGTCCCTACCGTCGCTCGCGATGACCGTCAAGGCACCACGCTTAGCACAGGGAATCCCCAGGGCTCAAGGTCCAAAAGCGGTGGCCTCCGGCTCAGGCAAGTGTCCGGAGGCACTTGCGCGCACGGGGCCACTTCGAAGTCCTGAGACCCATCTTAAGGCTCCTTTTGCGCCAGCCGCAGAAAATGCAATGCTCTCGACCCTGGGACTGCTTCGATTTCAATTCAAGCCGCCTGCCCTGCGACCGGCACCGTTCAGGTGAACGTCAGTTCTTCAAGGCGGCCATCACGGCCCTCATGAAGGCCGGCAGATCGTCGGGCGTGCGGCTGGTGATCAGCCTTCCGTCCACCACCACTTCCTGATCCACCCAATCGGCGCCCGCATGGATCAGATCGTCCTTGATGGCGAAGAACGAAGTCACCCGACGCCCGGCCAGGATCCTGGCCGAGGCCAGCACCCAGCCGGCGTGGCAGATGGCTGCCACCACCTTGCCGTCCCGGTACAGATCGCCCACCAGTCTGACCATGGCCGGATCCCGGCGCATCAGATCCGGGGCGTAGCCCCCGGGGATCACTACCCCGTCGAAATCGGCGGCCCGCGCATCCCGGGCATCCACATCGGCTGTCACCTCGGTGGCCGGCTTTCCGGAAAATCGCCGGCTGCGGCCGGTGCCCACCACCGTCACCGCCGCGCCGGCCTCCTTGAGCCTGTAAAAGGGATACCAGAATTCGAACACGTTGAACATGTCCTCGACCAGAATGGCCACGCGTTTACCTTCGAGTTCCATCATGCTTTTCCTCCTCGTAGCGGCGTGAAGATTCAACGGGTTGGTGACGCCATTTATCTGGACACGATCGGGCCGCTTGTCAATCCACACCGCCTGCGTCTTGACAGGCGGC
This sequence comes from uncultured Desulfobacteraceae bacterium, assembly GCA_937982505.1. GTDB lineage: Bacteria > Desulfobacterota > Desulfobacteria > Desulfobacterales > UBA2174 > UBA2174. The sequence continues at coordinate 3,908 of CALJLV010000181.1, read as the reverse complement.
GGTCGCCGGGGATATTCAAAGCGACTTCCTGACGGTTCACCAAGACCGCCATTCATCGCTGGATATTCCCCGTGACCCAGACGACATCTTCCAAATGGTTGGAGTTCCTCGCCGGCTGCCGGGACGAGGCCCCCCTGCAGCTGGGGGTGGTCCCCTTCGGCATGCTCTACAGCATCGGTGCCCTGGCGGCCGGAATGCCGGCCTGGCTGGTCCAGCTCTCCTCTGCGCTGGTCTTCGCCGGTTCAGCCCAGCTGGCCATTGCCCAGATGCTGGCAGCGTCCGCCGGGGCCCTCCCCATCGCCCTGACTGCCGGCCTGCTCAACCTGCGCCATGTCCTTTACAGCGCCTCGGTGGCCGACTATGTGCGCCACCTGCCGCGGCGCTGGCGCCTGTTGCTGGCCTACCTGCTCACCGACGAGGCTTATGCGGTGGCCATTTTGCGCTACCAGCGGGATGACGCCGCGCGGGCGGCGGCTGGAGACGACGGCGGCCCCCCGCCCCGGCCGAACCTGCGCCACTGGTATTTTTTCGGCTGCGGCTTCACGCTCTGGGCCTGCTGGCAGCTCTCCACCGCCGCCGGGCTGCTCTTCGGGGCCCGCATTCCCCTCGAGTGGGACATCGACTTTGCCGTCCCGTTGACTTTTCTGGCCCTGCTGACGCTTCTGATCCGAGAATCTGCGAGCCAGGCGGCAGCCCTGGCCGCGGCCATCGGCGCCCTGCTCTTCGCCGGTCTGCCCCACAATCTCGGACTGGTGGCGGCGATTCTGCTCGGGCTGGTGGTCGGATTCACCAGCGCCAAGGGGCGAAGGGCCACGCCATGAGCACCGCGAGGCTGATCCTGCTGCTCGCCGCGGTGGGGGCCATCACCTATCTGTTTCGCTATTCGATGATCGGCATTTTCGCCAACCGCAATCTGCCGGTTTGGCTGCGCGACCTGTGCCGCTACATCGCGCCGGCCAGCTTCGCCGCCCTGACCGCCAGCGCCCTGTTCGTCCAGGGGGGGCAGGTGGTCGCCGCCCTGGACGCGCCCAAACCCTGGGCGGCCCTGGTGGCCGTCATGGTGGCCTGGCGCACCGGCAACGTCTTCGCCACCATCGGGGTCGGCATGGCTTCCCTGTACCTGCTCAAGCTGGTCCTGTAACGCCGGAAAGACCCTCGCCGTGCCGTGAACGGATCCAACAACCACCTGAATCCAAAAGGAGGACTGGATGACACTGGCGCATACCCGTGACGTAATCGGCGATCCAGACCTGGGAGGTGACCGGCGATCTTGCCAGCAGCATCGTTTTGAAACGCGCGACCCACCTCTGGTCCGGCCCCTGGACCTCCATCGGGAACAACCCGTTTTCCATGCAGATCGGAAATTTTTACAGCCTCGAATTCAGGGTTTACGATCCTTCTAAACCTATCGGAATACCTGATCTTCAGATTCGACGTGAACAACGACGGCAACACCGATCACGAGGTGCTGGGGACTCTCAATGCGGGCGAAGAAGACACTTTTCGGGGGGTGCGGCGCGCGCAAGTGGATATCAAATACAACAACCCCAGAATCTACGAGGCGGTCTGCGCGGTGGAGAACAACCGGGGGGAAACCACGGCCTCGCCCCCCCTGAGCATTTCGGTCAGCAACACCCGCCTCAGCGTGGTGGGCCGGCCCAATGCCCCGGAGGATCTGGAAACGGCCATCATTCCGCCCGACGAACGCTTCCCGGCGCGCTACCACCTGACCCTCGCCGACGCCCAGGGCACCCCCCTCGCCGACCAAACCCTGACCGTACGCAAAGAGGGCACCTCCGCCGCACGCCTGGAGGGCGGTGGGGCCAGCGGCAGCCAGATCACCGTCATCACCGACGCCCAGGGAAAGGCCCAGTTCACCTACGCCTTTCTGGACACCCCCCCCGCCGATGCGCCCCTCATGGATCGGATCACCATCGAATCCGTGGCGCTGGGGATCCGCAAAACGGTCAACGTTTCAGTGGGATTGAAGCTGCGGGTGGCGAAGGTGGGGGAATCCTGGGACGGCCGCACCGCGGTGCCCCGCGACCTGAGCCTGCGCATCGCCATCGTGGACGCCTTCCGGCCCGGCCTGAACCTGGAGGAATACATCGCCGCCCTGCGGTTCGAAACCGGTCAGCACCTGGGGGTGGCGCTTTCCACCGGGTGGCTCAACCGCCCGGAGCCCGACACCCTGCAGTGGATCGTGGACAACGTCAAGGGATTTGAAAGCCCGCCGGATGACATCCTCTACACCAATGGACTCGGCTGGATCCAAAAGGTCAATGACCAGTTTATCGTCAATGTCATCGATCCCCCCATGACCCAGGTGGGACCACACTGGCTGCCAACCTTGACCCTCAACGGCGAAGGGCTGCACCTCTTCGAACTCAAGGTAGATCCGGTCCTTCTGCCCGAACAGCCCGGGGATCCGTCTCTGGCCATTGTTAAAAGAGCCCCCTCCGTGCCTTTCTTCTTCGGCACCGACGTCTACGGCGCCGAGTCCGTTTTCCAAAGTCTGGTCTGCGCCTTTTCGCCCACCGACGCCGAACAGTTCCTGCTCAAGAAGGGATTGGTGGCCACCAGCGTCAAGAAATTCTACGACACCTACAACGATTCGGTGAAGCACTTCATGCCAGAGACCGAACCCGCCAGCCTGCGCTCACCCCTCCAGGCATCCCCTCTGGAGGCGGTCGATACTTGGCCCCCGGGACTTTCCCTGGGCGATGTGACCGAAGCCGTCGCATCGCTGAGCGCCGGGGTGATGGCGGTTCCACAGATGCAGGGATGGGAGATCCTGACCGTGATGAGCGCCGGTGCGGTCTCGATGGACCATGCGCCATCGAATGGCGTGATTTTTCAGGATGCGGCGGTCGGCCTTTTGCTCTACGCGGCAGATACGGATTCTCCGGTCCTCTCCACCGCCGATGCCGCGACGCTGTTTCGCATCCGCAATCTGTCCGGACGTGCTGCCGCCTTTCACCAGTATGCCGTCGATGGCGCCGCAGAATCGACGACGCTGTCTTTTGTTGCTGGCAGCAACACCCTGGCGGTGGATCGCGACGGGGACGGGCAGGCCGACGACTTCATCCATCCACAAGCCACGGCCATCTATGGATTTCTGGCGGCGGACCTCGATCTGGATGGGATCGTCGGCCTGGAGGATGGGGTTTTGGCGCTACGGGTGGCGGCAGGTCTGCCGGTCTCGTCAGAACGGCATCGGATGCTGCCATGGGCCGTCGATGTGGATGGAGACCGCCGTGTGGGGGTCGCCGAGGCACTCTGCGGCTTGCGCCAGGTCGCGGGGCTGAAATAACCTTTATGGGTCCCTCGACCCCGTCGAGGTTTCACCGCAGTTTCATCCCTTGACCCATGCCCGGCCTCGATCCAGTCCAGACTTTACAAACCCGAAGATTTATCATACTTTTCGCACGCAAGAGGCCTGAGACTATTTATACTAATATTATTTCAGATAGTTATGAAGAACTCACCCCACACCGCCCCCCAGCCGTGCCCCGCCGCCGCCGCTCTCGCCGACCCGGCTGTCAAGCCGCCCGTGGTGAGCTTTCGGGGGGTCACCAAGCGATTTGGGGGCGAAGCGGCCGTGGACCGGCTCAGCTTCAACGTCTATCCGGGCGAGTTTCTCACCCTGCTGGGCCCCTCGGGCTGCGGCAAGACCACCACCTTGCGCCTCATCGCCGGATTCGACCGGCCCGACGAGGGCGAGATCCGCATCGGCGGGGCGCGGGTCAACGAACTGCCCCCCAACCGGCGAGACGTCAACACCGTCTTTCAGAACTACGCCCTCTTTCCCCACATGACGGTGGCCCAGAACGTCGGCTTTGGCCAGAAGATGAAAAAGCTCCAGATCGGAAGAGCACACGTCTGAACTCCAGTCACGTCAGTCAATC
>CALJLV010000180.1 GCA_937982505.1 uncultured Desulfobacteraceae bacterium | reverse complement strand
GCGACCACCGAGATCTACCCTCTTTCCCTACACGACGCTCTTCCGATCTGGACGATCGTGCATATTGAACCGCGCACTCCGGCAGCCGGGGCGCTCCCATACTTCCAACAACGCTTCAGGAGAAAACCGACGATGGCTCTGGTGGACTGGCAGGTGGATGGAACCGTGGCCCAGGTGACCCTCAACGACGGGGAAAACCGCTTCAATCCGAATTTTCTCGATGCCTTCCTCGAGGTCCTGGACCGCCTGGAGGCCGACACCGACGCTCGGGCCGTGGTGGTCCGGTCGGCCCATGCCAAGATTTTCTGCAACGGCATCGATCTCGAATGGCTCGTGCCGCAGATCCAGAAGGGGGACATCGACACCTGCAAGCGCTTTTTCTACCAGCTCAACGTGTTGTTCAAGCGTCTGGCGACCTGCCCCATGTCCACTGTGGCCGCCATCAACGGTCATGCCTTTGCCGGCGGGGCCATCATGGCCTGCGCCTTCGATTTTCGCTTCATGCAGAGCGGCCGCGGGTTTTTCTGCTTTCCCGAGGTGGACCTGGGGATTCCCTTCCTGCCCGGGATGAACGCCCTGCTGCGCAAGGCCATCCCCCGCTACATGGTCGAAACCCTGCAGTATACCGGCGCCCGTCTCACCGCCGAGCAGTGCGCCGAGCACCACATCGTGCGCCAGGCCTGCGATCCTGAAAAGCTCCTGGACACGGCCCTGGACTTCGCCCGGGGGCTGAACAAGCGCCGCGAGATCATCGCCGAACTCAAACGACGTCTCAACCAGGACGTGGTTCAGGCCATCGATGTCCAGGATGTGCCGTACATCGAATCGGGCGTCTTCCATATCGGATAGCCGGGCCATGCGAGGGCCGACATCATCATGAAAGTCTTTATCAGCGGCGTTTCCGGATTCGTGGGCCGGCCTCTGGCCCTTGCCCTTCTGGAGGCGGGTCACCAGGTCACCGGCACCGGGCAGCGGCACGGGCCCCAGGGGCTGACGCACCCCCGGTTGACCTACCTGGCCGCCGACACCACCCGCGGCGGGGACTGGCAGCGCAGCGTCTCGGACGCCGACGTGGTGATCAACCTGGCCGGCGCCACCATCGCCCGGCGCTGGACGCGCAAGTACAAGCAGATCCTTCAAGCCAGCCGCATCCAGACCACCCGCCATCTGGTGAGCGCCATGGGCGGCCAGGGGGGGCAGGTCCTCCTGAGCGCCTCGGCCATCGGCTACTACGGCGATGGCGGCGAGGCCCGGTTGACCGAAGCGGCTCCCCCGGGCGACGATTTTCTGGCCCGCCTGGCCCAGGACTGGGAAGCGGAGGCCATGAAAGCCGCCGAGCAGGGGGGGCGGGTCTGCCGCCTGCGCTTCGGCGTGGTGCTCGGCTCCGGCGGCGGGGCCCTGGCCCAGATGCTGCCCGCTTTTCGCAGTGGCCTGGGCGGTCCCCTGGGAAGCGGCCGCCAATGGTTCAGTTGGATTGACCTCCAGGATCTCATCGACGCCATCCGCTTTGTGATGGACGCCCCCCATCTTGAAGGCGCTTTCAATCTGAGCGCGCCCGAGCCGGTGCGCCAGAAGGATTTCGCCCGGGAGCTGGCGCGGCGGCTGGGCCGGCCGGCCCTCCTGCCGGCCCCGGCGGCGATGCTGCGCCTGGCCCTGGGAGAAATGGCCGGCACCCTTCTGGCCAGCTACCGGGTGGTGCCCCAGCGCCTCCTGCAGGCAGGGTTTCACTTCCGCTGGGGGACCTTGGACAAGACGCTGGACCGGCTGGTGGGGTGAACCGATGACCGTGATCATACTCGTCTTGCTGGGGGTGATGGGCGTCGCCTTTTACCTGTGGCGCCGGCGGCGCGCCCCGTCCGCCGCCCCGGCGGCGCAGGATGCCTACGTCTGCAGCGCCTGCGATGAAACCGATTGCCTCTGCCACAAGGAACCGGACAAGGAATCGAGGAGCCAACCATGAGCGAATTCTTTGAGGTGCTCGAACAGCGTCGCAGCATCCGCAAATACGAGGACCGGGATCTTTCCGGGGATCTGGTGCGCCGCGTGCTGGAAGCCGTGAAGTGGTCGCCGTCCTGGGCCAACACCCAGTGCTGGGAGGTGGTCGTGGTGCGCGATGCGGCCGTCAAGGCCGCCTTGCAGGAAACCATCGCCCCCAAGAACCCGGCCACCCGGGCCATCACCGCCGCGCCGGTGGTCCTGGCCCTCTGTGGCCGGCTGGGCACCAGCGGGTACTACGATCAGCAGGTGACCACCAAGTTCGGCGACTGGTACCTCTTCGATCTGGGCATCGCCGCCCAGAGCATCTGCCTGGCGGCCCAGGATCTGGGGCTGGGCACGGTCATCGTGGGGCTCTTCGACCACGACCGGGCCGGACAGGTGCTCCAGGTGCCGGCCGGTTGCCAACTGGTGGCCCTGATCCCCCTGGGTTATCCGGCCAAAACCTCTTCGGCCCCCAAACGGCGCGAGGTGGAGGAGTTCATCCATCACGAAAGGTTCTGAGCGGCTGCTGGTCATTGGTCGTTGGTCATTGTTTTGCATGGCAGGTTTGAACCCAGGCCACTCGGAAAGCCGCCATGACCGGTGCGGATCTTCAAACGGTTCTCGACTATCACCGGCGCACCAAGCACCGGCCGGGGGCCTATGCGCGATCGGCCGGATACCTGGACTGGGACAACCAGCCCGCTGCCTTTCGCTTCTACCCGGGGCCCGCGCCCATTCGGCTGCCGCTGCTGGCCGAAGATCCCGCTCCGGCCTCTGACCCGGCACCGCTGACGGTGGAAACCATCGGCGGCCTGCTGGAGCTTTCCCTGGGGCTCTCGGCCTGGAAAT
>CALJLV010000179.1 GCA_937982505.1 uncultured Desulfobacteraceae bacterium | reverse complement strand
TTTCGGCTCAGATTGTGAGCCGATTCTTGAGCCGGAAAACCTGCTGAAAAAGCAAAGGAAAGTCGGTCAAGTGAGCCGAAACCAAAGCCGCAAGGAGATCTGTTGATGACCATACATTCACTTCGTCCTTGGACCGATCTGGTCAAGCTGCATCCCGATGTGGAAGCCGGGGCGCTGACCGAGGCGGTGTTCGCCATCGATCTGGGCGCCATCGCAGCCAATGATCCCAACGTGCCGGTGGTCAACCGTGACCCGGAGGCTTTTTTCCGGGCGACCTATCTGACCGCCGACCTGCGAAGGCTCCTAGATGAAGTGCTGGCCTCTCTTTCCGGCAAGGCGGGCTACAACCGGGTGCTAAAGCTCCGGGTCCCCTTCGGTGGCGGCAAATCGCATACTCTGGCATCTCTTTTCCATGCCGCGAATAATCGGGGGGCACTGGACAGAATTCCAGAGGCCAGAGATTTCGCGCGCCCCGCCGATGTGGCCGTGGCCGTATTCGACGGCGAAAAATTCGATGCGCGCAACGGCAAGACCTTGGATGGCGGACGGACAATCCAGACCATGTGGGGCTGGATCGCCTGGCAGATCGACCCGGAGAAGGCCTTTCCCCTGGTGGCGGATCACGACAAGGACCGCGTGGCCCCCGGCGGAGATATCATCCGTGATTTGCTTACCAAGGGAGCCGGCGGCCGGCCGGTGCTCATCCTGCTCGATGAAGTGCTCAAGTACATGGAGCGATCCGCCGCGGTCAGCGTTCTTGATTCCACCCTCCAGCGTCAGGCCAAGGATTTTTTTCAGAACCTGACCGTCGAGGTTTCAGGAAGTTCTAACGCAGCTATGGTCTACTCGTTGACGTGGAGCTCCAAGGAAGCGCTGGGAAATGTCGCTCTCCTGTCTGAAATCGACCACCTGGCCTCCCGTGTGGACCAATTGCGGGAACCGGTTTCCGGTGATGAAGTCTTGCCTATCATTCATCGTCGTCTCCTGGGGGGCGATGCAGATGGCATTGCTGCCGGCGATGTATCCACTGTTTATCAGGACGTCGTGACCGGCATGCAACGGGCCTATGCAGAGACCGCATACGAGCGTCAGCAAGCCGATGAGGATGGCCGGCTGCTGCGGGATCGCATGAGGGCGGCCTATCCGTTTCACCCCGCCCTGATCGACATCATGAAAGAACGGTGGACGGCCGTGGATGCTTTTCAGCGGACCCGCGGCGCGCTGCGATTTTTGGCTTCCTGCCTGCATTCCTTAAAAAAGAATGGTGGTGCCAAGGCGCTTCTCGGACCAGGGGATGTGCCGTTAAAAGATGTGGATGTGCGGGTAAAGATGCTCAAAGAGTTGGGGGTCCAAAACATTTACGACCCGGTCATCACGGCGGATATCGACGGCCCGAACGCCAGGGCGAAGCGCATCGACGACCGCTTGGGTCGTGAAACGCCCGCCCTTGCCGGTGTAAAGCCGGCAACGCGCATCGCCACGGCCATCCTTCTGTACTCGTTTGGCGGCTTGCGACGCGAAGGTGCGGGCAATGACGAAACCCTGCCGCCCGGCGTCACCGAAAACGAATTGCTGGCGGCCTGCGTCGGCCCCGACCTGGACAGCATTACGGCCACCGCCGTTTTGTCCGAGCTTCGCAACACCTGCCTCTACCTGCATTATGACGGGGTCCGCTACTGCTTCAAAAAGGACCCGAACGTCACCATGTTGATCGAGGATGCGGAGCAGATCGTTGCCCGTGAGGAATCCCGCGATCGCGGGCGAGGCCCGGTTCAATCCAAAATCAAGGAAATGCTCGATGCCCGTCTCGCCGGTCATCACACGGCCATCGTGTGGCCGGCCAAGAGCCAGGACATTCCCGATGAGGACCCCCGGTTTCTGGTTGCCTACCTGCCGCTTGAATTCGCCGCCGAAACCAAGGCGGAACAGGAACGCCAAGCCAAGGAGTACCTGACCAAGTACGGGGACCGCCCCCGTCGCTTTCGCAACGGACTTGGGCTGGCGATACCGGAAAAAAAGCAGATCGAGGCACTGCGGCGAGCTGTCCGTTATCTGCTGGCCATCGAGCGAGTGGAAGCCAAAAAGCAGCAGCACCGCCTCACCAAAGACCAGCTCGATCAGCTCAAGGAGAGAAAGCGCACCGAAGAAAGCACGGCGGAAGGCTGCTTCCGGAATCTCTACACGGCCGTCTGGTTGCCTCGGGTTCAAAATGGCGAGATGGAAACAGAAAAGGTCGGGGGCCGGCGTCCGCTTCAGGCCACCGGTATTCACGAGCGGATCATGGAGCTTCTGACCAGTGAAGGTAAAAAGTACGTTTTTGGCAGTGTCCATCCTGTCAAGATCAAACAACGGGTGAGGCTCGGCGAGGCGTCGACGGAGGGAGGGCCGCAGACCAAGGGCATAAAGGCTGCCGAAGTGCTGGAGTCGTTTTTCCGGGATATCGCGCCGCCCCGGCTGGAATCCGAATCGGTCCTGCGCAAGGCGATTGGCCGCGGGGTGGCGGAAGGTGCCTTTGCCTACGCGAGTCTCGAAAATCCGGTTCTCGGAGTGGATGGAAAATACCAGATTAATCGCGACAGGGTGTTTCTCGGCAGAGCCATTGCGGAAGATGAGATCGATTTCGATACCGGCTTTCTCATGATGCCGGAGACGGTCCCGGAAGCGGTTGAAGCCGAGACTTTCGGCGCAACTCCGGCCCCAACGGATTCAGGGTCGCAACCTTCCGTGCATGAAAATACGACGGACGGGGGAAAACCACCGGATACCGTTCCGATAATCGATGGTGCCGATCGTGTTGGTCGCAAGAAACGGGTCGTATTGACCTTCGAAGCCAGCCGGGATCAGGTCTTCAAAGCGTTCCCAGCCGTCGCAAACTTGGCCGATAAAGCCGATGGGGCCAGGGTGCGAATTCGCATTGAAGGCTCATCGGTCGAGGGTTTCGATCCGTCCTGGCTGCGCAACGCTGTGGATGAACCCCTCGATGAGGCGGATATCGAGCGGATTGATCAAGAGTAGTGCGCATGCCTGTTACATGAAACGGGCGCTCAAGCGTTACACGATGTTCCTGGTGGCGGCCTTAAGTGCCGTGGGGGGACGACATGACCGGTGCATCATCGGCCCAATCCGATTTGTCCATTGATTGCGCGTTTGCCCCGAAAATTTCCTTTGCCCTGCATCAGAACTCGGTCCCGGTTCTCATGGAGCTGGCGGTCACGAATGATGGCCGGCAAATCTGGGAAGACTTGGTCCTTCGCCTGGAATCCGAGCCGGCCTTTTTCCGGCCGCGCGAGTGGCGGCTGACCAAGATCGCCCCTGGCCAGCACTACGCAATCTCCGAGTTGGACCTGCGTTTGGACGGCGGACAACTGGCCCGCCTGACAGAGGCGGAGAAGGGTGAGGTCCGGCTGACGCTTAAGGATAGGGAAACGGTCTTGTGCCGAGATCGGAAGAGCACACGTCTGAACTCCAGTCACGTCAGTCAATCTC
>CALJLV010000178.1 GCA_937982505.1 uncultured Desulfobacteraceae bacterium | reverse complement strand
GCGACCACCAAGATCTACACTCTTTCCCTACACGACGCTCTTCCGATCTAGTCGATTCTGGGCTGAAACGATCCTTACCGGTGAAAACGGCGAACGGGGCGGGGAGCCTTCCGGGCCCCACCGCGCCGGGGATGGCAGGTCATGGATATTCGGAAAATTTTGTTCGTCACCCACTTCGAGGAACTCTGGTTCGACGCTTTGCAGTCGCTGCTCAATCTGCGCCAGGCGGCCCTGGAGCACGTGGTGTTTCTCAACGTGATCGAACGGGAAAAGGTCGCCCTGCGCCGCGGGGCGGGCTATCTCAAAAAGGAGGAGCTGCGGCTGCGGGAAAAAGCCAACATCCATTTCATCGACTGGGCCGAGACCCTTTTCGAGCAGGGTATGGAAGTGGGCGTCTACATCGTGGTGGGCAGCCTCGCCGGGCAGGTGGTGGAGGCCGCCGCCAAGGAAGCGGCGGACCTGATCGTCCTGGGCGACCGCAAGCACGGCGCCTTGAAGCAGTTCTACGCCGCCTCGGAGCTGAACGAGATCGCCCGCCGGACGCGGATCCCAGTGATGGTCTACAAGTACCCCGGCGCCCCCCACCAGGCCGTGGCGCCTTTCCAGCGCCCCCTGGTCGCCTTTGACGGCGGCCCGGCCAGCCTGCGGGCCGTGGCCGGCCTGCGGCGTCTGAACACGGTGATCGAGGAGGTGCACCTGGTGCATGTGGCCGATGATACGCACCTGAACGGCGATTCGGTCATGGCGGTCCAGCAGACCCGCAAGGCCCAGCGGCAGCGGCTGGAGGCCATCTGTGAGCAGTTTGCCGAGGACGGGATTCCGGCCAAGGCCCACGTCATGGCGGGCGATCTGGTGGAGCGGGTGGAGCAGGCGGCGCGGCAATACCAGGCCACGATGATCGTTTCGGGCATCTCCCTGCGCCCAGGTTGGACCCCGCGCTGGCTCGGCGGCAGGTCCCAGACCCTGGCGGACCGCACCGGCTTGACCACCCTGGTCTTTGCTCCGCCGGAGAATCCCGCCACGGGTTGACCGGAACGGTGTCCACGGCGGCTACCGCGCCCGCCTGCAAACGAGCGGACTTTCTTCTCGCAGGGGACTCTGCAACCCCTTAAATTAAGGAGACATCGATGGCGGTCATCACCATTTCGCGCAAGTTCGGCGCCGGTGGACGGACCCTGGCCAAAATGGTCGCCGAACGCCTGGGCTACACTTTTGCCGACCGGGAAATCATCCTGCGCCTGGCCGAGACGGCCCGCGTCTCGCCCCACTGGGTCGAGTCTTTCGAAAAAGAGGCCGGCAGCCGCCTGTCGCGGCTGATCACCAGCATGATCGCCAAGAAATGGATCGACCAGGTTCTCAAGGACGAACGCGGCTACCTCGACGAACAGTCCTACCTCGACTACCTGGTCCTGATCATCGCCCAGATCGCCGACGAGGGGGACGTGGTGATCCTCGGCCGGGGCAGCCAGTACATCCTCGACGATCATCCGGAGGCCTGTCATGTGCTGCTGACCGACGAGCGGCCCCACCGGATCCGGTTCATGATGGACCACTACCAGATCACCGAACGCCGGGCCGCCCAGACCGTGGATGCCGAGGACCGCCGCCGGGCGGCCCTCTACAGCCGCCTGGGCAAAAACGACTTCGACGACCCGCTGCTCTATGACCTGGTGCTGAACATGGGGCGCTTGGGGCTGGCGCGGGCCTGCGATCTGGTCTGCCGCCTGGTCGAGACCCGCATGGCGGAAACGGCTTCAACGACATGAACGCGCTTCAGTGTCTTGACAGCCCGTCTGTTTTTGGATAAGAATCCGAACCTCCTGCAACCGCCATTTGGCGCCGGCGTTCCGAGTGACTTGAGCGCAATGTCAAAACCGGGGGCGGACTGAACCCGTCCGGAAAATGGATCATCATCCATGGCGGGAACCGGCAAAGATCCGTTTTTCGATTACCGCAAAAACCGGCCCTGGGCCGAAAACCTGAGCATCGTGATGCAGATCGGCCTGACCATGGCCGGGTGCATCGGATTTTGCTTCTTTGTCGGCCGCCAGATCGATCGCTGGCTGGGATGGAACGGGATCGGGGTCACCGTCATGACCCTTCTGGGCATTCTCGGAGGCGCCAACGTGGTCTACCGCCAGATCATGGCGCTGCTGGCCCCCGGGGCTCCGGATGATCCCGGCGGCCGGCCGCGGGATTGACACGCCAAACCCCAAGCCGCATGCCAGAGGCAGGATGGACGACACCCTGCGCGAAATCCAGAAACGCTACGCCTCGCGGACCCTCTATGCGGCCCTGGCCGCTGGCGCCCTGCTGATGGCGGCCGGCTGGCCGCCCCTGGGCAAGGGGCTGATCCTCGGCGCCCTCTTCAGCGCCATCAACTTCGTGCTCATCGGGGAACTGCTCGTCTGGCGCCTTGGCGGCGCCCGGGCGCGCCTGGCGGGCCAGATGCTGCGCTTTGGCCTCATGGCGGTGCCCCTGGTGATGGCCGCGCGGCGCCCCGAATTCAGCCTGTGGGGGGTGGTGCCGGGACTTTTCCTGGTCCAGGCCATGATCCTGGCCGATCACGGCACCCGCCGCTGGCGCATCCGCCCCCAGGGCATCGAGGAGGGCTGAGCATGCAGGACCTGGGCCGCATCCACCAACTGATCCTTCCCCTGGGCGATTTCCGGGCGGCCATCAATCTGGAGGTGGTGGTCATGACCTGGATCGTGATCGCCGTCCTGGTGGCCCTGGGCCTGGCCACCAGCCGACACCGCGCCATCCTGCCCGGACCGCTGCAGGTGCTCGGGGAACTCATCGTCGGCCAGCTCTACCAGCTCACCGAGGACGCCCTGGGCAAGGAGCTGGCCCGCCGCTACGCCCCTCTGGTGGCGGCCCTCTTCCTGTTCTTGCTCTTTTCCAACTGGCTGGGAATCGTGCCCCACCTGGAAGAGCCCACCAAGGATCTGAACACCCCCCTGGCCCTGGGGCTGATGGGGTTCGTGATCGCCCACTGGGCCGGGATCCGCTCCAAAGGCTTCAAGGCCTACATCCGGGAGTATTTCCAGCCGATCTTTTTCATGATGCCCCTCAACGTCATCGGCGAGATCGCCAAGATCGTCTCCATCTCCTTTCGCCTCTTTGGCAACATCATGGGCGGCTCGATCATCATCCTGGTGGTCTCCTACCTGACCTGGAACATCTTGCTGCCCCCGTTTCTGAACGCCTTTTTCGGCCTTTTTGTCGGCACGATCCAGGCCTTTGTGTTCACCATGCTCACCGTGGTCTACATCGCGGTTCAGGTCAAATAGCCCTATGGAATTTTCCACCCAGACCATCGTGGCGGTGGCCGCCTATGCCGGCGGCGGCATTTGCATGGGGCTCGGGGCGGTGGGCGCGGCCATCGGCGAAGGCTACACCGCCGCCTGGGCCAACCTGGCCACATCGCGCAACAGCGAGCTTTCGCCCGACATCTTCAAGAACATGCTCGTAGGCCAGGCCGTGGCCGAATCGGCTTCGATCTTCGCCCTGGTGATCGCCATCCTGCTCCTCTTTCTGGACGTCCAGGGGGCGGCGCTGATCAAGGCCGCCGCCCTGCTGGGCGCCGGCATCTGCATGGGCCTGGGCGCCCTGGGATCGGGGATCGGGTCCGGATTTCCCGGCGGTCAAGCCTGTTTCGGCATCGCGCGCCAGCCGGCGGTCACCAGCCGGCTGACCACCAACATGCTCATCGGCTCGGCCGTCAGCCAGACCCCGGCCATCTTCTCCATGGTGGTGGCCCTGATGCTGATCTTCATCGATTTCAGCGCCATGCCCTTCCACCCGGGCTGGGCGGCCCTGATCGGCGCCGGATTGAGCACCGGGCTGGCGGCCATCGGTTCGGGATACGGCGGCGGGCTGGCGGCCGGGGCCAGCTGCGAGGGGCTGGCGCGCCAGCCGCTGACCGTGGCCCCCCTGACCACCACCATGCTCGTGGGCCAGGCCGTGTCCCAGACCCCGTCCATCTTCGGACTGCTGGTAAGCTTCATCCTCATGTTCCGCACTCCGGCGCCCTCCGCGTCCCTGGCCGCCGCCGCGGCCCTGCTGGCCGCCGGCCTGTGCACCGGGCTGGGGGGGATCGGGCCGGGAATCGGCAACGGCCAGGCGGCCGCCGGCGCCGTGCGCTGGGTGGCGCGCAACATGGCCATGGGCGCCGATCTGATGCGGGTCATGCTGGTGGGCCAGGCCGTGAGCCAGTCCACCGCCATCTATGCCATGGTGGTGAGCCTGGTGCTGATCTTCGTGGTATAAACCGCCCGACGGCGGTTTCGCTGGCGGCCGGCCGGCCGCCACCATCAATTGGGCACCTTTTACCGAGGAGGAACACATGGCCATCGAGGGAGCGGATCTGGTGAAAGCCGCCGCCTATCTGGGGGCGGGCATTTCCATGGGGCTGGGCGCCATCGGTCCGGGGGTCGGCGAGGGGATGGTGGCCGCCAAGGCCTGCGAGGCCATCGGGGCCAATCCCAACGAAGCCGGTCTGCTGACCCGCACCATGCTGGTGGGCCAGGCGGTCTCCGAGTCGACCGGAATCTATTCGCTGGTGATCGCCCTGCTGCTGCTCTTTGTCGTCTAATCCGGCGGGCATCGCTGGCGGCGAGCCAGGGGTACCGCGGGCCGTGGCGCGAACCGGAGGGAAAAAGCCCATGGAGATCGTCAGCACCATCGCCCTGATCAGCATCAACGCCACCTTGCTGGTCCAGCTGGCCTCGTTTCTGCTCTTTTTGCTGATCATCAACCGGGTCATGTTTCGGCCGCTGCACAACACCATGCGCGAGCGCGATTTTTTCATCGAAAATCTCGGCCGCGACATCCAGTCCGCCCAGGCCGACGCCGAGCGCACCCTGGCCGACCTGGCGGCCCAGGAGCGGGCCGTGCGGCGGGAAGCCGATGCCCTGCGGCGACGGCGGCGGGCCCAGGGCGCCGACGACGCCCAGAAGATCCTGGACGAGGCCCGCCAGCGGATCGTGGCGCTGCACAGCGAGGCCGAGGCCGATGTCCACCGGCAGTTGACCGAAGCCCGGCGGCGCCTGCCGGCCGAGGCCGAAAAGTTGACCCTGACCCTGATGGAAAAGGTCCTGGAGCGGAGAGTCGGTTCATGAAGACGCGCACCAAGGCGGACTGGGGGACCCGGATGGCCGCGGCCTGCGGCTTTTCCCTGCTGATGATCGTCGTTTTTCCGCAGTGGGCCGCCGGCGCCGATCCCCAGTGGCGCGAAACCTACGACCTGGTGATGCGCTGGGTCAATTTTGTCATCCTGGCGGGAGTCCTGGTCTACTTCGGCCGCCGTCCGGTAACCCATCTGCTGCGCAGCCAGGCAGCCCGCCATCGGGAGCAGATCCAGGAGCTGGAGGCACGAAAGGCCCAGGCTCTGGCGCACCTCGCCGCCGTTCGCCAAACCCAGGCCGAGAGCGAGGCGCGCTTCATCGACATCACCCAGAGGATCGTCGCCCTGGGCGAAACCCAGCGCGACGCGATCATCGCCGACGCCCAGCGCGAAAGCGAGATGCTCATCGCCGAGGCCCGGCGCCGCATCGCCTTTGCCATGCGCAGCGCCAAGGACCGCCTGCGGGCCGAAATGGTGGACCTGGCCGTGGATCGGGCCCTGGACCGCCTGCCCCGGGAAATCTCGGACGCCGACAACCAGCACCGGCTGGGCGTTTTCTTCAGGGGGCTGGAGAAGATGAGTTGATCCGGGCGACGAGGATCCGGACCTTCTGGCGCCCGGTTGTAAAACCGGGTGTTTTCGTCTATCCGTGCGATGCATGCACCGAGAACCGGCAAGCTCCAGGGCGTGAACGCCGCAGGGCCAAATTTCTCGAGGGAGAAAACCGCAGGAGAGGTAAGCAGCGATGACCGACGAGCAGATCCAGATCGAGCAGTTCGTGCGCGAGCAGCTGGAAAAATGGGCCCAGCGGACCGCCGCGCCGCCCCCGTCGGCCGGCGACCGCGCCGCCTGCACGGTGATCACCCTGAGCATGGAGCCGGGCAGCGGCGGCCGGATCATCGCCGAGGAGGCGGCCCGGCGGCTGGGCTATGACATGTTTCACCGGGAGATCATCAAGGGGATCGCCCAGCGCAGCCGCATGGCGGCCAAGGTCATCGACACGGTGGAAAAGGAGCGCATGCACGGGCTGGAGGACTTCCTCTCCTCGCTGATCCGCAAGAAGTACTTTCACCCCGGCTCCTACCAGCATCATTTGATGAAGGTCATCGGCACCATCGCGCGCCACGGCCGGGCGGTGATCGTGGGCCGCGGGGCCAACTTCATCCTGCCGGAAACCGAGCGCTTCGCCGCGCGCATCATCGCGCCCTTCGAGCGGCGCATCCGCAACGTGGCCCGCGAGTACGGCTGCACCCTGGAAGAAGCCGAAAAACGGGTCCGCCACCGCCAGTCGCGGCGCCGCGAATTCGTGCGCCAGGCCTACGGCCAGGACATCGGCGACCCGCACCACTACGACATCGTCCTCAATACCGCCCAGATGACCATCGAAACGGCCGCCGAAACCCTTTTGACCGCCTTCGGCCACCACACCCGGCCCGACGCCGCTCCGGCCGCCTGAGCCGCCTCCCGTCGCCGGGCGCCGCGTTCAGCAGGGCTGAATCAGCCTGCTGATATCCGGATGCTGGCGGATCAGGCGCACGAACTGCTCGGTGCGGTGGACCAGGCGCTGCTTGATGACCCGGTTGAGGCGCTGGTGCACCAGGTAGGCCATGGTGTGGTCCGTTTCCAGCAGTTCCTTGAACTCCTCGCCGTTGATGGCCAGCACCTCGCTCGGCTCCACGCTGATGGCATCCGAAGTATAGCTGTTGTAGGGTTCCAGATCATGGACCAGCATGGCCGACCAGCCGAAGGAGTAGCCCGGCTTGATGGCGTCCATGCACACGGTGAGCTTTTCCGAGAGGCGCTGCTCGAGCAGGATCTTGCCCTGCTTGAGAATGTAGAAATGTTCGGCCGGGTCCCCTTCCCGGAACACGTACTGGCGCTCCTCGTAGTGGCGCTTTTCCACCAGGGGAAGGATCTGGTCGAGCTGGCGGTCGGACATCCGCGCCATCAGCACCATCCTGCGCAATTCTGCCCGGGTGATCATGTGACCTCCTTGTCTGTGAAGATGGACGCGCCC
Source organism: uncultured Desulfobacteraceae bacterium (assembly GCA_937982505.1). Lineage (GTDB taxonomy): Bacteria > Desulfobacterota > Desulfobacteria > Desulfobacterales > UBA2174 > UBA2174. The sequence continues at coordinate 17,353 of CALJLV010000178.1, read as the reverse complement.
AGAGGGCGGCGCTATCCCACCAGATAAATCAGCACCAGGAAGAGGGCCGCGGCGGCCGCATGGGCGCCCAGTCGGACGGTGCCGCTTTCCAGGGCCTTGCCGCAAGAGGCTTCGTCTTCGCCGTGAGGCCGCCACCGGAGCCGTTCCAGGGCCGCCACGGCCAGCCGGGCCGGTCCCAGGAAGGCCAGACGGGCCCCCAGACGCGCGGGGCTCTGGACCAGACGCTGCTCGCACCAGCGGTTCAGGCCGTTGAAGCCGGCATCCACGGCCCGGTAGAAGCCGGCCGCCCCCTTGCGGTAGAACCAGTCGGCATCCAGGTTGATGGCCCGCACCTCGGACGGATAATACCCGGACTTGAGCAACAGGTAGAAGGCGAAGATAGCGAACAGGAGCAGTTGCAGCTGCCCCACCACATGGGCGCCGGTATACGGAACGTAGTGCACCGGATAGGGCAGCAGGGCGTAGAGCGGCTGGGGGCAGACACCGATGAAAAGGCAGCCGAAAGCCGCCATGGCCATGGCCAGAAGCATGTTCAGGGGCGGCTCCTTGGCCTTCAGCCCGGCATCGTGACCGAAGAAGGTGAAAAAGGGCACCTTGATCCCCGCATGGGCGATGACGCCGGCCGAGGCGAACTGGAGCATGAGCCAGACCGCGCCCAGGTGGTTGACCCCGGCGGCGCTGATGATCATCGATTTGCTCACGAACCCCGAAAAGAGGGGAAAGGCCGAGATGGAGGCGGCCCCCACCAGACACATCAGGCAGGTGACGGGCATGGTGCGGTAAAGCCCGCCGATGTCGGTGCAGGTGATCTTGCCGGTGACGTGCAGTACGGCCCCCGCGCTCATGAAGAGCAGGGCCTTGTAGAGGATGTGGCAAAAAGCGTGGCTCACCGCCCCGTTGATCGCCAGCTCGGTGCCGATGCCGATCCCGCAGAGCATGAACCCCACCTGGTTCATCAAGCTGTAGGAAAGAACCCGGCGGATATCGTTTTCCACCTCGGCGTAGAAGACCGGCAGGATGGTCATGACGGCCCCCAGCCAGACGAGGATCTCGGCGCCGGCGAAGGTGCGCGCCATGACGTAGACGGCGCTCTTGGTGGTAAAGGCGCTCAAAAACACCGCCCCGGCCACCGTGGCCTCGGGATAGGCGTCCTGAAGCCAGGCGTGCAGGGGCGGGACGGCGGCGTTGACGGCGATGCCCAGAAAGATCAATCCACTGGCAAGTCCATCGAGGGCCATAGGCCCGACGGTCAGGTCGGCCCCCCCCGCATGGCGCAGCACGATCCCGGCCAGCAGGCTCAGTCCGCCGAAGACATGCACCAGGATGTAGCGCACCGCGGCCCGGCGGCTCGCGGGGGTGCGCCGGGCCAGAATCAGGAAAGTGGAGGCCACCGCCATGACTTCCCAGAACAGGTAGAGGGAAAACCAGTCCCCGGCCAGGGTGACCCCCAGGGCGCCTCCGGCATAGACGAAACCGGCCATGTATTGCAGATCATCGTTCACCTGCAGGGCGTAGACCGCGCCGATGAGGGCCATGAGGCCGAAAATGATCCCGAAAACCCGGCTCAGCGCGTCGATGCGCCCCAGGACCAGGCGGTAATCGAGCATGCCGTAAACCCAGTGCTCCCCGGCCGGCATCTCCCAGAGGGTCCAGAGGGCCACCAGCGGCATGAGCAACAACCAGGCCTGCTTGATCCGCCCGGAGAGCAGCGGAATCAGCAGGGCCCCGCAGATGAACAGCAGGGAGGGGGCCAGGCCGTCGGCGAAAAGCGGTGGCGTCATCGGTCCCTCCGTCCCTGGCTGGCAGTGGCCGGCGGCGTCTCGGTCCCATCGCCGTCGTAGTAGGTTGCGGGCCGCTTGAGCAGCCGGCGAAGCGCCTTGGCGGTAAAAATCACCGCCACGCAGGCCACGAAGCCATAGGTGGCATGAAAAAAAGGCATCCTCTCCCAGGTAAAATGGGCATGGCCCTGGATGAACCCTTCGGCCACCAGCAACAGCCCCAGGATGGCAAAGAAGCCGCCCAGCAAACGCCGCACGTTGCGGGGCCTGTCGAAAAGGGCCGGCTTGTCCGGAGTCGTTTCGGGATTCATGGCAACTCTAAGGGCGGTCTAACCGCACGCCCGGAAGAAGATGAAGGCCAGATAGAGCACGGCAGCGGCCAGAACCCGGTGAAAGGCCCGCCGAAAACCGGGCTGCGCTTCGTAGCGGATCTCGTCGGGGGCGTGGCCGGACATCTCAGGGTCCTCCCAGAAGCGCCCCGGTCGCCAGGCGGGCCAGGGCCAAGAAGGGCTGGGGATAGAAAAAGAGCCCCACCGAGGCCAGGGCCGTGACCACCGGAGGCACCACGCACCAACGGGGCGCCTCGTGCATCCGGCGCTCGAATCGGCTCTCGGCCGGACTGCAGAAGAACGCCTGGTAGACGATGGGCAGAAAATAGGCTGCATTGAGGATCGAGCTGGCCAGGATGACGAACAGCAAGGCGATCCGGTCCGCCTCCAGGGTGCCCATCAACAGGTACCACTTGCTGATGAAACCTCCGCAGGGGGGCAGGCCGATGACGCTCAGGGCCCCGATGAAAAAGGCGCCCATGGTGACCGGCATGGCCCAGCCGATCCCCTTCATCTCGCTGATATACTTTTTTCCGGTGGCCACGAAGATGGCTCCGGCGCAAAAAAAGAGGGTGATCTTGCCGAAGGCGTGCATGGCGATGTGCAGCATGGCCCCGCTCAGACCGGAGGGCGACAGCAGGGCCGCGCCGAGCACGATGTAGGAGAGCTGGCCGATGGTGGAGAAGGCCAACCGACGCTTGAGCCCGTCCTGGCTCAGGGCGATCAGGGAGGCGCCGATGATGGTGATGGAGGCCACCACCGCCACCAGGGTGCCCAGGTGAAGGCGGGCCAGAAAATCGGCGCCGAAAATCCCGCTCATGACCCGCACCACCGAAAAGACCCCCACCTTGACCACCGCCACGGCGTGCAGCAGGGCGCTCACCGGTGTCGGCGCCACCATGGCGGCCGGCAGCCAGGCGTGCAGGGGCATGATCCCGGCCTTGGCGAAACCAAAGACCAGCATCACCAGCAGCGCCGCCGTCTGGGAGGTGCCGGCATGCCCGTCCAGGATCCCCTGAGCGGTAAAATCGAGGGTTCCGGCCAGATGATGGACCATCAGCATGGCCGGCAGCACCAGGCCGATGGAGGCGCCCAGGATGTAGGCGAGGTACTTGCGGCCGGAAGCACGCGCCTCGCCGTCCTGGTGGTGGGTCACCAGGGGATAGGTGGCAAAGGAGAGCATTTCGTAGAACAGGTAGAGCGTGAGCAGGTTGGCCGAAAAGGCCACTCCCACCGCCGCGGCCAGACTCAGGGCGAAAAAGCAGTAGTAGCGGGTCTGGCTGTGCTCCTGGAGGCCGCGCATGTAACCGATGGAATAGAGGGTGGTGACGATCCAGAGGCTCGAGGAGACCAGGGCGAAGAGCAGCCCGAAGGCGTCCACCCTCAGCTGGAGCGCCAGACCGGGCAGAATCGATACCAGGGTCCACTCGAGGCAGGCCCCGCCCAGCACCGCGGGAACCATGGAGGCGATCACGGCCAGCATGGCGCCAGCGGCCCCGAAGGTCCAGGCCTCGCGCAGGTTGGCGCTGCGGCTGGAGACCAGGACCGCCGGCAGCCCCAGGGCCAGAAGGATCGCCAGCAGCGGCTTGACGGAGAGCACGGGGGTCATGACCGCTTAAAGACCTCCATGGCCGGCCTCATGGAATGGCCGCCGGAATGGCGGGCGCGATGAGACGGGTGACGATCTCGCCGGTGAGCAGACCGAGCACGATCAGCCCCATGGCGGCCGCGATCATGGGCGCCAGCATGGCCGGCGGGGCCTCGGCGTAACGCAGGGGCGCCGCGTGGCCATAGTTTCCGGTGTTGACCGGTTCAAAGTATGCGATTTCGAAAATCCGGAAAAAAAGCAAAGTGTTGACCAGGCTGCTGAAGACCAGGGCCCCGGCCAGGCCCCAGTGCCCGGCGGCCAGGGCGCCGCCCAGAAGGTACCATTTGCTGAAAAAGCCGCAGGTGGGCGGCACGCCGATGAGCGACAGACCGGCCACCACCATGACGGCCATGGTCCAGGGCATGCGCCGGAAAGCGCCCCGCAGGGTGTCGAAAGTGTCGCTCTTGAGCTGATGGCCGATGGTTCCCACCACCAGAAAGACGCACAGGGTCATGGCGGCGTCGTTGACGATGTGCAGAATCGCTCCGGTCATGGCCGTGCGCGTGCCCAGCCAGAAGCCGCCCACCATATAGCCCACCTCGGCCACCACCACGTAGCAGAGCATGCGCCGCAGATTGGTCTGGGCCAGAGCGGTGAGACTGCCGAAGACGATGGCCATCACCGCCAGCCAGACCATCGCCCGGGCCAGATCGAGACGGCCGAAGGTGAACTGGGGAGAAAAGACGTACAGCCCGATGCGCACCATGACGTAGATCATGGTCTTGGTGGTCAGCGGGGCGATGAGGCTGCACACCGGGCCGGCGGCCTGACTGTAGGCGTTGGGCAGCCAGCCGTGGAGCGGAAAGAGGGCCATTTTCATGAAAAGGCCGGTCATGCAGATGATAAAGGCCGCCGTGACAACCCGGGAGTCCTGGATGCGGGGCAGGATGGCGGCCATATCGGCCATGTTGAGCGAGCCGGTCACCAGGTAGAGGTAGCCGATTCCCAGCAGGTAGAGACTGGCCCCGATGGTGCCCATGAACACGTAGTTGAGGCTGGCCAGAGCCGCGTCGCGCCGGCCCAGGCCGATCAAGGCATAGCCGCTGATGGAGGTGATTTCGAGTAGAACGAAGAGGTTGAAGGCGTCCCCGGTGACCAGGATGCCGAAGGTACCGGCGCAAAAGAGCAGATAGAGGGCGTAGAAAAAGACCGTACGTTCGGCGAAGCGCTGCTCGGCCTGGGGCCATACGGCCAGCAGGTTGATCAGGGCCACGGCCGCCATGACGGCCAGGACCAGGGCGTTGAGATGGTCGATCTCATAGGCGATGCCCACCGGCGGCGGCCACCCGCCCAGGTGATAGGCGAACGGTCCGTGGGCCAGGACCCGGACCAGCATCATGGCCGCCGCGCCGGCGGCGGCGGCCAGGGCCGCCACCGCCACGGGCAGGGCCCGCGAGGGGTGCACCCAGGCCAGGATGGCGATGATCAGCGCCGCCACCACCGGCATCACCACGACCAGGGCCGGGTAGTGCACGCTCATTTCTCCCTCATCATGGCCAGGAGCTCATCCTCTTCCAGGGTGCCGTAGTCCCGGTGGATGCGCATGGCCAGGGCCAGGGCCACCCCCAGGGTGGCCACGGCCACCACGATGGCGGTGAGCATCAGTACGTGGGGCAGCGGATTGATGTGGCCCACGGCCTGGATGGAATCGGTTCCAGGGCCGTGGTGGGTGATGATCGGCAGGGTAGCGCCGGCCTTGCTGGCGATGGAGACGTAAAAGAGGATGATGGCGGTCTGGAGGATGTTCATGCCGATGATCTTCTTGACCAGATTGCCCTTGACGATCATGCCCCACAGGCCGATGCACATGAGCACGATGTAGATCCAGTAGTTGGCCTTGGCCACGGCCAGTCGCACGAAATCGTCCCACATGGTTCACAACCCCTCGTCCAGGCGCCCGGCGGTGGCCAGGTAGTAGTAGAGCGACACCATCACGGTGGTGACGGCCAGGGCCACCCCGATTTCCACCATGAGAATCCCATGGCTGCGCGCCATCACCGGATCGACCCCCAGCAGGCCGGCCAGGGCCGCGTAATCGAGAAACGCCCCCCCCAGCAGCAGGCACAGGACCCCGGTGCCGACGTAGATCAGGACCCCGACGGCCGCCACAATCAGGCTGCGGGCCTCGGGCAGGTGCCCCAGGGTGGAGCGCAGGTCGTGGGATAGGGCGTAAAAGATCAGGGCCGCACCGAAGATCACGCCTCCCTGGAAGCCGCCCCCGGGGCTGTGATGGCCGTGGGCCACCACATAGAGGGCAAAGAGCTGGATGAAGGGCAGCACCAGGCGTCCGGCGCAGCGGATGATCAGATCGTAGGGGACCCACTGGGAGTCAATTCGCTCGAATTCGGCGGAATTTTCGGGGAGATCTCCGCCCTGCTCGATGCGCAGGGTAATCCCGGTGGGCCGGTGGCGGTAGAGACGCGATTCGACCGCCCTGGGGCCGAAGTTGCGCAAGAGAAAGAGGCAGGCCAGTCCGGCGGCGAAGATGACGGTGGTTTCGAACATCGTGTCGTAGCCGCGGTAGTCGGCCAGCACGGCGGTGACGATGTTGGGCACGGCGGTGTCCGCCAGGCTGTTCTGAATGTAGTAGGGCGACACATGGGTGGAGGCCGGCGAGCGCGGGTCGCCCCAGTCTGGAAAATCAGGGGTCGCGTAGGCCAGCAGGCCCCCGAAAAGGACCGCGGTGATGAGCCCCAGGCGCCTCAATCCCGGGTCCTCCGGGAGGTGCGGAAAACCGCGGCCACGAAAAAGACCGTGCTCACCCCGGCTCCCACGGAGGCTTCGGTGAAGGCCACATCCACGGCCCCCATGATGGCCCACAGCAGGCACATGAGAAAACTGTAGGCCCCGAAGAGGATCGCGGCCCCCAGCAGGTCGCGCACCGCCAAAGCGCCGACGGCGCAGACCACCACCAGCACCAGGATGATGATCTCAAGCTGCCAGATCATGTTCGGTCCCTTCGTCCTCGCGCATCCAGGGACTCAACCCGGCCCTGACCCCCGCATCCACGATGGCATGGGTGGCCGTGGGGCTGGTGATGAACACCAGGGCCACGATCAGCAGGATCTTGATCGCGGTAAGCCAGTCGCCCAGGCGCCCCCCCGCAGCGGTATAGAGGGCCATGGCGCCCAGGGTCAGCAGCAGGCCCATGGTGTCGAGTTTTCCGGCCGGGTGCAGCCGCGCATAAAAATCCGGAAACCGCAGAATGCCCACGGCGCCGCCCAGGAAAAAAATCAGGCCTCCGGTCAAGAGGAGGGTGGTCAGCACAGCCATCATGTCCCGGATCCTTCCGGGGCTTCAGGACCCCCGGTGGGGTTGGTCATAAAGCCCTTTTTTCTTTTGAAAATAACGGGATGCCGCCAGTACGGCGATGAAGTTGAGCGCGGCGTAGGCCAGGGCGATGTCCACGAACATGTCCACCCGGTGGTAGATCAGGCCGATGAGCACCAGCAGGGCCGTGGTCTTGCTGCCGATGGCGTTGACCCCGATGAGCCGGTCGAGCACCGTGGGGCCGGCGATGGCCCGGTAGAGGCTCAGCCCCATCATCAGCGCCAGGAATATGGCGGCCGCCAAAAAGACGGTATCCATCAGGCCTCGAAGATCCTCGCCACGCGTTCCTCCATCTTTCCGGGCAGCCCTTCGGCCGACGCATCGTCGATGGTGTGAACGGTAAAGCGGCCAAACACCGAAGCGAAAACGGTGATCGTCCCCGGGGTCAGGGTAATGGAGTTGGCCAGGATAAACAGCCCCATCTCGTTGTTCAGGCGGCTCTTGAAACTGACGATGCGCGGGTTGATGCGGCGCATCATCCGGGGATCAAAGGTCAGTATGAGCACGTGGAGACTGGCGCGCCAGATCTGCCAGACTAGCCAGGGCACGTAGGCCGCAAAGCGCGCCCACTGGCCCAGGGTGCGCCCCAGACCGGCGCCGGGGGCGAAGTTGTGGCCGTTGATCCAGGCCACCCCGAAGCTCGACAGCGCCCCGAGACCGGTGTGAAACAGATCGAACATCCCGGAAAGCACCAGCCAGGTGATCATGCAGATGATGAAGGTGAGCCAGAAGGAGAGGCCGAAACGGCTCCGGATTCCCGGGGCGACGGGGTGGGTCATGGCAGCGTCCTTCCCGCGGTCGACGAAAGAACGGCGTGCCGCCAGGCGGCACCGGCCTGTTTTGACCGGTCGTAAAATAAATGAATTTAAAGTGAAAAGATAAGGCAGATCCATATAGCAGCCGCGCCGCCCGTGTCAATTCTTTTCGGCGGCCCTGGGCCCAGGCATTGTCAGCTCCCCTTTCCTCGTAGGCGGGAGTAGCGACCCGTCCCGAGTATCTGCGCATCCCGCCCCTGCCGGTCCGCGACCGTCCTCGGGTGCGTCCGCATCGCTTTCTTGCGCCGGACAATTTTTCCGCTGCCGGGCGGCCTGGGCCTGTGCTAAAGGAAAAAGCGGTCGGCAACCGGGTCCGACCGTTTCCCGCCAACCGCCGCCGTGGCGGACTGCCGGTCCGGGGCCAACAACCCAATGGAGGTGTTCATGTCAGATCCGCTGTTCCAGCCCATCGCCATCAACCGCATGGAGGTCAAGAACCGCATCTACATGCCGGCCATGCACCTGGCCATGTGCGAAGATTTCGAAGTCAACGACCGCCTGGTGGAATTCTACGCCGAACGGGCCCGGGGCGGGGCGGGGATGATCTGCGTGGGCTACGCCACCGTGGACGAACTGTCCGGCAACAGCCAGAACATCGGCGCCCATGACGACCGGTTCATTCCGGGACTGGCCCGCCTGGCCGGTGCCATCCAGGACAACGGGGCCCGGGCCGCCGTGCAGCTCAACCATTCCGGGCGCTACAACTTCTCCTTTTTTCTGAACGGCCGGCAGCCGGTGGCCCCCTCGCCGGTGGCCTCGCGCATGACCCGCGAGACCCCCCGGGAGCTTTCCATCGACGAAATCGGCGAGATCATCGCCAGCTTCGCCCAAGCTGCCGGGAGGGTCCAGCAGGCCGGCTTCGACGTGGTGGAGGTGCTCAGCGGCACCGGGTACCTGATCAGCGAATTCCTCTCGCCCCTGACCAACCGGCGCACCGACCGCTACGGCGGGGACCTGGAAAACCGCATGCGCTTCGGTCTGGAGATCATGGCGGCCATCCGAGAGACCGTGGGCGCCGACTACCCGCTCATGGTGCGCATGAACGGCAACGACTTCATGCCGGGCGGCCAGGGAAGAAAGGAGCTGGCCGTCTACGCCCGGGCCCTGGCCGAACGGGCCGGGGTGGATGCGCTGTGCATCAACGTGGGCTGGCACGAGGCCCGGGTGCCGCAGATCGTTGCCTCGGTGCCCCGGGGTGTCTTCGCCTACCTGGCGAGAGGGATCCGCGAGCAGGTGGCCGTGCCGGTGATCGCCAGCCACCGCATCAACGATCCGGCCACGGCGCGTCAGCTTCTGGCCGACGGCATGTGCGACATGGTGGCCATGGGCCGCAGCCTGATCGCCGACCCCGATCTGCCGGAAAAAGCGCGCGCCGGCCGCGAGCGCGAGATCGTCCACTGCATCGCCTGCGCCCAGGGCTGCTTCGACCACCTCTTCCAGCTCAAGGCGGTTGAATGCCTGTGCAACCCCCGGGCCGGGCACGAAACGGATCGGTCTTTGAACCCCGTCGCCGCTGCGAAGCGGGTCATGGTGGTCGGCGGCGGGCCGGCCGGGATGAGCGCCGCCCTGGCGGCCGCGCGGCGGGGCCACCGAGTGGACCTCTACGAGGCGGCCGACCGCCTGGGCGGCCAGCTTCACCTGGCCGGGGCCCCTCCGGGACGCGACGAGTTCATCGCACTGGCCCGGGACCTGGCCGTGCAGGTGGAGCTGGCCGGCATCGCGGTCCATCTCGGCCGGCGCGTGGACAAGAACCTCATCGCCCGGGAAAAGCCGGAGGCGGTGATCCTGGCCACCGGTGCCCGGCCCATGCTGCCGCCGGTGCCCGGGGTGGAACTGCCCCACGTGGTCCAGGCCTGGGATGCGCTCGAGGACCGGGTGGCCGTCGGCGACCGGGTGGTGATCATCGGCGGCGGTGCCGTGGGGGTGGAGACCGCGCTCTTTCTGGCGGAAAAGGGAACCCTGTCGCCCGAGGCGGTCAAGTTCCTGCTGGTCAATCGGGCCGAGAGCGCAGAAGACCTCTACGAGATGGCCGTACGCGGCACCAAGCAGATCGTGCTCATCGAAATGATCGACAAGATCGGCAAGGACATCGGCCGGTCGACCCGCTGGGGCATGCTCCAGGAGCTGGAGCGGGTCGGGGTGCGCACCGGGGTCGAAACCCGGGCCCTGGCCATCACCCCGGAGGGGGTCACGGTGGAAAGCGGCGGCGGGAAAGAAACCCTCCCCGCCGACACGGTGGTGCTGGCGGTCGGCTCACGATCGGTCAACGATCTTGAAGCTGTGGTCAGGCAACTCGGCATCGCGTGCCACACCGCGGGCGACGCCGCCGCCGTGGGGCTGGCCTTCGAGGCCGTCCACCAGGGGTTCGCCGCCGGCAGGTCCGTTTGAGATTTGGCGTCAAATCCTGTAGACCGGGGCGGTTTCGCGAAGATTGAACCGCCTGCAAGGAGAACCCCCGGCGCCGCCAGGGCGCCGCCGACCGGAGATCCGCCATGAACCCGAGCCAAGCCCGCATCGACACCCGCCTGATCCACGCCGGCGAGCCGCGTCCGCCTGTCGGCGGGGCGGTATGCCTGCCGATCTTCCAGAGCGCCACCTTCGCCTATGGCGGTGCCGACGACGAAGAACTGCGCTACATCCGTTTGAACAACACCCCCAACCATCGGGCCCTGAACGCCAAGCTGGCGGACCTGGAAAACGCCGCGGCGGCCCTGGTGACCACCAGCGGCATGGCGGCCATCTCGGCCGTCCTGCTGGCCCTGCTCGGCCCGGGAGACCACCTGCTGGTCCAGGACGGACTCTATGGCGGCACCCACGGCCTGATTCACCAGGATCTCAACCGGTTGGGGGTGGCCGTCGACGTGGTTCCCGATGACGACCCGAAGGCCTGGACCCGCCGGGTCCGGCCGACCACTCGGGCCTTTTACGTCGAGGCCATCACCAACCCCCTGATGCGGGTGGCCGATCTGGACGCCGTGGCCGCCTTCTGCCGGGAGCGCGGCATCGTCTCGATCATCGACAACACCTTTGCCAGCCCGGTGAATTTCCGCCCGGCCGAACGGGGCTTCGATCTTTCGCTGCACAGCGCCACCAAGTACCTCAACGGCCATTCGGACATCGTGGCCGGGGCCGTCATCGGCCGCGCCGACCTGGTGGAGCGGGTCCTGGGCATGCTCAACCATCTGGGCGCCTGCCTGGACCCTCACGCCTGTTTTCTGCTCCACCGGGGTCTCAAGACCCTGGCCCTGCGGGTGCGCCAGCAGAACGCCGGGGCCATGGCACTGGCACAATTTCTGTGCCGTCACCCGGCCGTGGCCCGGGTCCACTACCCCGGCCTGGAAGATCACCCGGGCCACCGACGCGCGCGACAGCTTTTCGACGGGTTCGGGGGGATGCTCAGCTTCGAGCTGCGCGGGGGCCTGGCGGCGGCCGAAACTTTTTTCCGGCGGCTCCGGCTGCCCATGGTGGCCCCCAGCCTGGGCGGGGTCGAGACCCTCATCACCCGGCCGGCAGCCACCTCCCATGTCGGCATGGCCCCGGAAGAGCGCCGGCGCATGGGCATCGACGACGGTCTGGTGCGCCTCTCGGTGGGCATCGAGGCCCCCGAGGACCTCATCGCGGATCTGGACCAGGCCTTGGCGGGGTGAGGTCCCGGCAATCCGACACCCTTGAATTTCGGATATGGAGATCACGATGGGAACCCGGAATCAGGACTGCGGCCAGTGGCTCTGGCACCAGCAGGGCCAGCGCTGCAGCGCCAATCTCGAACGTCATGGATTCAAGGCCTTTGTGGTGGACGACGCCGACGCCGCCCGGCGCCTGGTGCTCGAACGGACGGCCGATCTGCACAGCTTCGGCGTCGGCGGCTCGGACACGATCCGTGCCATCGGTTTGGTGCACGCCCTCAAGGCCGCCGGCAAGACGGTCTACGACCACTGGCAGCCGGGACTGACGGCCGAACAGATCCATCAGGTACGCCTGGACCAGGGGCGGGCCGACGCTTTTCTGTGCAGCGCCAACGCGGTTTCGCTCAGCGGTGAGATCGTCAATGTCGACGGGATGGGCAACCGTACCGCGGCCATGAGTTTCGGCCCCCGCCAGGTGGTCATCGTCGCCGGGATGAACAAGGTGACCCCGGATCTGACGGCGGCCCTGGCACGGGTGAAACACGTGGCCGCCCCCATGCGCGCCCGCAGCCTGAACCGCCAGACCCCCTGCGCCCAGACCGGAATCTGCCAGGACTGCGACAGCCCCCAGCGCATCTGCCGCATCACCACCATCCTGCACCGCTGCCCCATGGGGGCCGAGGTGACCGTGGTGCTGGTGTGCCAGACCCTGGGGTTCTGAGCCTGCCTTGACATCCACCGGGCGATGCAATAAAAAAGTTCGTCTTTGCGTTCCAGGGATTTGCCGCTTTTCAAGTGCGCCCCGCCGCCGGCCGATGGTGTTGCCGGATTGATCGAATGGGTGACGAAAGCTTTTGAAAGTTTCCGGATCGCTTTCCGCCGTCTCGTTCCGAAAACATGGATTCCTGCTTTCGCAGGAATGACGGGAAAAAGCCGGACGGCTCTATCCGCTGTTCTTCAGCAACCCGTCACCCCGGGCCCCGACCCGGGGTCTATGTCGAAAGGCTGAAGGTTTTCGACAACTTTTCCGGGCAGGCGGCGCATAGTCACATGATAAGGAGGGCCGGCGCGCCGGCGACCAGATGTCGATCAACGACCGCAACCGCATCGCCAACATCCGCAACATCGGGATCATGGCCCATATCGACGCGGGCAAGACCACCGTCACCGAGCGGATCCTCTACTATACCGGCAGGACCTACAAGATGGGCGAGGTCCACGACGGCGCGGCGGTCATGGACTGGATGCCCGACGAGCAGGAGCGCGGCATCACCATCACCTCGGCGGTGACCACCTGCCAGTGGAAGGGCCGCGAAATCCAGGTCATCGACACCCCCGGGCACGTGGATTTCACCATTGAGGTGGAGCGCTCCCTGCGGGTCCTGGACGGGGCCATCGGCGTCTTTTGCGCCGTGGGCGGGGTCGAACCCCAGTCCGAGACGGTCTGGCGCCAGGCCGACAAGTACCACGTGCCCAAGATCGCCTTCGTCAACAAGATGGACCGCATCGGGGCCGATCATGCCGGCACCGTCGACATGATGCGCCAGCGCCTGCACGCCACCCCCCTGGTCCTGCAGCTGCCCATCGGCAGCGAGGACTGCTTTGCCGGGGTGCTCGACCTGATCCGCATGCGGGCCATCTACTGGGACGAAGAGAGCCTGGGGCAGACCTTCGTAGAGGAGGAGGATCTTCCCGCCGATCTGGCCGAAAGCGCCGCCGCGCAGCGTGAACGGCTCATCGAGACCCTGGCCGAGGCGGACGACGAGATCATGGAGGCCTACCTGTCCGAGGCACCCATCGAGATTCCGGCCCTCACCGCCGCCGTGCGGCGCGCCACCATCGCCCTCAAGCTGGTGCCGGTGCTCTGCGGCAGCGCCCTGCGCAACAAGGGGATCCAGCCCCTGCTGGACGCCATCGTCGAATACCTGCCCAGCCCGGCGGACATCCCGCCCATCCAGGGCCTCCACCCCCAGACCGGCGAGCCGGTGGAATGCCCGCCCCGGGACAACGCCCCCCTGGCGGCCCTGATCTTCAAGGTGGCCATGATGGAGGGGCGCCGCCTTTCCTTCGTGAGGGTCTACAGCGGCCGGCTCAGCGCCAAGGACGAGGTCTACTGCCCCTCGCGCAACGCCAAGGAGAAACTGTCGCGGCTGCTCAAGATGCACGCCAACAAACGCGACCGGGTGGAGACGGTGGGGGCCGGCAGCATCGTGGGTGTCATGGGGATCAAGATCGGTTCCACCGGCGACACCCTCTGCCAGGCCGATCATCCGGTCCTGCTGGAAAACATCGAGATCTACGAGCCGGTGATCAGCATCGCCGTGGAACCCAGGACCCATGCGGACCAGGAAAAACTCGATCAGGTGCTGGAAAAGCTGCTGGCCGAAGACCCCACCCTGCGGGTGCGCCAGGACCCCGACACCGGCCAGACCATCCTCTCGGGGATGGGCGAACTGCATCTGGAAATCGTGGTCCATCGCATGCAGCGCGAATTTGCCACCCAGGTCAACGTGGGAAAGCCCCAGGTGGTTTACCGCGAAAGCCTGGGCCAGGCCGGGGAGGCCCGGGCCGTCTTCGACAAGGAGATCGCCGGCCAGCGCCACCACGCCGAAGTGCGCCTGCGCCTGGAGCCCCTGGCCCGGGGCGAGGGGATCGGCTTCACCAGCCTCGTGAACCCGGCGGCTCTGCCCTCCGAATTCTCCAGGGCGGTGCAAAAAGGGGTGACGGAATCCTTCGGCACCGGCCCTCTGATGGGCTATCCGGTGATGGATGTCCGGGCTACCCTGCTCGAAGCGGTCTGCCGCGAGTCCAACGGATCGGAGCTGGCCTTTTCCGTGGCCGGCGCCCAGGCCTGCAACGAGGCCATGGCCGGGGCTGCGCCGTTCCTGCTGGATCCCATCATGACCGTGGAGGTCTTCGTGCCCGAGAACCTCATCGGTGAGGTCATCGGCGATCTCAACGCCCGCAGCGGCAAGATCGAGGCCATCGAGCACCGGGCCGGAGCCCAGATCGTGCGCGCCGAGGTCCCTTTGGCCAAAATGTTCGGCTACAGCACCGACCTGCGCTCGGCCACCCAGGGCCGCGGCACCTTCACCATGCAGTTCGCCCGTTTCGACAAGGTCTGAAAAAAACCCATCATGCCTGCGGATCCGTTGACCATCGTGGCCCTGGGGGACAGCCTCACCGAAGGCTTCGGTGTCAGCCCCCGGGACGCGTACCCTTTTCTGCTGCAGGAGCGGCTGCACCGCCGGGGGATCGCTTGCCGGGTGATCAATGCCGGGGTCAGCGGCGACACCTGCCGCAACGTGCTGGCCCGCCTCGAAGCCGTCTTCCGGCGGGCGCCGGACCTGGTGATTCTGGAAATCGGGGTCAACGACGTGCTCATGGGCCGCTTTGTCGAGACGATCCGCAACGATCTCCGGGCGATCCTTGAAAGGCTCCTGGCCCGCCATATTCCGGTGGCCCTGGCCGGCATGCAGGTTCCGCCCCTGGGGGACCCGGCCACCGAGGCCGCCTTTGCCGCCCTCTACCCGGAAACGGCCGCCGGATTGCAGATCCCCCTGATCCCCGATTTCGCCGCGCCCCTGTGGGCCGCTCCCGGAAGGTTGCAGTACGACGGGCTGCACCCCAGCGCCGCAGGATACCGGGCCATCTGTGCCGGGATTCTGCCCCGGGTTCTGGAAATCCTGGCGGCCCTTCCCTGAACATGCGGAGGTTACCCATGCCGCGCCGGCCGTTTCAACCGATTCTGGGTCTGCTCGTTGTGGCTGCCCTGGCCGGCTGCCAGGGCGCCGGCGGGTTTCAGCCGGGGGCCCAATGGGCCGCCCTGCAGCGCCTCGCCCCGGCCTATCCGCAGACCGCCTTCGCCGTGTTCTCCGACCCTCATCTCTACGACGCCGGCCTGGGCGTCGGGGGCACGGCCTTTGCCGCCTATCTGCAAAAGGACCGCAAGCTGCTGGCCGAAAGCGCCGCCCTGATGGATGCCGTGGTGAATGACCTCCGGGATCAGGACCTGGACTTCGTCCTGGTCTGCGGGGACCTGACCAAGGACGGAGAGCGGCACAACCATCTTCTGGCGGCCGAAAAGCTCCAGCGCCTGACGGCCGCGGGCAAGAAGGTCTTCGTGGTTCCGGGCAACCACGACATCGCCAACGCCGAGGCGGCAGGCTATGCGGGCGCGCACGCCGAGCCGGTGCCCACCGTTTCCGGGGACGAATTCGCCGCGATCTACCGCCACTGCGGCTACGACGCGGCCCTGGCGCACGATCCGGCCTCCTTGAGTTATGTGGCCGAGCCGGTGGCGGGCCTCTGGCTCCTGGCGCTGGACACCTGCCGCTGGCGGGATCAGGGGCAAAGGGGAAAGCCCATCACCGGCGGCGCCCTTTCCCCGGCCACGAGGGAATGGATCGAGGCCGTGCTGCGCCGGGCCAAGCTGGCGGACAAGGCCGTGATCGCCATGGCCCACCACGGGATCCTGCCCCACTATCCCCACAATGCCCGCTTTTACGGCCAGTACCTGGTGGCCGACCATGCCGCCGTGGCCGCCATGCTGTCGGCCTACGGGGTCGAACTGGTCTTTACCGGCCATTTTCACGCCCAGGATGTCACGCTTCGGCATTTCGAGGATCCGCCGCGCACTCTCTACGACATCGAAACCGGGGCCACCGTCACCGCTCCCTGCCCGTACCGCCGGGTGCATCTGACCGGCGACCAGACGGCCCGCGTCGAAAGCCGATTCATTGAGGCCATCGCGGGGCGGGAAACGGAATTTCCGGCCTATGCGGCCGAATACGTCTACCAGGGAACGATCCGGCTGGCCGACGCGGCCCTGGACGGATACGGGGTCACTGCCGAAGACCGGGCCCTCCTGGCCCCCCAGATTTCTCGGGCCTACGTGACCCACCTCAACGGAGACGAGACGAAACCGCGTACCGTTCTGGATACCACCGGATGCGGGCCGTGGACGCGCCTGGTGGTCCGCACCCAGCGCGATCTCATCGAGGGCTGGTACAGCGACCTGCCCCCGGCCGACAACCGGCTGACCATCCCGCTGGCCCCAGGCAAAAAAGGATCGGCGGACTGATGACGCCCGACGCCATCGTATTTAGAATCAAACGCTACGCCCTCCACGACGGGCCGGGAATCCGCACCACGGTCTTTTTCAAGGGCTGCCCCCTGGGCTGCTGGTGGTGCCACAACCCGGAGGGCCAGGATCCGGAGCCGGTGCCGATGCCCCTGGCGGCGGGCCAGGACAGCGCGGGGCCGGTGGAAATGGTGGGGCGTCGCTGGACGGTTTCCGGTCTGATGGCGGAAATCGAAAAGGACCGGCTCTTTTACGACGAATCCGGGGGTGGCGTGACCTTTTCGGGTGGAGAGCCCCTGGCCCAGCCCCGATTCCTGAGCGCCCTGCTGGACGAATGCCGCCGCCGCGAGATTCACACGGCGGTGGACACCAGCGGGTATGCCCCGCCGCAGATCGTGCGGACCGTCCTGGCCAGGGCCGATCTGGTCCTGTACGATCTGAAGCTGATGGATGACGCCGCCCACCGGCGCTACACGGGGGTGGGGAACCGGCGGATCCTGGAAAATTTACAGGTCCTGGCCGAATTGGGGCCGCAGATCGTCCTGCGCCTGCCCCTGGTGCCGGGGATCAACGACGATCCGGCCCAGATCGGCCGGATGGCCGCTTTTGTCGGCGGGTTGAAACGCATCCAGCGCATAGACCTGCTGCCCTTTCACCCCATTGCCGATGGCAAGTACCGGCGGCTGAAGATTGAAAACCGGATGGCGGGCGTGAAAAGCCCCACCCGCCGCGACTGCGAGAAGT
>CALJLV010000177.1 GCA_937982505.1 uncultured Desulfobacteraceae bacterium | reverse complement strand
TCTTGCCATCCTTCTGTTGATGCATAGAAACCGATAACCTCCAAGCTGAAAAGCCTTGCCACCTCCTGTGCCTTTTCCAGGTTTTCGGCAATGCCGTTCCAGCGGTCCGCATATTCATACCACCACAGTGTTTTGGAACATGGAAGCGCCGCATAGATCGTCTTTTCCGCCATTTTGCCCAGCAGATAGCCGAAGGCTTCCAGCGGATAGACGTTCCACGCATGCTTGCCTGCCTTTACGATCGCTTCTCTGGAGATGACGAGCATTGCGGTTCCTTCCTGTCGGCAGAGCGGAAGCCGATGATTGCCGTCAGGGTGCCTCCGAATACCTCGAATAAATGTAAGCCGCCGCCACCGCGACACACCACAGCGGGTAAGACGCCACAACCCAGCCGGCCAGGCAGACGAAACCTGCGAGCACGAGGCCCGCGATTAAGCCGGGAAACAGAAAGGCCACGGCGCTGAAAATGGCGCTAACGAACCAGATCATCAAGATGACTAAATGGATCTCCAACACACCGCGCCTCCTTGTAAAATCTTATGCGGCTTCGTCGAGCAGCTCTCAGTCAATCCAAAGCCCCAAGACAAACCCAGCCGCCAACCATTCCAAACAAGGAGCTCCCGCATGACTTGTCTTCGCTTTCGAAAACCAGGATTGCAGCCGGTGGATCTCTTCTCTTACATCCAGATTCAGCCGGAGATGAACATCGACTCCGGTTTGCGCCGCCCATGCGTCCGGCTCCAAAGATACGAGGCCGATGAAATTTCTGAAAAGCAAATGGCAGCGTTTCAACAGTGTTTCCGGAATTGCAGCAAAATAGGCCTGGGCACCCGCCATATCAGAAGGCAAAGGCCTTTCCCACAAGTCATGATAAATGGCCTTGAGCTCTTGGATTCCATCTCCAACCGCCGCTACCGATTGCCGCGCCTTGTTTATCGTTGCGGTTTTGTTGCATAACACGTCGCGGGTAAGGCCGTTAGCCGACAGTTGAATTTTTGTGACTACCTCTTGAACCCGGGTCAGCAAGCCCCATGCCTCCCTTAATGGCCTAGGAAACCCTGCCGGTACCGGACGATCGAAAATGGCCGTTTCGATTTCCTTCACAACGCACTGCAATTCTTTCGCCACCCAGTGGTAACGATCCGGTGTTACAAGATTTGTCGCCCTCACAACGCACTCCTTTCACGGATTGTCGAACTTCACTCCGTGTTCGATGCCCCGGCACAAATTATTCAGGATCCATCGCTTCTTGCTCAGCAGTCAATCGCCTTGACGAGGTCCTGAAACGCCGTGAGATTCCGGCTTTCGTTTTGGTTCCGGTTCATTCCAGTGGTTCCTTTCCAGGCAGCGTCAACATTGGCCCGTTGATTTCGATCAGCGTTTCCAAAAAAATCTGGTCCAACGAAGCCGCATCCTTTTCAGAAGCCCTGGGCGGCTGGATCGCCGAAAGGCGGGTCAACTCCCGATCGAGAAATTCCGATATCGGTCTGATGCACCTGCCCCGGCCCAACTCTCGGCCGGCCAACTTTTCCTCCAACAGCTTGCCGATGGCTTGCTTGATGACCGGATCGCCAACCAGCCGATCCACAAGGGTTCCCATGAACATTGGCACAGGCCCGAAACCGGCCTCGACCCACAAGCACGACAGGACTGGACGCAGGACATACAGATACTTTTTCAGCCAGACCGTATCGCCTTTCAGATATTCGCGATAATTGCTCCCGGCCATGTGAAGGTAATGGTACAGGCAGGCTCCGGGCGAGTAGAAGGAAGGCATCATCTCACGCAGCCGCCCGGCCAGTTCGCCTCGCTTCCGATAAACGATGGGCGACTGAAGCCATTCCAGCAGCGGCGGGTTGGATTTCCCGAAAAGATGGAGCGCTTTGGGAAGATCCCAACCTACCAGATCAAGCTCTTCACCGATCATCCGCTCGATTACATCCCGCCTTTTCTGAATCGACAGGTACCAGCTTGTTGGCCTGATATAGAAGAATCTTACGTCGTAGTCGCTGTCAGCCGAAGGAAAGCCCCAGGCCCGGCTGCCGGACTCGCAGGCAAAGAGGATGCGGACCTGTTCCTCGCTCTCGATACGGTCGAGTTCGTCAGCAATGCGTGTTCGCACTTGAGGCCTGATGTCCGAGGTCTTCACGCTGGCAATCCTATGGTGTGAGGGCTAATCAAAGGGTTTCTCCCTTTTCCCGGTCCACCCGCTTGTGCCGGATGCGCCCTTCCACCGTGTCGGCGTTGTGGGCGAACTCGCCCTGGACCCACATCAGGTAGGCCAGGGCCAGTCGCGGGCAATAAACGTATTCGTTGAGGATGCGCACGGGAATCAGGCCGTTTTCGGGTGCGGTCGCCGGGGTTGCCGCCTCTCTCATCACTTTTTCCTTTGCGGGGCATGTGCCGGTTCTCGGACTCTTGACAGAAACCAGCCGAATATATATGAATTAAACAATCTAATATATACGAGAGGCCCCACAATGAAGACCCTTCTGGATATCGACTCCGGATTGATGGAAAAGCTGCTTGAAGCCGCTGGCACCCGGGTTAAAAAAACGGCGGTGGTCACGGCCATCAAATCCTATATCGAAGCCAGAAAGCGCGAACAGCTCGCCGACCTGGTCGGCAACTATGAATTCGGCTATTCGGCCGAAGACCTGGAACGGATGCGCGAGGATGGACAGGGTCGTCATTGACACCTCGATGTGGATCGAAGCCTTCCGTCCGGACTGCGACCCATCCACGGCCGGGACGGTAAAAGGGCTGATCCGCAGCGGCCGCGTGTTGCTGCCGGGCATCGTCAAGGCCGAACTGCTGCGCGGCGCCAAGGACCTATCCGAGTTTGACCGTCTCAAGGACTTGCTCGAAGGACTGACCCCGCTTCCAATCGCCGAATCGTTCTGGGACGATCTGGCCGCCTTTTCCTTCAGCCTGTTCCGCAAGGGGTTGACCATTCCACTGGTGGATACCGCCATCGCCCTGATGTGCATTCAGACCCGGGCGCGCCTGCTGCACCGGGACCGGCACTTTGGCCTCATCGCCGGCGCAAGCGAGCTGAAATTCCACGCTTCCATCTCCTCCGAGTGAAGACATTCGGCCGCGGCTGCCGGCGGGCGGTTTTAACCATCCGGCCTTCTCCGGCGCACCTGCACTCGGGTGCGGTAGAGCCGTTCGGTGAACCCGCCTTGCTCCAAAAACCCCGTTTCAAGCGCACGAAGCTGCTGGTCCAGCAGGTAGTTGGTCTGGTGAATGACGCACACCATGGTGTTGGCGGCCACCTCGGGCGGTGCTTTTTCGATACAGGGCCTATAGGTCGAATAGGACCTGTCCTTGCGGTAGCACAGATCGCGAGTCGAGCGAGCCCGCGGGTGATCCTTGGTCCAGAGACGCAGGCCGCGCTGGCGCAGAAAATCCTGGTAATCCAGCAACAGCTCCTCCAGGCTGGCGCGGGCCACGCCCACCAGCTTCAATTCGGTTTTCTTCGAAGTGCCCGAAGCCATGCTCCCTTCGGCGATATTCTGCCGGCCGCTGCGCGCGGCCTGCACCATCTGGTCGTGGGTGCGCGAACGGCGGTCGATGAAGCGGTTGCAAAACGCCACGGTGGCGTCGTAAACGATCTCGGCCATCTTGAAGGACTGAAGCTCCTGATATCCTCCGTGGGGCGGAATCAGGCCGGGGGTGTCTTTTTCGGTCATGGCGGTTCCGCCTCCTTTGCGGGTGAAGGTTCTTGGTTATAGGGTTATAGGGCATATAGGTCGAATAGGACCTATTTTTGAGTGCCGCTCGTGCCGGATGCCGCAAACAGCCCCAAGCCGAAGTGGGCGGCGTAACCGAGGCAGAGAGGGCCGGATAAAGCAGAATTCGCCAAGGTCAGAGGAAAGATGATGGCGCAAAAATACCACTATATCCATCTGCCGCCTTTTCCATTTTGCTCATGAATATGCATTCAATACCTAATCTTTTTCTTTCCAATTCAGCAAGGAATTCGATATTCTTGTAAGACATCAACGAAAAGACTACGTCCCTGCTAAGAAAAACTGGGATTTCCCAAATAGGCCAGAGAAAAACGCCATTTTTCCTCTTTCCTCGACAGGAGGTCGTGTTCAAGCCACTACCATAGCCAAATACCGGAAAAAACGGCAAGCCTCTGAAAGCAAGCCACTCAACAACCGGTTTGCTGCATTTCTGCCTATCGCCAAAAAGGGCATTTGGAGCATCTGCCGTAATATCCCACCCCATCGTTCTAACCTCGTCCTCAAAAAAAAGTCCGAATAGAAGCTCCTTGGCAATTTCTTCTACATCAAACGAATCTTTGATTCTTTTTAATTGATCTAAAAATTGAGCATTTCTGGAGGTAAAGTCAAAAAATGTCGGCATTGCCGCTTTATCAAGTGGTGCTTGTATATCTAACACAATTCCCTTTTCAAGAATGACCTCATAGTCTACAACTTTTTCGTCTTTTAGTTTTTCACTGGCAGTTTCAGCCATCAGGCATGCTGTGTATTCAGCATCATTATCATTGGATAAAGACCGATGTATCCATCCGCGTAATACTGCGAGCGGGGGGCGCAACCCCTTAAACAATTTCGATCCGTTTTTTTCTAATTTAACATACTCGAAATTAAGAATATCATCGTTAAAAGATTCGCGATCATCAAGCACCGAGTTTATGAGCTCATCAAATGTTTCTATCCCCAAAAATATAGGTCTCCATTTTCCAAGATTTTTCCAAGCAACCTTCGGAAGACATCCTTCTCCTTTTGTAAAGAATTTCTTATTTAAAATATTTAATATTCCCAATGTGCAAAGAAAGTGGAGCGGATCAGATCCGTCAATTCCTGTAAGAATCACGCCATTTTCCATTTTTAATTTCCTTCCATCTCGCTAGCCCGATGATCGGCCAGTCTCAGAATGGCTTCAAGGCCCGCGAGCCCCCACCATCCATATTTTCGATTCATTCGCCAAAATCGGTCGACGATGCCTGAATCCAACCGGGCAAGATTGTGGTTAGAATCGGCGGACAATGATTCCCCCCCATGGACCAAAGAGACGCGAACCGGGGCTGGATCTGAGACTGGAGGGGCGAAAGGCCGACAAAAGCCATGATGGGTCTGAATGAGGTAAAGGACCAATTCCGGGTCGTTCGCTGCCGTTAATGCGGAAGCACAACCAGACAGCATGGCGATCGACAGCAACTCATGCCTTTGTCCAGGGGGATACCCGGACATCCTCTGCGCTTCGGCTCGCTCCCTTCTGTCCCGGTTGCCAAGGCGGGATTTGGCAATGGGATGATCGAGCATCGCCAAGCGAACGTCACTCCCGCCGACGAGCATCTTCTGGAATCTTGGATCAGCCTTGCCCACATCGTGGAGCCAGGCCGCAAGGCCGATATCTTCTACCACGGGAATAGGGAGTCCAATCGCCTTGGCAAAACCGATTGCGGCATGCCGCACATGTCTGCAATGAGAGTCGAGGCTTATCTCCTGTTCAATAAAAGACTCTTCGTCGGCGCTGCCGGCGGCGTTTTCAAATGTCTCGATGCGCAACATCCGCTTTTTGGCAACCAGAACCCATGTCTTGTCGGCAAGGCCCATACGCCGGTGCCCGACAGCGATCTGTTTGAGGATATCGTCCCATGGAAATGTCACCAGAGGGCTTGCGATGGTTAGCCAATTTTTGATCTCCTGCCCCGGATTGGAATCCACTTCAGATTCGCCAGGTACCGTTGGCAGGGGTGGATATTGCTCAATCCACTGGGAAATCACTGCTGGGTGCAATCTTAAGGTAGCCTTGCCGCGCATAACCCATTGAACAAGATCCCCAAGATCACCGACCGGGTCGGTTGTTCGCGGTGACCAGTTATGCCACTTCAATCCGCCATAGGTCGCCGGCACCACCACGGTGTCACCAGGTTCAAGATCGCCTGCGTACACAATCTGAGCACCATCCGCAGTCCAGCGGACAGCGGCTCGCCCGGGCTTAGGCGCCTCAGGAAAAAGCACCTCACCACCCGGGGCACCCTC
This sequence comes from uncultured Desulfobacteraceae bacterium, assembly GCA_937982505.1. GTDB lineage: Bacteria > Desulfobacterota > Desulfobacteria > Desulfobacterales > UBA2174 > UBA2174. The sequence continues at coordinate 4,863 of CALJLV010000177.1, read as the reverse complement.
CACGTCCGGGAAATCCTGGAGGCCATCCGGTTGCTCTTGAAGCCATCGCCTGATCGAAGATAGCGGTAATTGAATTGTTTCCAGTGTTCCCGGTGGGCAAGCGGATAAGCGGGCAGTCAAATCGTCCGTCAGTTTGGAATAGTCCTGGAAATGCGCCAGCTGATTTTCGTCGATATCCGCACGCCAAAGAACTTGGACTTCGGGGAGTGACTCTTTCTGCCCATGCAGCCATAGCGAGATGTCTGGTACCGGCCAAGGCTTTGGACGGGTCTGGCACCAGCGATCCAGGTGGGCCGGAAGCAATACCGGTGCCGCCAACCGAGGGGCAACAAGCGTTGAAAGACTGTCCAGATCCGGCAGAGGCAGATAATCCGTACCCATGTCCAGACTCGAACCAAGTTGCGAAAGCCAGTGCCACGTTTTCGCGAGCGAACTACCGTAAACGGGATCATCCGCATCGTCACCAATCTGATCGCTTCGAGCCAGCACGAAAGCACGAGCGGATGATGGCAAAGGCAATCGTCCGAGTCGATCCAACCGTCCGAACCGCTGTCTCAGGGCATCAAGACTGGCGCACTCTGTAACGAGGCCATCGAAATCGAAATCGGCTCCTGCCTCAAGGCATTGTGTCGCGACTACTACCAACGGCTTCTCTTCTCCACCCCGAATGCGGCCCGATGCCACCCGCCTTAATACCTTCTCATGAAGAACCGTGTCACGGTCCAAGGGGCGCATCCGTCCGGTCAACAGAGAGCTATCCACCTCCGTATTGGATTCCAATGCTGTCATAGCCAAGCAGGCGGTTTCCACTCGGTTGACGATGATGGCCAGGGTCTTTGCCCCTTGGGCGATCAGGGTTTCTGCCTTGGTAACGCAGCACTGGGCAAAGATAGATCTCTTTTCGGACTCGTCCTTGCCCTTGACCGTTACCAACTCAAGAGTTGTCGGCTTCCTGGCTTTCAGCCGAGAGGCCAGGACATCGTGCAGCCAGTCGTCGCCGCCCAGGCGGAAAACGGAGTCTTTTTCCTGATGCGGACCGGGTGTTGCAGACATATGCACAACGGCAAAGCGATCCGGCAGTGCAGCCTCTAAGCGGCGCCGCCAGTGCGTTTTTATGGCACCCAACGTCTCAGCAAACGGGATCGACAGATGGACTTCGTCTAAGAAGTAAAGCGTATCGTTTCCCATCAGACCGGCATGAACTGGCGCCATACCGGAAGACACACCATAGCCGCCAAACAAGAGACGCGACCCCACCTGATCAACCGTGGAAAGAGCAACGACCGGCAAGTCCGGCCGCTTCGCCCAAGTGTCTTCTCGGGGCATGCCACCTCGCAGAACGGCCAGGCCAAACGGTGCCCCTCGTCCCGTTGCCCCCCAACAGCCCCGCAAACCATCGGCCACTTCGGCCAAGATCCCTCCGCTTGCGTTGGTCAGTTGATTCAGGATGTTTTGCGCGTGTATAGCCGCCTGATCGACGACGACTCGCCGGTCGACAACCATTAACACCCGTCGCGGAAAACGCTGTGGGAAACAGGCCAATGCAAACAAGGCAATATCGATAACGCTCGTCTTCCCTGTACCGGTTGGCAGATCGAGCACATCGGGCCACTTCCCTGTTTTCATGACCTGTTTGGCTAATCGGACCTGCCACGGAAATGGCCGATAGCCGTGAACAGCTTCGCAAAAAGCACTAAAATCGTCAGCGCCAAGGGAACTCATCGCAAAACCTCCTCTTGCGCGAGGGGTCGGAACAGCCCCAAACCGAAGAAACGACCCGCCCCGATCAATAGAGGGCCAGACACGGGCTCCGTGAACCGGATCAAAGCGTGCACCTTGGCGCGCTGGACACTGCCCGGCTTTGACGGGAAAGCAGGAAAATGGCGAGCCTTGACAGTGCCCGGCATGGTCGCCGACGGAAGAACGACGACTTCGGCCGGTGATGGCAGACCGATACGGGTGCAGGCGGTGGCGATGGTATCCGCCGCTGCCTTGTATGCGTCCATCGAACGCTGGTGATCCCCGGAATACAGATCCCCGGGATTGCGATCCAGCGCCACCGGAGTGGTGGATAGCCACCGTCTTGATGGGCGACACCAAGTCGAGGCACGCAACATGACCTGCGTGGCATGCTGTCTATCGTTCCGTTCCAACTCAAGGATACCGGCGCGCCCAAGCTGTAGCTCCAATACCGGCGTTTCTTCCTCGTCGATCCGGCAGGCGGCTTCCCAGAGACCGATGGCACGAAAGACCGCCCTTTTTTGCAACTCCATTAGGTTCCGTGGCAATACAACCGCAATGCCCATAAGACGACCGTCGGCATGTGGGTGCCCTACGAAAGGCAAGGGGACAAACGCCGCATGTGGCTTGTCCGTTGGCCGGCCATCGGGCGTATGACCACTTAGCACCTCATCTGGGGGATCTTCAGCATAGTGAAGAAGCGCTCTCCGAAAGGCACAGGCCACATCGGCGCACCGGGTTATGGGCAGCTTCGGCCCGCCCACCCTGCGGAAAACGATCCAGTCTTCAGAAAAGCAGGAGCTTTCGGGCATACTGGCGGGGGGGATACCGTGAAGGCGGTATCTCTGGAAACGGCACGGAAGAACGCGCGGTTCGGTCTCCCGGTGCTGCCGCCATTCGGTCTCCAGCGCGTCGAGCTGCCCGCCGCCGACAACCCGCAGGACTGTTTCTCCGTCGTCGTCCGGACTCCAGTTCGCTTCAGGGGCCGATTCCTCTACGCTAATGTGCACCAGGGAGGAACTGTGGCCGATGCGTACCACCCGTCGAGCAAGGCATGTCAGGATGGTTTTCTCCGTCTGTGGCATGTCGTGGTCCCAAATCAAATGCACCTCTGGTGACATCGGGCTGACTGAAGGGAAATGGCGTCCCTGGCGAACGCGGCCTTCGGGCAACATCGACATGGCGCTCTTGATAGCCGAAGCGTTCACCGAATCTGCAGGGGCCACCCGTTTGGCGGCTTCCTGGACCAGTTTGGCTTCGGCCTTGCCTCTTGCGGCTTGCGCCTTTTTCAAGGCCCTTTCGCACAGTTTCCGGTTCTTGGAATCGTTCGACGCGATGGCGGCTTCAAGCGCGTTTTGCGCTGCGTCGCAGTCGTGTAGCGCGACCGCGATGGTGTCTCGGTAATTTTGCAGGCTTTGTCGGATATGCGCGTCGTTGACCGGTACGAAGTGCGTCATCACCCGACGATTACTGGCCGGTGATGCCATAATGGATGGCGGCCCTGCCGATTCGAGCCATTCGAGAACCCGCCGTTCGTGTGGACAAGGTTGATCGCTCGCCTCGGCCCAAGCCGCCACAAGAGCGGAAAACACCCGAGCCGGGTGAGGCGGCCACTCCGCAGCCTGGCGATCATTGTATGCGCTGGCCGCATAACGCCCCGTTATAAAATTGATTTTGAGGGCCAACATTATTCGTCTCCATCGCCACCCCTGGCCGCCAACTCACGGCTACGGCGGATCAGGTCGGCTAGCTTGGGGGAAGGCTTTAGTTTGACCGGCTCTCGGTTCCATCCCAATCCTAAAGCATCAGCCCGTTTGGCAGCCTTTTTCAACAGCGTCGCAGCTTGTTCGGGCGAACAAGTAAAGCATTCTGCCGGCTGGCCGTCTCCACCGAGAAACTCCAGGCGAAACGGATCACGGGGCAACAGCAACGAACGCGAACGCAAGTCGTATCCCTCGGCCCGCTGATATACCAAGGCCGCGACGGCAAGCGCCGCCAAAGCCGTGCGCGCCGCGCTTTCTATGGCTTGTCCCTCCTGGCCGGACGAAGCGTTGGCCGGTCTGTCTGCCGGAAAACGAAGCCGGCGCAGGGCGGGCAGGGAAATCACGCTGCTTTGAACGGCATAGGAGATGGTCACGCCGCCCGATAGACGGTCGATGGAAGGCGCCACGTTGCTATGGTTAATGGCGGACGGTTTTCCCTTTCCTTCGGCTCCCTTGCGGCTAAAGGGGACGGGCTTACCGCTTTTCACCTCGGCTTGGGCCGGGTCCACCGTCCAGTCGTCATGAGCCCCCTGCTTGTGAAATACATCAACATTGGCCTGAATACCTGCCGGGTCGATGCGACTGGCTGTTTTGACACCGGCCACGGCATGATACCCGACGATCTCCGAAACCACCGCTCGTTGGAATTTGGCGCCCAACCCACCTTTGGGTCCGGTGGAGTCCCATACTCCAAAGATCAACGCAGTCGGGCAGTAACGATACACGGCGGTCGCATTGCGTACATTGGACCGGGTATAGGCGCTGCCTGCATCGGTATCCCGAAACGGAACATTATTTTCGTCAACACTGTCTCTGAACAGGGCATCGGCGATACGATGCGGAGCATGAAGAGTCGTTATGTTGCCAAGGTCTTCCAATTCGCTTTCCTTGCTAAAATCGACGCCGACAACGGGAAACGGCAGCTCATCACGCTGCCACGCGGAAAGCAGCGCTTCCTCCATGCGGTTTGCCTGCGAGGCGACCGAATCAAGCAGCACCACCGGCACCTTTTGGCCGTCGAGAATTCTCTCCTCGACGGCATATTTCAATTCTCGATCATTGGTACTGTACGTTGGCGGAAAGACTTTGCTGCCGGGGCCACCGGCGGGATCCAAAGTCGTCAGACATCGAATGGCAACGGTGTCTCCTGCGACGGCTTTTTCAAGACTTTCGATTGTCAGGTTCCGAACTCCTTCCATCGCGTCCTCCAATTCGATAAAGTTTTTTTTGTTACGGTCGATTATTGCCAGAACAGCCATTGCTAACCTCCGACCATCCCCACCGCCACCCGCACCCCCCGCCACAGCGCATCCTCCGGATTGACCGCGATGATCCGGCAGTCCAGTTCGGCCCCCTGGCG
>CALJLV010000176.1 GCA_937982505.1 uncultured Desulfobacteraceae bacterium | reverse complement strand
GCGCCCACCGAGATCTACACTCTTTCCCTACACGACGCTCTTCCGATCTGGGTCTCGATGATTTCCCCCGAAGGCTTGGCCATCAGCCCGCGCATCCCGGCCAGCTGGCGCATCTGATCCTTGCTGCCGCGCGCCCCGCTGTCGGCCATCATGTAGATGGGGTTCATCTCCGCCACGGCCCCACGCGGCGCCCCGTCCGGAAGCGGATCGCCGTTTTCATCCAGACGCGGCACGACCTTGATGGCCTCCATCATCTCGTTGGCCACATCGTCGGTGGCCTTGGCCCAGATGTCCACCACCTTGTTGTATTTCTCCCCGGGGGTGATCAGGCCCTCGTTGTACTGCTTGTCGATCTCGGTCACCTTGGCTTCGGCCTGGCGGATGATGTCCCACTTGGCCTTGGGGATGATCATGGCGTCGATGGAGATGGAAATGCCGCCGATGGTCGAATAGCGGTAGCCGATGTCCTTGAGCCGGTCGGCCAGGATCACGGTGGTCTTGGGCCCCAGATTGCGGTAGGCGTAATCGATCAGATTGCGCAGCGCCTTCTTGTCCATCACCCGGTTGACCATTTCGAAGGCGATTTCCGGGCGCCGCTCGATGACCTGGAAAAAGTGGCTCCCTCCCTCGCCGGGGATGGCGCCGCTGGTCTCGTCTTCGTTGAGGGCGAAGACCGCGTCGGCCTGTTCGGCCGAGAGACCGTAAATCCGGCGAAACTCCTCGTTTTGCAGCAATCCCAGGACCCCGGCGTTACCTCGGTCGGAACTTTGCGAGTAGCGCTCCACCAGGTCCACGAAGTCCGCTCCGGCCGCCAGTTCAGCCCCCACCTGGCGGGCCGCCTGGGGCTCGGCGGTCTGGATGTGGCGCAGGATCATCAGGTTGTTCTGGGGAATGACCTCCCAGAGCAGGATGCGGCCCACGGTGGTCTCCACCCGCTGGCCGCCCATCCGCACCCGGATCTGGGCATGCAGGTCCAGAACCCCGGCGTCGTAGGCCGAGCGGACCTCTGCGGGGCTGGCAAAGACCATTCCCTGCCCCCGGGCCCCGTCCAGCGCCCGGGTCATGTAGTAGATCCCCAGCACGATGTCCTGGCTGGGCACGATAATGGGGCTCCCGTTGGCCGGAGACAAGATGTTGTTGCTCGACAGCATCAGGACCCGCGCCTCGATCTGGGCCTCCACCGAAAGGGGTACATGCACCGCCATCTGGTCCCCGTCGAAGTCGGCGTTGAAGGCCGTGCAGACCAGCGGGTGAAGCTGGATGGCCTTGCCCTCGATGAGGATCGGCTCGAAGGCCTGGATTCCGAGCCGGTGGAGGGTCGGCGCGCGGTTGAGCATCACCGGGTACTCCTTGACCACCTCGTCCAGGGTGTCCCAGACCTCGGGGGTTTCGCGCTCGACCATCTTCTTGGCGCTTTTGACGGTGGACACCAGCCCTTTTTGCTCCAGCCGGTAGTAGACGAAGGGCTTGAACAGCTCCAGGGCCATCTGCTTGGGCAGTCCGCACTGGTGCAGGCGCAGGTCCGGTCCCACGGTGATCACGGTTCGCCCGGAGTAGTCGACGCGCTTGCCCAGCAGGTTCTGGCGGAAGCGGCCCTGCTTGCCCTTGAGGGTGTCGGACAGGGACTTGAGGGGGCGCTTGTTGGTGCCGGTGATCACCCGTCCGTGGCGGCCGTTGTCGAAGAGCACGTCCACCGCCTCCTGGAGCATGCGCTTTTCGTTGCGCACGATGATGTCCGGGGCGTTGAGGTCCATCAGGCGCCGCAGCCGGTTGTTGCGGTTGATGACCCGCCGGTACAGGTCGTTCAGATCGCTGGTGGCGAAACGCCCCCCCTCCAGGGGCACCAGGGGGCGCAGGTCCGGCGGCAGCACCGGAATCACGTCCATGATCATCCAGGCCGGATCGATCCCCGAACGGCGAAAGGCGTCCACGATCTTGAGCCGCTTGGCCAGCTTCTGTCGCTTGGCAATGGAGCCGGTGGCCCGCAGGTCCTCGCGCAGCTGCTTGTATTCGGCGTCCAGGTCGATGTTTTCCAGCATGGCCTTGATGGCTTCGGCCCCGATCCCGGCTTCGAACTTGGCCCCGTAGAGCTCGCGCGCCTCGCGGTACTTCTCCTCGGGCAGCAGCTGGCCGCGGGTCAGGGGGGTCTCCTTGGGGTCGATGACGATATAGCTGTCGAAGTAGAGGACCTTTTCGATGTTCTTGAGGGTCAGGTCGAGCAGGTTGCCGATCTTGCTGGGCAGGCTCTTGAGAAACCAGATATGGGCGCAAGGGGTGGCCAGGGCGATGTGGGCCATGCGCTCGCGGCGCACCTTGGACTGGATCACTTCCACGCCGCATTTTTCGCAGATCACTCCCCGGTGCTTCATGCGCTTGTACTTGCCGCAGTTGCACTCGTAGTCCTTGGTGGGACCGAAGATCTTGGCGCAAAAGAGCCCGTCACGCTCCGGCTTGAAGGTCCGGTAGTTGATGGTCTCGGGTTTTTTGATCTCCCCGTGGGACCACTTGAGGATCTGCTCCGGAGCGGCCAGGGCGATCTGTACCCCCCTGTAGCGCCGCGGGTCCGTCGGCTTGGCAAAGAAATCGTATAACGTTTCCAAGATCCTCTCCTTGGTTACTTTTCTTCGATGAGCGAAATGTCGAGCCCCAGGGCCTGCAATTCCTTGGTCAGCACCTTGAAGGACTCGGGCAGCCCCGGCTCGAGGGTGTTCTGCCCCTTGACGATCTTTTCATACATCCGGGTGCGGCCGGCCATGTCGTCGGATTTGACCGTGAGAAACTCCTGCAGGGCGAAGGCCGCGCCGTAGGCCTCCATGGCCCAGACCTCCATCTCCCCCAAACGCTGGCCGCCGAACTGGGCCTTGCCTCCCAGGGGCTGCTGGGTCACCAGGGAATAGGGACCGATGCTGCGGGCGTGGATCTTGTCGTCCACCAGGTGGTGGAGCTTGAGCATGTACATGGTGCCCACGGTGACCTTTTCCCGGAAAGGCTCTCCGGTGCGCCCGTCATAAAGGGTGGCCTGCCCCGTGGTGGGCAGGCCCGCCTCGGCCAGCAGGGCCTTGATCTCGTCCTCCTTGGCCCCGTCGAAGACCGGCGTGGCCATGTGCACCCCCCGCCGGTACTGGGACCCGAAACGCACCAGGGCCGGGTCATCCATCCCCTCCAGGGCCTGCTGGGCCTCGGGATCGGAAAAGATGCGCTTGAGCTTGGCCCGCAGTTCGTCCATCCGGCAGGCCTCCAGCAATCGGTTGATCTGCTCGCCGAGCCCCTTGGCCGCCAGGCCCAGATGGATCTCGAGCACCTGGCCCACGTTCATGCGCGAGGGAACCCCCAGTGGGTTGAGGACCATGTCCACCGGGGTGCCGTCGGCAAAGTAGGGCAGGTCCTCCTCGGGCAGGATGCGCGAAACCACCCCCTTGTTGCCGTGGCGCCCGGCCATCTTGTCGCCCACCGAGAGCTTGCGCTTCATGGCGACATAGACCTTGACCATCTTGATCACGCCCGGGGGCAGGTCGTCGCCCTTCTCGAAGCGGCTGGCCTGCTGCTCGAACTCGTCATGAACCCGCTGGACCTGGATCCGATGCTGCTCCACCAGGTCCTGGACCCGTTCGCTGACCTCCACCGGCTCCACCGCCAGGGCTTCGAGTTGGGCCAGGGGCAGATCGGCCAGTGCCTCGGCGCTGATGCCCCCCCCCTTGTTGACCAGGCTCTTTTTGCCCTTCTTGATGGGAGCCGCCGCCGTGGCCCCGTCGAGCAGCTCCAGGAGCCGATCCCGGGCCACGGCATGGATCACGGCCAGGGCATCGTCCCGGTTCTGCTCCATCTGCCGGATCTCGTCGTCCTCGATCTCCCGGGTGCGCTCGTCCTTATCCGTGCCGCGGCGGGAAAAAACCTTGGCATCGATGACGATCCCGGTCACCCCGGGCGGCACCCGCAGCGAGGTGTCCTTGACGTCCCCGGCCTTCTCGCCGAAGATGGCCCGCAGCAGCTTCTCCTCCGGCGAAAGCTGGGTTTCGCCCTTGGGGGTGATCTTGCCCACCAGGATGTCTCCCGGCTTGACCTCGGCCCCCAGGCGGATAATGCCGCTGTCGTCGAGATTCTTGAGGGCCTCGTCGCCCACGTTGGGAATGTCGCGGGTGATGTCCTCCTTGCCCAGCTTGGTATCCCGGGCCACCACCTCGAACTCCTCGATGTGCACCGAGGTGTAGATCCCGTCCCGCTGGAGCCGTTCGCCCACCAGGATCGAGTCTTCGAAGTTGTAACCGCCCCAGGGCATGAAGGCCACCGTGACGTTGCGCCCCAGGGCCAATTCCCCCTTCTCGGTGGCCGGCCCGTCGGCGATGATCTGGCCGGCCTTGACCTTCTGGCCCCGGGAAACGATGGGCCGCTGGTTAAAACAGGTATTCTGGTTGGAGCGCACGAACTTGGACAGGTTGTAGACCGTTACCGGCGGCTTGCGCGGATCGTCGTCCGTGTGCCGCAGCACGAGGCGCGCCGCGTCCACCTCCACCACTTCGGCATCCCGCCGCGCCACGATGGCCACCCCTGAATCGCGGGCCACGACCCCTTCGATCCCGGTTCCCACCAGGGGCGCCTCGGCCTGAATCAGGGGCACGGCCTGGCGCTGCATGTTGGAGCCCATCAGGGCGCGGTTGGCGTCGTCGTTTTCCAGAAACGGGATCAGGGAGGCCGACACGCTCACCAGCTGGTCGGGCGACACGTCCATCAGCTCGATGTCCTCGCGGGCCACCATCATGAACTCGCCCTCGACTCTCGAGGTGACCTGGGGATTTCGGAAGCGGTTGCCCTCGTCCACCGGCGCGTTGGCCTGGGCGATGGGATGGGCCTTTTCCTCGAAACCCGAAAGAAACCGGACCTCCTCGGTGACGGTGGTATCCCGGACCACCCGGTAGGGGGTTTCGATGAACCCGTAGTCGTTGACCCGAGCATAGGTGGACAGCGAAACGATGAGTCCGATGTTGGGCCCTTCCGGGGTCTCGATGGGACAGATGCGGCCGTAGTGGCTCGGGTGCACGTCGCGCACCTCGAAGCCGGCCCGCTCGCGGGTCAGCCCCCCGGGGCCCAGGGCCGACAGGCGCCGCTTGTGGGTGGTTTCCGACAGGGGGTTGGTCTGGTCCATGAACTGGGAGAGCTGGCTGGTGCCGAAGAACTCCTTGACCACCGCCGACACCGGCTTGGGGTTGACCAGGTCGTGGGGCATGAGGGCATCGACCTCCTGCAGGCTCATGCGCTCCTTGATGGCCCGTTCCATGCGCACCAGACCGATACGGTACTGATTTTCCAGCAGTTCACCCACGGCCCGCACCCGCCGGTTGCCCAGGTGATCGATGTCGTCCACCTGCCCCTGGGTGTCGCGCAGATCCACCAGGGTGCGGGCCGTGAGCAGAATGTCTTCCTTGCGCAGGGTGCGCAGCTCGATGTGGGTCTCCACCCCCAAACGCAGGTTGATCTTCAGCCGGCCCACCCCGGACAGGTCATAGTGGGAAGCCTTGAAAAAGAGCTGGTCGACAAAATCCTGGGCCACCTCCTGGGTGGCGGGATTGCCGGGCCGCATGCGCCGGTAGATCTCGATCAGGGCTTCTTCCTTGCTTTCGATCTTGTCGAGCATGAGGGTCTTGCGGATCGAATCGGAACTGTTGGCCCCGTCGATGGTCAGCACCTCGAAGGCGTCGATGCCGGCGGCCTGGATGCGGTCGAATTCCTCCTGGCCCAGCGTCTCGTTGGCCCGCACCAGGACCTGACCGCTCTGGGGATGCAGGATGCTGTGGGCCGCGGCCTTGCCGATAACCCCGTCTTCCAGATCCACGGGGATCAGATCGGCGCCCGTGGCCTTGAGCCGGGCAATGGCCCGCTGGCTGATGATACGGCCCCGCTTGACGAGCACCTCGGCGGTTTCCGGGTCCTTGATATCCCGGCTGGCGCGCTGGCCGCGCAGCGACTCGGGCTGGAAAACCTTGAACAGCCGCTTGCCCTGGACCACGATTTTGTCGGTGTTGTAAAAGTAGTTGAGGATATCCTCGTCGCTGTAGCCGAAGGCCTTGAAGAGAATCGTCACCGGGAACTTGCGGCGCCGGTCAATGCGGATGTAGACGATGTCCTTGGGATCGATCTCCATGTCGATCCAGGAGCCGCGCACCGGGATGATCCGGGAGCTGTAGATGATCTTGCCGCTGGAATGGGTCTTGCCGCGGTCATGGTCGAAAAAGACCCCGGAACTGCGGTGCAGCTGGCTCACCACCACGCGCTCGGTGCCGTTGATGATGAAGGTGCCCTTTTCGGTCATCAGCGGAATGGTGCCGAAGTAGATTTCCTGCTCCTTGATGTCGCGGATGTTGGAAAAGCCGGTCTCCTTGTCCAGGTCGTAGACCACCAGGCGAACGGTGATGCGCACGGGGATCTCGTAGGTCATGCCCCGGTGGATGCACTCCTGCATCCCGTGCTTGACCTCGCCGAAGCGGTAGGCCACAAACTCCAGCGAAGCGCTGCCGGTGAAGTCCTTGATGGGAAACACGCTTTTGAATACTGCCTGGAGGCCGATATCCTTGCGCTTTTCCGGCGGGACATCCATCTGCAGGAACCGCTCGTAGGACTCGCGCTGCACCCCGATGAGATCCGGGATCTCCACGATCTTGCGGATCTTGCCGAAATTCTTACGAAGCCTTCTGATTGCCAAGGGCCTTTGCGACATGGTATCTCCAATGGATCGCTGGAGGTTCTGGATCCTGCGCCCTGCCGGCACGGCGCCTTTGCGCCCGCCGCGCAACCCGAACCGTTCACCGCGACGGCTCCGGTATCGAGGCGCGCTCCGGAAAAATCCCGGGCCGGATCAACGCCCGCACCGGCTCGGGCAAGCCGGTGCGGGGCCGTTGATCCGGCCCTTGTCCCATCGGGCTACTTGAGTTCGACCTGCGCGCCGGCCTCTTCCAGCTGGAGATCGGAAGAGCGTCGTGTAGGGAAAGAGGGTAGATCCCGGTGGTGGCGGTATCATTAAAAAAAAGAAA
>CALJLV010000175.1 GCA_937982505.1 uncultured Desulfobacteraceae bacterium | reverse complement strand
CCGTCGCCCTCCACGCAGGAGACGTTCTTGTGCCGCGCCCCGCTGGCGTCGCCCACCGCCATGCAGCTGATGGTGCGCCCGTCCCAGAAATCGTTGGAGGTGGTCACGACGTTGTCGATGTCCTCGATGGTCAGGCCGGCGTCCTCCAGGGCCCGGTTGACCGCTTCCCAGACCATGTCGGCGAAGGTGTCGCGGACCTTGTTCTTCTCGATGGCCGTCATGCCGATGCCGATTATGGCTGCCGGTTGCATGGGGGGCTCCTTTGGGGTTATTCCAGATTCACAATTTCAAAATGGTCGATGGCCCGGATCGTGGCCGTCGGCGCTTCGGCAAAAACCGCCCGCACGCGCATGCCGATGGCCGCCTTTTCGGCGCGGGGCCCCTTGATGCGGTGCAGCAGCGCCGTGTCGGCCCCGTCCAGACGAATCAGGCCGAAGACCGCCGGCGCCGGTTCGGGCAGGGCCGCTAGCTGGCGGCGCACCACGGTCACGGCCGTGAGGGTCCCCTGGCCGCCCAATTCGACCCATTCGGTGGGCGCGCCGTCGCAGCAGCGCGGGCAGGTCCTGCGCGGCGGCACGTAAACCCTGCCACAGGTGCTGCAGCGAGCGCCCAGAATAATTTTCCGGTCTCGCAGCGTTTTCAGAAACGTGCCCGCGGTCTCTCCGGCCCACCAGTGATAGGGGACGTTGATGCGGCTCGGGTAGACCATCGGTTCCACGCCGGCAAAGGGGTCGCTCATGTCATGGCCTCCTGGCTGGCCGGGGTCCGGTCCGGATCGAAATGAAGGTTGTTCGAAATTATAATCGGATTCAAAATATCTTGACTTCCCTTACGGGATTCCATAAAGAAAGTCAACCCTGGCGGGCTGCTGATCCAGATCCACGACGCCGCGCCGACAGGTTCGCCAGGTGGCGCGGGGTCGCCTTGCCCCCATCCATGACCGATGACCATAATTGATGACAGACTGGTGCTGATCACCGGTGCGGCCGCCGGGCTGGGCCGTGAAATGGCCTTCGCCTTCGGGGCCCGCGGGGCCCGTCTGGCGCTGCTGGACCGGGATGGTGAAACCCTGGACCGGACGGTGCGGGATCTGGAGCGGCAGGCGTTCAGGGTGCAGGCCTATCCGTGCGACGTGACCTGTTCGCCGGTCCTCGAAACGGTGGTGGCGGCCGTGGAAAGAGAAGGCGGGCCGGTGGAGATTCTGGTCAACAATGCCGGCATCGCGGTGGGCAAACCGATCCTGGAAGCTGGAATGGATGAAATCCGGCGCGTGATCGAGGTCAATCTGCTGGCCCTGATGGACTTGACCAAGCGGATCCTGCCGGCCATGACACGGCGCAACCGGGGCCACATCGTCAACATCGCCTCGGCCGCCGGGCTCCTGGCCATGCCGCGCCTGGCGCCTTACTGCGCCAGCAAATTCGCCGTGGTGGGGTTTTCCGACGCCCTGCGCCAGGAAATGAAAAAGTACGGCTGCAACGGGGTCAAGGTGACCTGCGTCTGTCCTTCGGTGATTTCCACCGGCATGTTCGACGGTTTCAGGCCGCCGCGGCTCAACCCGCTGCTCGCCCCGGAAGCGGTGGCCCGGCGGGTGGTGCGGGCCGTGGCCGCCGACCGCGATTACGTCAAGATGCCGTTCATGGTCCACCTGATCCCCCTCTTTCGCCTGCTGCCGGCCGGACTCATGGACCGCATCGGCGCCATCCTGGGCACGGCCCGGGCCATGGACGCCTTTCGCGGCCATCGCCAACAATGACCGATGACCAAGATTCCAGGGAGAACGCCCATGCCCCTGATCTATGAAAAACGCGACCGTATCGCCTACCTGACCCTCAATCGCCCCGAAGCCCACAATGCCCTGGATCCGGCGACGATCCTCGACCTGCTGGCCGCCTGGGAGGACTACCGCGACGATCCGGACCTGCGCTGCGCCATCATCACCGGAGCCGGGGATCGCAGTTTTTGCGCCGGGGCCGACCTGGCGACCCTGATTCCGCTGTTTACCGGGGCCCGCCAGGCCCAGAACGCGGCCGAGGAGAGGGTCCAGAAGGATCCGACCCTCGCCATGCGCGCCCTGCTGCGGGATTTCGAGCTCTGCAAGCCGGTGGTGGCCGCCGTCAACGGCAACGCCATCGCCGGCGGGCTGGAGCTGCTCTACGCCACCGATCTGCGGGTGGCGGCCGACACGGCCCGCTTCGGCCTGCAGGAGGTGCGCTGGTCGATTTTTCCCATGGGGGGGTCCACGGTGCGCCTGCCGCGTCAGATCCCCTATGCCCGGGCCATGGAAATGCTGCTCACCGGCGAGCTGATCGACGCCCAGACCGCCTTGCAGTGCGGGCTGATCAATCGCGTGGTGCCCCTGACCCAGGTCATGAGCGAGGCCGAGCGGCTCGCCCGGCGCATCGCCGCCAACGGGCCCCTGGCCGTTCAGGCCGTCAAGCAGGCCGTCCTGGCCAACATCGGCCGCCCGCTCAAGGAAGGGCTGGCCAAGGAGATGGAGCTGGCGATTCCGGTCTTTTTGAGTCAGGATGCCCAGGAGGGGCCGCGGGCCTTCACGGAAAAGCGCGAGCCGGTGTTCAAGGGGCACTAGGAGGTCGCCGCATGCGAGTGGTGGGTCTCACAGGGGGGATCGCCACCGGAAAATCGACCGTGGCGCGGATGCTGGCCGAGGCCGGCGCCCACGTCGTGGACGCCGACCTTCTGGCCCGGGAAGTGGTGGCGCCCGGCCGGCCGGCCTGGGAGGCGATCGTGGCGCGCTTCGGGCGTGGGGTCCTGCTGGCCGACGGCCAGATCGACCGGGAACGGCTGGCCGCCATCGTCTTTCACGATCCGGATCAGCGCAGGGCGCTGGACCGGATCGTGCATCCGGCGGTCTTCGAGGCCATGGCCCAGCGCCTGGCGGTGCTGGAAACGCAGGACCCGGAGGGGGTGGCGATCCTGGACATCCCCCTGCTCTTCGAGACCGGGATGGACGGGAATCTGGCCGAAGTGATTCTCGTCTACGCCCCCGAAGCGGTCCAGCACCAGAGGTTGATGCAACGCAACGGCCTTTCCGCCGAGGCAGCCGCGGCGCGCATCAAGGCCCAATTGCCCATCGAGGAAAAGCGGCGCCGGGCCGGCGTCGTCATCGACAACAGCGGGCGCCTGGAAGCCACCCGGGCCCAGGTGGCCCGGCTCTGGCGCCAGTGGCATGTTTAGCAGAGTCCACCAGCGGGACCTCGGCTCCCAGAGGCCGCGTCAGCCTTCCCATTCCTCATCCGCGCCGTCCACCACCTCCTCGGGACGGGCCCGCCGCAACAACACCGGGGTCAGACTGTGGCGCACCACCTTGTCGGCCACGCTGCCCATGAGCCAGCGGCCCAGCCCGCTGCGGCCGTGGGTCGACATGGCAATCAGATCGTAGTTGTACAGTTCGCAGACCTCGAGAATCTTGGTGGCCGGTTCGCCGTAGGGGATGTGGTGGTCCACGATGAAACCCTGATCGGAGAGGCGCTGTTTGAGCTGGTCGATGTACTCTTCGGCCCGCTGGATCATGCGGGCCTGCCAGTCGATGGCGTCCTGGCCCGGGATGTGGTGGGCCGGCACCACGCGTACCAGCACGATCCGCGGCCGGGCCGCACCGGAGGAGAGCTTTTCGATTTCCGGCAGGATGGTTTCCGCCAGCGGTGATCCGTCCAGTGGCACCAGAATGGTTCGGTACATAACGGCTCCTTTCGGTTGTCGGTGGGCGAAACGCCATCGGTTGCGCTTCCGGGCGGATGGGGGGGAAGATCTGCCGCCGCCGCGCAGGGGGCCTTGTCCACCATAGGTCGAAGCGCCGATCTTGGCAAGCCGTGCCCGGCCAGAGCCCAGGGTCCCGTCACCGTCAGGGCATCCGTCGTTTGTCTGGCCGAAGGTCAGCGTGTCGCGTGAATCTTCTTCCCTACA
>CALJLV010000174.1 GCA_937982505.1 uncultured Desulfobacteraceae bacterium | reverse complement strand
CCTACACGACGCTCTTCCGATCTGATGGCCGCACCGTCTTGCGGCCCGGCGTAGGGGTCGCCATAGGTCAACAGGGCCGCCAGCCGCTCTTGTTCGGCAGCCGAAGGCAGCGCATCCGTCACCACCAGGTGAACAAACCGCGCCGCAATGGCGGTGATCTTGGGGTGGATGGCCTCCAAGGCGGGCTGGAGTTGTTGAGCGCGGAAAGAGCTGAGGGCGTTACCGCCCGCCAGCGTGGTGATGTGCAAGGTCACGGTAGCGGCCTGTTGGGGGGCGAGGGGTGGGGATGCTTCGCAGGCTGGCCAGGGCGGCCGCCATGAAACCGTCGAATTGCCGGGCCGCCGCAAACGCGGAGATGGAGGCGGTAATCAGCAGGATGCCGATCAGGGCCTGAAGCGGGCGCCGGCCCAGACGGTCGCTGGCGGCTCCCAGGGGGATGCGCGCCAGGGCGTTGGCCGCCGATTGCACCAGGAAGATGACGCCGATGCGGCTCACATCCAGTCCCTGGGCCGCAGCCTGAAGTGGAAGAAAGGTGAAGAAAGTCCCGGAGACGATGCAGGTCCCCAGGGTGCCGGCCCAGCAGCCGATCAGCGCTCGGTTGGATAAAACGGACCGCCACTGTCGGGAATCGCGGCGCTGCGTCCCGGGGCGGTTCCGGGCGGGTGCGCCGGGCACCAAACGGCCCACCAACAGAAGGTTGACCGCCATCAGCACGCCGCCGATCAGATAGACCGAGGTGAAGCCCAGATCCTTGGCCAAAGTCCCGCCGGCCGCCGGGCCGAGCCCCATGCCGCAAAACAGGGCCGTGGTATACCAGCCGTAGGCCCGTCCCAGGTGGGTGGCCGGCGCGATTTCGGCCACCCAGGACATCATGGTGGGGCCGAAGGCCGCTATGCCGATGCCCAGGATCAGGTAGACCCCGGCCAGATGGATATACGAGCGGCTCGGGGCCAGCAGACCTAAACCGACGGCCATGAGGAGGGTGCCGGCCAGGGCCAGGCGCCGGCGGCCCAAGCGGTCCGAGAGTATCCCGGCCGGCAGCGAAAGGCAGCCCGCGGCAAGGTAGAAAGCGGCGTTGATCATCCCGATCTGACTGGCGCTGGCCCCCAGTGCGGTGGCGTGCAGGGGGACGATCGGCAGGCGCATGGAAACGGCCAGGTAGCCGGTGAAGGTCATCGCGCAGCAGAGGGTTAACTGGGTCGTGAATGCAGGGCCACCACTGCGGTCGGGGAGCGAAGGCATGCGGCTGCCTCGGTGCGCGTGATCGAAGGTATCGGGTTATCGGGGATCGTTGGAGGCTTGGTCTAATCGAATGGCGGCCGAATGTCAAAAGGCGTCTTTTCGATCATTCTTGTTCAATTGGATTTTCGGGGCTGGGATGAGGGCCGGCGCTTTGGCGCCGGCCCGTCAAGGCGCATCGGTGACGTTTGAAAGGAGGCGGGCGCCGGAGTGCATCAGGCCAGGCTGCAGTCGCCCGGGCCGTTGCCGGTGCCGTCGGCGGGGCCATCGCCGCCGTTGCCGGTACCGTCGCCGGGGCCGTGGCCGCCGTTGCCGTTTCCGCCGCGGGCCAGGAGGGGATGGGTGGCGTCGGTCGGGACCCAACTGGTGCAGTCGCCCGGGCCGTAGCCCGAACCGCCGCCCGAGCGGCTGCCGCTACCGGTACCGTCGCCCGGTCCGTAGCCGTGTCCGCGTCCGTGGCCGGCCATGACTGGGGCCGCGAGCAACAGTAGCGTCGAGAAAGTGATGATTGTCTTGAACAGGCCGGATTTGAATTGCATGGTTGTCCTCCATTTGGGTTGAATGTTTACTTCGTAGCGAAAAGCAAATTTTGCCCTGATGCATCAGCGGCGTTTGGATCCGATAACGTTCGACCCACACCGGGGTTACAGGCACGACGGATTTTTCGGTGGCGAATTTTTTGAAGATATTTTTTTGCGGACGTAACCTTTACGGCGGAAAACCGTTTTCGGGTCAAGGTGAATAATTTGCGCCAATTATACGAAGCCCACCGTCATCGACTGCTGGGCTATTTGCTGCGACGCACCGGAGACCCGTCGCTGGCTGCCGACCTGACCCAGGAGGCCTTCGCCCGCTATCTGGAGCGCTACGCGGATCGGGAACCGAGTGCGGCGCTGCTGTTCGTCATCGGTCGCAATCTGCTCTACGATCACGCGCGCCGCAAAGCAGCGTACAACGACTTTCAGGAGGAAGACCACGCGGACGGAAAAGACCCGGAGTCGCAGTTTCTGGCGCGTGATGAATGCCGCAGACTGCTTTGCGCCTTGCAGCGGATCGAAGCCGAAGAACGCGACCTTCTGGCGCTGGCCACCAGCAGCGGACTCTCTTACAAAGAGATCGCCGAAATGACCGGCAACAGCCTGGCCAACGTCAAGGTCAAGGTCCATCGGGCGCGGATCAAGCTTAGAAATATTCTCGATGTAGGAGTGTCATGAAAGATTACCTGATCAGCATGTTCATCGACGACGAACTCGACCTGGATGAAAAAATCGAGTTTGTCGAGACGGTCCATGGGGACGCGCGGGTCAAGGATGAAACCGTTGGTCTGCTCAACCAGGAAAAATGGCTGCGCGAAGATTTGATGCCTCGGATGGCCCCGCTGCCGATGCCTGCGCCGCGGCGCAGGAGACTGGATCTTGGGATCGGCATGGCCCGTTGGTGGCGGTCCCCGCTGGCCGGGTTCGCCGCGGCGCTGGTTTTGATCGCCGCCGTCTGGGGACTGCACCCAAAAGCGCCGGCGGCGGTGGAAAAACCTTACCGTTTCGTCCTGTTCAACCCGACGGCCCGGCAGATCCAGCTTGTCGGGTCCTTTACCCAATGGGTTCCGGTTCCCATGCAACCGTCCGGCGCCAGCGGTTACTGGTCCCTGACGGTCGATCTGCCTGCCGGGGAGCATCGCTACAGCTTTGTCGTGGGAGATGGGCGCCAGATGCCCGATCCGACGGTGCTCTCAAGGGAAAAGGACGATTTCGGCGGAGAAAACTCCATCATCCGTATCGACGAGGCCGTATGATCCGAAATTTAATGCTTGTCGTGATGCTGGCGGCCGCACTGTCCGGTTGCGCCGCCCATTATGACCGTGCCACGGCTTCGGGGGGGACGCGGCTTTACCTGCGTCTGCCCGGGGCCCGGGAGGTGGCGCTGGCGGCCTCGGTGGACGACTACCGGCTGCGGCCCGCCTCACCGGGGTTCTTCGGGACCTGGGCGGTCAGCGTCCCGGCGACCGGGGAATTCGAATATTTCTACATCGTCGACGGCAAGGTCTACCAACCGGATTGCCGCTACCGGCAGGCCGATGATTTCGGGGCGCAAAATTGCATCCATCCGCCTTGACCTCTGGGTGTAACTTCAGTGGCCCGGCTGCGTTGTACAGAGCAGAACACGGCGCAACTTTGATCAGAGGATCGAAAAATGAAAAATACAGCTTTGATTTTTATGGGAATACTGCTGCTGCCGGTCGCGTTATACGGCGCCGGCCCGGCCACCGAAGGCGTGCCGCGGGATGGGCAATCGGTTCAGGCCCGGGTCGAGGGACTGGTCGCGGCCGGTCTAACCCCGGATGCGGCCCAAAGGGCGGTTCAGGCCATGGTCCAGGCCAACTTCGACTCCCAACAGATGCAGGCGGTGCGTGAAACCATCCGTTCGGCCCATCAACAGGGGCTGCCGACCCAGGCCCTGGCGGCCAAGCTCAACGAAGGGCTCGCCAAAAAGGCGACCCCGGCCATGACGGTCCGTGCCGTCGAGCATGTTGCCGAACGCTACGCTTTCGCCTATGCCTCGGCTCGCCGGCTGGGGCTGGACGACAGCCGGCGAACCGTTCTGGGGGACGTCATGGTCGCGGGGTTGGCCGCGGGATTGACCCGTCAGGACATGGCGACGATGCTCGATGGCCTGGCGGCACGGGCAAGGCAGATGAATATGGAACAGGGGACGGATCTGGCCCAAGAAGCCCTGCGGACCGCCCGGGACATGGCCCGGCAGGGGGTGGCGCCGGACGATGTCGTTGGGATGATCAACCGCGCCATGGCGTTGGGGATCAGTGCCGATGCCATGCGCCAGGCGCGTCAAACGGTGACCTCCCGGTACGCCGGTCAGACATCCGAAGCCCTGGCCCGCGGTTATGCGCAAGCCCTCGGCCAGGGTGAAAATTCCGGTTCCGGTGCCGGCGCCCACCGCGGCGGTCAGGGCGCCGCGGGGGGGCAGGGCACCAGTGCGGGCAATTCCGATGGCCCCTCCGGAGGCGACTCTGGCGGTGGATCCGGCGGTTCCAGCGGTGGCTCCGATGGTGGGTCCAGCGGTGGATCCGGCGGTTCCGGCGGTGGCGCCGGTGGTGGCGCCGGCGGTGGCTCCGATGGTGGCTCCGATGGTGGCGGCGGTGGTGGTGCCGGTGGTGGTTCCGGCGGTGGTGCCGGCGGAGATAGGAAGAGCGACGTGTAGGGAATGGGTGGAGATGTGGGTGGCGGCCGGATACGCAAA
>CALJLV010000173.1 GCA_937982505.1 uncultured Desulfobacteraceae bacterium | reverse complement strand
CCACCGAGATCTACACTCTTTCCCTACACGACGCTCTTCCGATCTGGAAAGTACATCCCCACCGGCCAGTCGGTGATGCGTCCGTAGAGCTCCCCGTTGATGAAGTTGCCCAGGCGGCCGAAGGTGTACCCCAAGGGCACGGCCGGCGCGAACAGATCGGCCACTTCCCGGTAGTCCAGGTGCCGCCGGCGCACGTAGAGCCAGACCCCCAGAAGAACGGCGACAAGACCGCCGTGGAACGACATTCCGGAGATGCCGGTGAAGGCGAACCCGCCCTCCCAGCGAAAGGGCAGCACGATCTCCAGCGGATGCCGCAGATAGTAGGCCGGATTGTAGAAGATGACATACCCCAGGCGCCCCCCCACGATGACGCCCACGATCATGACCGTGAGCAGGTCCTGGACCTGCTCCAGGCCGATGCCGAAGCGGGTTTCGCTGACCAGGCGCCGGCGCACCAGCAGATAGGTGCAGGCGAAGGCCACCAGGTACATCAGGCCGTAGTACTGCAGGCGAAAGCCGCCGATCTGAAACAGGACCGGATCGATGGCCGAGGGCAGATGCTGCCACCAGCGCCAGAATTCCGCCGTCATGGACGCCTCGCTTCCCGGCGCCAGCGGCCCGGGCCCGGGCGCCCGTCGGGGCCGGCAGTCGGATCAGGAACAGAGGGCCGCATCTTTCCTATCCTCCCAGGATGCCCACCACGCATCCGGTCATGGCGGTGGCCAGGGTCCCGGCCACGATGCTGCGCAGGCCCAGCGCCACGATCTCCTCGCGCCGCTCGGGCGCCATGGTGCCCAGGCCGCCGATCATGATCCCCAGGCTTCCGGGATTGGCGAACCCGCACATGGCATAGGTCATGATCAGCATGCTGCGCTCGCTGAGGGTCCCGGGGGCCAGGCGGCTCAGGTCCAGATAGGCGATGAACTCGTTGAGAATCGTCTTGGTGCCCATGAGGACCCCGGCGCTGGGGGCCTCGGCCCAGGGAATCCCCATGAGCCAGACCAAAGGCGCCATGATCCATCCCAGGAGCCGCTGGAGGCTCAGGTGGCTGCCGCCCACGGACGGCAGGAGCCCCAGCACCAGATTGACCAGATGCACCAGGGCCACCAGCACCACCAGCATGGCCACGATGTTGATCACCAGGCTCACCCCCTGGAGGGTGCCGCGGGTGACGGCGTCCATGCTCGAACGGGCCGGATCCGGGTCCGTGAAGGCCCCGGAGGTGGGAGGGCGGGTCTCCGGAACCATGATTTTGGCCATGGTCACCGCGGCGGGCAAACTGATGACCGAGGCGGTGAGAATGTGCCCCATGACGTCGGGGATGGCGCGGGACAGGATGCTGGCGTACAGGACCATCACCGTGCCGGCGATGGTGGCCATGCCGCCGGTCATGAGGGTGAAGATCTCCGAGCGGGTCATGCGGGCCAGATAGGGCCGCACCAGCAGCGGAGCCTCCACCATGCCGACAAAAAGGTTGGCCGCCACCGCCATCCCTTCGGTCCCGCCGATCCCCATGCTCCGTTGCAGGACCCGGGCGAACCCGCGCACCACCAGGGGCAGAATCCGCCAGTGGAAGAACAGGGCCGACAGGGCGCTCACCAGGATGACCAGGGGCAGGCCCTGGAAGCCGAGGATGTAGCTGGCGCCGGGAAAGGTTTCCGCGAAGGGCAGCTCCCCGCCCCCGATGTAGCCGAAAACGAAGGCCGTCCCGGCCCGGGTGGCCTCTTCCAGGGAGAGCACCAGACGGTTGAGCAGCAGAAACAGGTCCTGGAAGAGGGACACCTTGAGCAGCACGAGCCCCAGTCCCAGCTGCAGCCCGATCCCCACCAGAATGGTGCGCAACCGCACCCGGCGCCGCCCTTCGCTCAGGGCCCAGGCGATGGCCGTGAAGACCACGAGTCCCAAAACGCTTTGCAAAATGGCCAAGGAAACCTCATCGGAACGTGGAAATGTCAGTCGTTCTCTTCCTCGAAAGGAATCTTCAACCCGTAAGCCCCCGCCTCCAGCCGGGCCTGCACCGGAAAGCCCCCCTTTTCGAAGACCTTCATCATGGCCTTGTTGCTGGCCAGCACGTCGGCGGTGAATCCTTTGGCCCCCCGCTGAAGGGCCAGGCGGATCAGCATCCGGTACATATAGGTGGCGATGCCCAGCCCCTCGAATTCGCCGTCCACCACGAAGGCCACGTCGGCCCAGTGGGTTTCGGGGTCCATCACGTAGCGCGCCTCGGCGATGATCTTCCCGTGGCCCTGGGCGCCCACCAGCCCCACCAGGGACAGGGCCCGGCCGTAGTCGATGTTCACGTACTGCTGCATCCGGGCGTGGGGCATGGTCTTGATGGGGGCAAAGTAGCGATAGTAGACCGCCTGGTCCGAAAAGCGGTAGAAGAGCCGCCGCATCTCCTCTTCGTCCGAGGGCCGGATGGCGCGGAAACGCACCTGCACCCCGCCCTTGAAGGTGTGCTCGACGGCGATTTCGCTCGGATAGCGATGGGCGCTGGCGGCCAGGTAGATCTGATCGGGATAGAGGATCTTTTCGGCCTTGGCCGCCTCCACCAGGCCGGCGCGGTCGTCCGGATGGGCGATGTCGATGAGGGCCTGGGCCCGCTCGCGTACCGTGCGCCCGGCCAGCATGGCCACCCCGCACTCGGTGACCACCATGTCCACCGCCTCGCGCAGGGGCACCTGGTTGGGCAGGGCTTCCACCGAGACCTGGATGTTGGGCTCGCCCCCGCGATTGCGGCTGGGCAGGGCGAAAATCACCCTTCCCCCGGGGGACATCTCGGCCCCGTTGAAAAAATCCATCAGTTCGCCCGGCCTTCCCAGCACATTCCCCTTGCCCACATGCAGGGCGATGCGACCCGAAAGGTCTACCTTGCGGGCGGGAAAGACGGCCACGAAATGCCGGTTGAGGCCGATCTGGCGCGGATCGAAGACCCGATCGATCCCCTGGAACTCCACCAGCGGATTGCGATCCAGCCAGGCCAGCAGCTCCCGGGTGCCGAAGGCGTAGCTGGCCACGCTCTTGCCGCGGAAAACCTCCTTGCGCCGGTTGCTCACCGCTCCGCTGCGCACCAGGTGCATCAGGGCGTCGGTGAAAAAAGGGCTGTGAATCCCCAGGTGGCGCCGGCGCACCAGCTGCCGGGCCAGGGCCTCGTAGAGCGGACCGATGGAAAAACCCAGGCAGCTGCCGTCCTCCACCACCGATGCGACGTTGGCCGCCACCTCTTCAAAGACCGGATCCGCCGGCCAGGGATCGAAGTAAAACGGCGGATGGCGGGCGGCCACCAGCAGGTCGAACTCGTCCATGGGCACGAAGGTGTCGCCCAGGGTGACCGGCACCTGGGGGTTGATCTCGCCCACCACCAGGTCGGCCCGCTCCATGGCCTGGCGGGCCGTATCCACCGCCACCCCGAGGCTGCAATAGCCCGCCGCGTCCGGCGGAGTGATCTGCACGAAGGCCACATCCACCCCGATGCGGCCCGAGGCCAGCAGGTGCGGGATGCGTGAAAAGCGGCTCGGAATCAGGTCCACCTGGCCGGCGGTGATGGCGTCGTCGGCCACCCAGCCGGAAAAGAAGGTCTTGAGCCGGTACTTCTGGGACTGGATCGATTCGAGGCTGATGGCCTCTCCCAGGCTCACCAGCTGGATCAATTCCAGGTCCAGCAGATTGTCGGCCCTGGAGGCCATCAGGTGCTGCACCAGGGTGCGCGGTTCGGCCACCCCGGTGCCCACGAAGATGCTCATCCCCGGTTCGATACGCTGCATCACGGCCTCGGGGGCGACGCAGCGCGCCTGCCAGGATTCGCTGGAATGGGATGTCATGGCGACCTCACGACCGGCCTGGAAGATGGCGTCAGCGGGCCGGGAGGCGCTCCCGGCCCTTGCGCGGTGCCTGGCGCCGCCGATCCGGCGCGAACCGCGTTGTCCGACCTTGCGGCATCCGCTGATTGATGTCAATCCTCGAAGGTCTGAATTCACCCGGCCGGCAGCGGGTGT
>CALJLV010000172.1 GCA_937982505.1 uncultured Desulfobacteraceae bacterium | reverse complement strand
CGGGAAACCACGGCGCAAGGTGAATTGGAAAAGCTGCGGCCGGGATTGCCGGCTGAAGCCCGCCTGGTGCGCCTGGACAGGCAGACCGTGATCGGTGGATTCTAAGCGCGGCGGTGGCCGATCGCAGTCAGATCCCCCCGCAGACAGGCGTGGACCCGGGCCGCCGGCCGAAGAACCGGCCAGAAGCCGTGAAAGGACAAATCCTTGAGAAAAAAGATCCGACTCGGTGAGATGCTGCTGGATCAGGGCCTGATCAGCCGCGAGCAACTGCAGACGGCCCTGGTGGAGCAGAAGAAAAGCGGCATGAAGCTGGGCCAGTTTCTGGTGTGGAACCACGTGTGTTCCGAAGAAGAGATCGTCCAGCTGCTGAGCCGTCAACTGCGCATCCCCCGCTACGAAGCATCGCGATTTCCGCTGGACCTGAGCCTGGTGAGCCTGGTGCCGGCGGAAACGGCGCGCAAATACGGCCTCGTCCCGCTCGAGCGCAAAGGCAAGGTGTTGTATGCCGCCACCAGCGATCCGTTGAACATCGACGCCCTGGACTCCCTCGAGGTCTATGCCAACATGGAAGTCGAACCGGTGGTCTGTACGGAAGCCGAATTCGACCAGACCTTCACGGCGCTTTACGGACTGTACAAGGGCCTCGACAATGTCATGGAAAGCGTCGAGGAAATGACCGCCATTGAGGTCAGCAAGGGGCGTGAAGAAACCGTAGATGTCGACGTGAACGTCAGCGACCTGGAGTCCCAGGCGGACCAGGCGCCGGTGATCAAGCTGGTCAATTCCATCATCGCCCAGGCGGTGAGCGAGAAAGCCAGCGACATCCACATCAGTCCGGAGAAAGACGCGGTTCAAACCCGGTTCCGCATCGACGGAAAACTGCGCGAAGTGTCCACCCCTCCCAAAAAGCTGCTGCCCGCCCTGACCTCCAGGATCAAGATTCTGGCCAACATGGACATTTCGGTGACCCGGATCCCCCAGGACGGTCGGTTCACGGTGGTGATGAACAAGCGCGAAATCAATGTGCGGGCCTCTTGCCTGCCCACCATATACGGGGAAAACGTGGTGTTGCGGCTGCTGGACATGAGCGCCGGGATTTACAGCCTGGATCAACTGGGCATGCACCGCGACGATTTTGAAAAGCTCCAGTCGGTCATCCACAAACCCTACGGCATGATCCTGTCCACCGGTCCTACCGGAAGCGGCAAGAGCACCAGCCTCTATGCCATCCTGCAGAGCATCAACGCTCCGGACGTCAACATCATCACCCTGGAGGATCCGGTGGAATACCGGGTGGAGGGGATCCGTCAGGTCCAGCTCAACCGCCGGGCCGGCATGACCTTCGCATCGGGGCTGCGCTCCATCCTGCGCCAGGACCCGGATGTGATCATGATCGGTGAAATCCGCGATTCGGAAACGGCCATGATCGCCGTACAGTCCGCCCTCACCGGGCACCGGGTCCTTTCCACGGTCCATACCAACGATGCGGCCGGGGCCATCACGCGCCTCATCGACATGGGGATCGAACCTTTTCTGGTGGCCTCCGTGCTGCTGGTCTCCTTTGGGCAGCGGTTGGTGCGAAAGGTGTGCGGCGCTTGCGCCGAACCGTATGCACCGGCAAGGGAAGGGCTCCGGGCGCTGGGACTCGAAGGGCCATCGGACTGCACTTTCCTGAAAGGCAGAGGTTGCCCCAGATGCCTGAATTCCGGCTACAGGGGACGCACCGCGGTCTTTGAGATTTTGAAAATCGACGAGCAGATCCAGGAGATGATTACCCAGAAGGCGGCCACCGGCGAAATCACCCGCGCGGCCGTGGAGGCGGGCAAGCTCAGACTGCTGCGCCATGACGCGGCCGACAAGGTATGCCGGGGCATTACGACCGTCGAAGAAGCCCTGTCGGTGGTGATGGCCTAGCCGCGCATCGAGACCGGCCCGGCAGTCTCAGCCTTCCGGCCCGTTCGAAGACTGGACCGAGCAACCCTAAGCGACGAGTTGATGCATGCAATACACCTATAAAGCCATCAGTCCGGCGGGGACCCAAGTCACTGGCGTGATCCGCGCCGACAGCCTTGAAGCGGCGCAACAGCTCCTGGCGTCCCAGGGGCTCATCCCTTCCAGCGTCCGGGCTGGCGGGGAGAGCGCCGGCCAGGGACTGACCCAAAGAGTCAATTTTTGGCTGGCCACCGTCAAAACCCCCGACCTGATCATTTTCACCAAACAATTCCGGACGCTTTTCAAAGCCGGCATCAACATGATCGAACTGCTGGAAGTGCTCGAGCAGCAGACCGAAAATCTGAGACTGAAAAATGCCGCCGCCGTCATGGGACAGGATATCCGCGGCGGCGCCTCGCTCACGGATGCCTTCAAAAAGCATCCCAAGATCTTCTCGCCGCTGTACTGCAGCATGATCCAGGCCGGCGAGAGCAGCGGTCATCTGGTGGATGTGCTCGAGCGCCTGATCTATCTGTTGCAGCACGAACACAAGATCAAATCCGACATCAAGAGCGCGCTGCAGTATCCCATTCTGGTCCTGGTAACCCTCACCGGGGCCTTCTTCTTTCTGTTGACCTTCGTGATTCCGCGTTTCGTGCGGATTTTTCAGAGCGCCCGGATCGAACTGCCCCTGCCCACCCGGATCAACATCCTGCTCTACGAATGGCTGATCGTCTACTGGCCTGTCAGCTTAACCCTCTTTATCGTCGTGCTCGTGGGACTGCGCGTTTACCTCAAAACGGAATCCGGCCGATACCACAGGGATTATCTGCTGTTGAAAATGCCCATTCTGGGGCCGGTCTTCCAGAAAGGCGCCATGTCCCGGTTCGCCAGCATCTTCTCCATTCTCCAGGCCAGCGGGGTATCTGTTCTCAATGCCTTTTCCATTCTTTCGGGAGTGATCGGCAATTCGGTCATCGCCCGAGAATTCAGCCGGATTCAGGAGCATCTGAAGGAAGGACGCGGCATCGCGGCCCCCTTGAAGACCGCCAAGTTCTTTACCCCCATGGTGGTCAATATGGTGGCCATCGGCGAAGAGTCGGGCAACCTGGACCAGATGCTCCATGAAGTCTCGGTGCATTACGACGACGAGGTCAGCTATTCGGTGAGCCGCATGTCCGAAACCATCGGGCCGGTGCTGATCGTCGCCCTGGCGGCCGTGGTGGGCTTTTTCGCACTGTCGATCTTTTTGCCCATGTGGGATCTGGTCAAGACCGTGCGATGACGCCATCGCGAGACTTCAAAAAAACATGACGGCGTTCTTCTCGATCCGCCGCGATTGCCATGTTGCGCAAGATCCATATCCCCACCAAGCACCTGGTCCCCTTTATCCTGGCCGGATTCAACGCGCTTTCGATGCTGGTCCTGTCCATCTTTTTGAATGTTTCCCCCCGCGGGGGGCCGACCGCTGGTTATGTGCTGGTCATTGTGACGTTTTCACTGGTATCGCTGGCCGGGTCCTACCTGCTCGTACGCTGGATCATCGGCCCCCTGGAGCGCTTCGTCGAGAAGGCCCGCCGCAATCCGGCCATCCCCCCCGCCCTCTTTGCGGATCAACCCGATTCGGCCGCCAGCGATGTCTCCCACTATGAACGGATCTTAAAAAAAATCACCGATCTGATCGATACGACGGAGGCCTCGAAGCTGTTTCCGCAAATTCTGGGCCAGAGCCGGATCATGCGGGGTCTGATGAGCCGCATCCTCAAGGTGGCCGCCTCGGACACCACGGTGCTGATCACCGGAGAGTCCGGCACCGGCAAGGAACTGGTGGCCAGTGCCGTGGTGGAGCACAGCCAGCGGGCGGACAAGCCCTTTATCAAGGTCAACTGCGCCGCCATCCCCGAGGGTCTGCTGGAAAACGAGCTGTTCGGCCATGAGAAAGGAGCCTTTACCGGTGCGGTGGGCGCACAGGCGGGCAAATTCGAAATCGCCGACAAAGGGACCGTCTTTCTGGACGAAATCGGCGACATGCCGCCGGCCGTGCAGGCCAAGCTGCTGCGCGTCCTGCAGGAAAAGGAGATCCAACGGCTGGGGGGGGGAAAAACCATCAAGGTCGACCTGCGGTTCATCGTGGCCACCAACAAGGATCTGGAGGCCGCGGTGGGCGAAGGCCGGTTCAGGGAGGATCTGTACTATCGCATCAACGTGTTTCGGCTGGACGTTCCGCCCCTGCGGCTGAGAAGAGAGGACATTCCGATCCTGGCCGGCTTCTTTTCGGATTCGGCCCCCTGCCCCCGGAAGATCGCCCCTGACGCCATGGAAGCCTTGAAAGGCTACGCCTGGCCCGGCAACGTGCGGGAACTGCGCAACATCATCGAGCGCGCCTGCCTCACCGCCAGCGGCGAGGCGATTCACGCCCGCGACCTGGAAATCGCGGCGGCCCCCTCGGCCGCGTTGGCCGCCGCCGCGCCGGTCGAGGCCGGAGGGTCCGCAGTGGACGACCTGGACCGCTGGCTGGTCGAGGCGGAAAAAAACATCATCATCGCCGCCCTCAAGCAGTGCGACGGGGTGCAGGCCCGGGCCGCCCAGCAGCTCAACATCAAGGAACGCAGC
Organism: uncultured Desulfobacteraceae bacterium; assembly: GCA_937982505.1. Classification (GTDB taxonomy): domain Bacteria; phylum Desulfobacterota; class Desulfobacteria; order Desulfobacterales; family UBA2174; genus UBA2174. The sequence continues at coordinate 1,947 of CALJLV010000172.1, read as the reverse complement.
CTCTGGCACCGCGTCAAGAAGTATCAGATCGACCCCAAGGCCTACAAATCCCGGGGATAGAGGGAAGGTTCGCGCGCCTCGGCGCTCGGAAATCCCGCGGTTTGAAGACCGGTTCCCCTTTCGGAGGATACCCCCCACCGTGAAAAATTCGGCAAACCGCCGTCCTGTTCAAACCCTACAGGCATCTTGACATTCTTACCAGGCAGTAATACCTGGTATTACCGCTGAGGCCCTGGCAAGGGCCAGGTCGATACCCCATCGAGACAGGATCAGAGGAGACCGCATCATGCGTGTCACGAGCAAAGGGCAGGTCACCATACCGCAATCCATTCGCAACAAACTGGGAATTACGCCGGCCACGGAACTCGATTTTGTCGAAGAAGAAGGACGGGTCTTCCTGATTGTGCGCAACACCGGCCGCCTTCCGGCAAGCGGGTTCCGAAAGCTGAGGGGAGTCGCCACGATTCAAATGAGCACCGACGAGATCATGGCCTTGACACGAGGCGACGCATGAATGCGGTTCTGATCGACGCCAACGTCATTCTCGACGTCTTTTCCGATGATCCCGAATGGGCCAACTGGTCCGAGGCGCAGCTCGACAAGACCGCGCGAGAATGTGATCTCACCATCAATCCGATCATCTACGCAGAGGTCTCCATCGGGTTCGAACGCATCGAGGAGATCGAGTCCGCCCTGGGGCGCGGAGGCTTCCGGATGATGGAAATCCCACGGGAGGCCCTTTTTTTGGCAGGCAAGGCATTCCTTCGCTATCGGCATGTCAAGGGGGGTAAGCGATCCCCTCTGCCGGACTTCTTCATCGGCGCCCATGCGGCTGTCTGCCGAATGCCGCTCATGACCCGTGATACATCCCGTTACCGGACCTACTTTCCCAGCGTAAAACTCATTTGCCCGTAAGAACGGCGGCGCGCGCCCGGGACCTCAGCGCCTCTTGGGGCCATGGATATGGCCGTCACTCTCCTTCCGGGGTTGCCACGGACCACTGCATCAAGGAGCATTTCATGATCATCGACGTTCACACCCATCTCTTCCCGCCGGCCATCCGTCGGGCCCGGGAGCGCTATTTCGAGGGTGAGCCGGCCTTTCGCCTGCTCTACGAGCCGCCCCAATCACGGCTGGTGGGGGTCGAGGCACTGATTGCGGCCATGGACGAGGACGGCGTCGACCGTTCGGTGGTCTTCGGTTTTCCCTGGCGGCGGCTGGACACGGCGCGGGCCAACAACGATTACATCCTCGAGGCCGTGGCCCGCTACCCGGACCGGCTGGTGGGACTCTGCTGTATCGACCCGGCCGCCGACGGGGCCGCGGCCGAAGTTGAACGCTGTCTGGCCGCCGGCATGGCCGGCATCGGCGAGCTGGCTTTTTACACCGGCGGGATCGAGGCCCGGGACCTGGACTGCCTGGCGCCCCTCATGGCCCTGTGCCGGGATCGCCGCGGCCTGGTCCTGATCCACACCAACGAACCGGTGGGCCACCTCTACCCGGGCAAAACCCCCAACACCCTGCGCCAGATCTACGACCTGGTGGGACGTTTTCCCGACAACCGGATCGTGCTGGCCCACTGGGGAGGCGGGATCTTCTTCTACAGCCTGCTGAAAAAGGAGGTGCGCCAGCGCCTGGCCAACGTCTGGTTCGACACCGCCGCCTCGCCGTTTCTCTACGACGAGCGCATCTGGCGCGTGGCGCGCGACACCGTGGGCATCGAAAAAATCCTTTTCGGCACCGACTTTCCCCTCCTGCGCGCGCCCCGCTACCGCAGGGACCTGGCCGCCTCGGGACTCGCGCCGGCCGAACAGGCCGCCGTCCTGGGAGGCAATGCGGCCCGGCTGCTGGCCCAATGAACGTCCACTGGTCGACACACTGTCAGATACGGTTGACACCTTAGATCGGAAGAGCACACGTCTGAACTCCAGTCACGTCAGTCAATCT
>CALJLV010000171.1 GCA_937982505.1 uncultured Desulfobacteraceae bacterium | reverse complement strand
GATTGACTGACGTGACTGGAGTTCAGACGTGTGCTCTTCCGATCTCCGGTCAACGACAATGGTGACCTCAAATTGGCCCTGGCCACGGTTTCCGAGCGCCATGGGCGTCTGATGCCGCTGGTGGAGCGTTTGCGGCAAGTCCACAACGGCCCCCGGGCCACCGTTCTTCTGTGTCGCACCCGAACCCAGGCCGACCGGCTCGGCCTCTTGCTGGCGCCCTATGACCTGACCCCTCGCCGGCTGGAGGTCTTTCCTCGCCATAAGGCTGGACCAGGCGGTCTTTTTCTCTGTCTGGGGCAGTTGTCGGCCGGATTCACCTGGGAAGCAGAAGGCCTCAGTCTGATCACCGAAGATGAGATTTTCGGCGAGAAACAGCACCGCCGCCCGGGACCGCGGCGCCGTGTCGCCGGAGAATTGCTCGGTTTGCAGGACCTGCACCAGGGAGATCTGGTGGTGCATGTGGATCACGGCATCGGTCGCTACGAGGGCCTGACCAAACTGTGCCTGGAAGGCCACACCAACGATTTCCTGCTGATCGTCTACCGCGATGGGGATCGACTCTATCTGCCCATCGACCGCATGGAGACCATTCAGAAATACATGGGGATCGACGGCATCGTGCCGGTGCTCGATAAGATGGGCGGCCGCAGCTGGGAGAAGGTCAAGGCCAAGGTGCGTCGCTCGGTGGAGCGGATTGCCGGCGAACTGCTCGAGTTGTATGCGGCCCGGCGGGTCATCGCGGGGCCGGCCTACGAGGCCCCCGACGGCGATTACCGCAGTTTCGAGGCCGCTTTTGCCTACGAGGAGACCGAAGACCAGCTCAAGGCCATCGATGACGTGCTGGCCGATATGCAATCGCCGACGCCCATGGACCGGCTGGTGTGCGGCGATGTCGGCTACGGCAAGACCGAAGTGGCCTTGAGGGCTTCCTTCGTGGCCGTCAATGCCGGCCGGCAGGTCGCCATGCTGGTGCCCACCACCGTTTTGGCCGAGCAGCACTACGAGACCTTCCAGCGCCGTTTTGCCCGGCATCCGGTCCAAGTGGCCTGCCTCAGCCGTTTTCGCTCGGCGCGCGTTCAGCGCCAGATTCTTGCGGACCTCAAAGAAGGACGACTCGACATCGTCATCGGGACCCATCGGCTGCTGCAAAGAGATGTAATTTTCAAAGACCTCGGCCTGGTGATCCTCGACGAGGAACAGCGATTTGGGGTGCGTCACAAGGAGCGGCTCAAACAACTGCGGCAGAACGTTGATGTTCTGGCCTTGACCGCCACGCCCATCCCACGCACCTTGCACCTTTCCCTGATGGGGATCCGGGACATCTCGGTGATTTCGACCCCACCCGAGCAGCGCCGCTCCATCGTGACCTACGTTTGCGAATTCGACGACACCCTCATCGCCGAGGCTGTCCGCAAGGAGATCGGCCGCGGCGGGCAGGTGTTCTTCGTGCACAACAACGTGGGCAGCATTCAGCGCATGGCGGGACGCATCCAGGCCCTGGTTCCCGAGGTGCGTCTGGACGTGGCCCACGGCCAGATGGAGGCCGATGCCCTCGAGAAGGTCATGCTGCGCTTCGTGGCCCACGAGATCGACCTGCTGGTTTGCACCACCATCATAGAGTCCGGGCTCGACATTCCGGCCGCCAATACCCTGTTGATCCATCGCGCCGACCGGCTCGGTCTGGCCCAGATCTACCAGCTCAGGGGACGCGTGGGACGCTCGGATGTCCAGGCCTACGCCTATCTGATCATTCCGCCGGACAGTTTGCTTACAGCCGATGCCCAAAAACGGCTCAAGGTCCTGATGGAACACAACGATCTGGGGGCCGGCTTCCAGATCGCCATGAACGATCTGCGGATCCGGGGCGGCGGAACGATTCTGGGCGCTTCCCAGAGCGGTCACATCGCCGCGGTGGGTTACGACCTGTTTCTGGATCTGATGGAGCAGGCCATGGCGGAAATCAAGGGAGAGCAACGGGTCGAACCGCTGGTGCCAGAAATCAACGTGCCGCTGACCGCCTTTTTGCCAGAGACCTATCTGCCGGACATCGACCAGCGTCTGATGACTTATCGTCGTCTGTCGCGGGTGCGCAGCCTCAAGGAGATCAACGACCTGAAGGCGGAGTTGATCGACCGATTCGGCCCCTTGCCCGAGGAAGGCAAACACCTGCTGGCCAAGATCCTGCTCAAGGTCTTATGCGAACAGGCCGGAGTGCGTCGGCTCGATCTGGCCGGCCGGCAGCTTCAACTGGCGTTTTCCCAAACTCACCAGCGCAATCCCCAGGCGCTGGTGGAGTTGATTCAGGCCAATCCGGGCCGTTTTCAGATCAGCCCTGATGGGGTGCTGCGGGTAACCCTCGACCGCTCGGGTGAAATTGGAGCGCTTGGTGAAGCCAAAAACCTGTTGCATGAAATTGGGCTTCGTGTTAATGGTTGAAATTTCAATGTGTTGGGGAAAATGGGGATTCGCCTGCCCCGGACTGGGGCGGCAAATGAACGGGTTTCGGGCCGATGAAACGGCGAAAAGATGGTGTTGGCCGGGACCTGTGGCCGATTGATCAGGGAGGCTGAAGACGATCTTGAAAAGACCGCGCTGTTCTTCTGTGATGATGATTCAAGCCCTGGCCGTGGCGCTGCTTTTGATCTTCTTTTCTCCGATCGGCAGAGCCGAGCTTGTGGATCGGGTGGTGGCGGTTGTCAACGACGATGTGGTCCTGCTCAGCGAATTGGAGGTGGCCATCCAGCCCTTTCTCGAGCAGCTTTCCAAGGCGGGGTATCCACCGGACAAGGATCGCGAGTTGAGGTTCAAGGTCCGCGAGGAGATACTTTCCCAGCTGGTTGACCGCACCCTGACCGACCAGGAGGTGCGGCGCTTGGGGTTGAGCGTTGAACCGGCCGAGATCGACGGTGCCATCGAAAAGGTCAAGCAGGCCAATTTTCTTACGGACGAAGGCCTGCGCGAAGCCATGGCCGCTCAGGGGTATACCCTGGAAGAATATCGGGAAAACGTGCGCCAGCAGATTCTGCGCTCCAAACTGGTCAATCGAGAGATCAAAGCCCGTACGGTGATCACGGCCGAAGATGCCAAGGCCTACTATGAACGCCACCCGGAAGCGTTCGGCGGCCAGGGCCGCTACCACCTGCGCAACATCCTGCTGGCCCGCAACACCCCGGATCTGGCCGCCCGCCAGGCCTTGATCCTCGAGACCTTGGCCGCCGGAACGCCGTTTGCGGAAGTCGCCAAGCGCTACAGCCAGGCGCCTCAGGCCGCCGAGGGCGGAGATCTGGGCCAGTTTTCCCTTGATCGGCTGTCTCCGCAGATCCGCAGCGCCGTCGAAGTCCTGAGCGCGGGGAAGTACACCCCATGGCTGGAAACGGACCAGGGGGTCCAGCTTTTTTACCTGGACCAGATCCTCCCTGCCCACAACAAAAGTTTCGAGGAGGTCAAACCCCAAATCGAAGAGACCCTCTATCGGCAATTTGTCGATGAGAAGTTCCGTTCCTGGCTCGACGGCTTGCGCCAGCGCTCCCATATCCGTATCATCCTGTAATGGCATGCAAAAAGATCCACCTCAGCCGAGTTTCGGACACTATCTGCGTGCCGCCCGCATCGAAAAGGGGATCGGCCTGGAAGAAGTGGCCGCCTCGACCTGCATCAGCCTGGAGGTGTTGCGCCACATCGAAGACGAAAACATGGCGCGGCTGCCGGCCGAGGTGTTCGTCACAGGATTTTTGAGGGCTTATGCGGCCCGGGTGGGGGCCGATGGGGATCTGGCCGTGGCGTCCTATCGGTCCCGTTGCGGGCCGGTGGCCGAAGCCCCCTGCTGCCGCCCGGCACCGGATCCACGCCAGCGGCGTTTCTGGATTCGGCTGGTTCTGATGCTTTCGGGGCTGGTCCTGGTGGTTGCCGTGTGGCTGTTGTTCGTCCGGCTGCCCTCGACTCCCGCCGTGGACGGCGGCGACCAGTGTCCATCACCGCCTGGCGTGGACCGTCCGGCCGGACCCGCCACAACTGGGGCGCCGCCAGGGGCCGCCGACCTGTCGAAGACCGCCGCTGCGCCTTCAACCCCCGGAGAATTTCACCGACTCGAAATCCTGGCCTCCGAGGACACCTGGGTGAAAATGATCATAGACGATCATCCCCCCCGGCAGGTGACCCTCAAGGCGAACGAGCGGGGCCGGTTCCAGGCGCACACGGGATTCAACCTGCTGATCGGAAATGCGGCCGGGGTTCGTCTGACCTTCAACGACGAAGCGGTGGCGGTACCTGGCCGGGACGGCCAGGTGGTGACTCTCAAACTCCCCTGATGCGATGCGATCCGGTGCTCGCACGGCCCCTCAGTGCCGGTGGCGCCGGGCACCGATGCGAATACAGGGCCGCATCGTGCGGGCGCGGACGGATGAATGGCCATGACCGGCCCCAACAACGCATTCAATACGGCGGCGATCCTTCTGCGGCGGCTCGACTATGGGGATGGAGACCTGATCCTGACGGTGATCACACCCGCCCTGGGCAAGCTGACCTTGATAGCCAAAGCGGCGCAAAAATCCCGTCGCCGATTCGGCGGGGTGCTGGATCTGTTCGCCGTTTTGACGCTCTGTTGCCACAACGGTCGCCGGGGAAGCCTGCCCATCGTGTGCGAGGCCAATCTGTGTGAGCCGTTCGAGGCAATCCGCCACGACATGGTCAAGACCGCCTATGCCAGCTACTGGGGAGAACTTGTTCATTTGTGGGGCGAAGAAGGGCAGGCGCAGCCGGAGGTCTTTCATCTGTTCCGCCATGTCCTCTCGGTTCTGGATCAAGACAGTCTGTCGCCTCGATGGCTGTCGCTGCTGTTCCAGTTGCGCTTCATGCACCTGGCCGGCCTGGGCCCTCATCTGGGGACCTGCATCGACTGCGGCCGCAAGCTGGACGACATCGGGGCCGCGGGACTGATGTTCGATCCGGCCCGGGGAACTCTGGTTTGCGCCCGATGTGGCGGTCCCGGTGGGATCGAGGTCAGTCTGGGAACGGTGAAACAGCTCGTCTGGATTGCCCAGGGCGAGCTGGCCAAAGCCCGGCGGATGCGTTTTTCCGACAGCGCCCTCAACGAGGGGGAGGCCGTTCTTGAAGCCTTCGTGCCCCTTCATTTGGGGCGCGAGCCGCGCAGCCTGCAGGTGCTGCGCCAGTTGCGCGCCGCAGCGCCCCACGCGCCATGGGAGGAAAACCGGAGATGACCCCCGACTGGCCGCGGCTGCTGGCCACTTACCACGTCACGGCCTCTGCACCCTGCCGCGTCGATCTGGGCGGCACCTTGGATATCCCCACCATCGGGATGCCCTTGACCCATCTGGGGCCATGCACCTTCAACCTTGCCCTGGACCTGCGCACCCGGGTGACCCTGGAACCCTGGCCGGCGGGTCTGGTGCGAATCGCCTCCCGCGGATTCGAGACGGCCTGTTTTCCTCTTCACGAGGCGCCCTTCGATCCTCCCCTGGGATTGATGTTCGCCGTTGCCGCCTATTTCCGGGTCGAAGGGGTGACCATTGACATCGATTCGCGCTCTCCGCCCCGAAGCGCCCTGGGGGGCAGTTCAGTGGCCGCCGTGGCCCTGGTGGGCGCGTTGACCCGCCTGGCCAGCCTGAACGGCGGGGGCAAGCCCCTCGACCGCTTGCGCTGTGCGCGCCTGGCCCAGCAAATCGAAGCAGCCGTGGCCGGAGCGCCTTGCGGCGCCCAGGATCAGCTGGCGGCCGCCTGCGGCGGAGTCAACGCCTGGTACTGGAATTATGGAGCGGCCGGCCTGCCGTTTCGCCGCCGGCGGCTTTCTGCCATGGATGATCGCCCGGATGCGGCCCCCGGGATGCTGCTGGCCTACGCCGGGCGACCCCACGATTCCGGTGATGTGAACGGCCGGTGGGTCCAGGGGTTTCTCCGGGGAGGAGACCGGTCCCGCTGGCATCGGATCGTGGAGTTGACCCACGCCTTCATCGCAGCCTGGGAGCGAAAGGATTGGCCCGCCGCCGTGGCCGCCATGAACGCTGAGACCGATCTGCGCTGTCAGATGACTCCCCAGGTGCTCGATCCGGTGGGCCGCCAGCTGGTGGATGCCGCGCTTGAGGCCGGCTGCGGCGCCCGTTTCACCGGTGCCGGCGGCGGTGGATGCATCTGGGCCCTGGGGCCCAAGAGGGGCATTGCAGGGCTGCGGGAAACATGGCAAGATACGCTGGCCTCGGTGCCGGAGGGGACCCTGCTGCCCGTCCGGACCGATGCCCGGGGCTTGATGGTCGCCGTGGTTCCTAAGGGTCCATCCGATCCACTCGAGCACTAATTTTGCCGGCGGGCTAGCGCCGCCTACTTCCGCCTTCGCGGAACAAAGGATTAGATGATGAACTTTCAAGATGTGATCCTTTCGCTGCAAACCTTCTGGGCCCGCAAGGGATGCATTCTGGCCCAACCCTACGACATGGAGGTAGGGGCCGGCACCTTTCATCCCACCACATTGCTGCGGGCCCTGGGACCCGAACCGTGGCAGGTCGCGTACGTTCAGCCCTCGCGAAGACCCACCGACGGGCGTTATGGTGAAAATCCCAACCGCCTGCAGCACTATTATCAATTTCAGGTGATCCTCAAACCCTCTCCGGCAGACGTCCAGTCGCTTTACCTGCAAAGCCTCAGGGGGCTGGGCATCGATCCGCTGGAGCACGACATCCGTTTTGTCGAGGACGACTGGGAGTCGCCGACTCTGGGCGCCTCCGGCCTTGGATGGGAGGTCTGGCTCGACGGCATGGAAATCACCCAGTTCACCTATTTCCAGCTGGCCGGCAGCATCGAACTGGATCCCATCTCGGTGGAGATCACCTACGGGCTGGAGCGGATTGCCATGTACCTGCAGCGCGTGGACAGCGTCTATGATCTGCGCTGGAACGAACGGGTCACTTACGGCCATGTGCATCACCGGCAGGAAGTCGAGCAGTCGACCTACAACTTCGAGCGGGCCAACGTTCCCATGCTGCTCGACATGTTTGAAAAGTACGAAGGCGAAGCCAGGACCCAGATTGACCAGGGGCTGGTGCTGCCGGCCTACGAGTACACCCTCAAATGTTCGCATACCTTCAACCTGCTCGATGCCCGCAGCGCCATTTCGGTGACCGAACGCACCGGCTATATCGCCCGCATCCGCAATCTGGCCCGGGCTTGCGCCGAGGCCTATCTCCAGCAGCGCCAAGCCATGGGCTTCCCCTTGCTGGGGGACAAGGCCCCCTGAGACGGGTGAAACAACAACCACCGGCGACACGTGAACCCCGGTTGCCGTGGGGCCGGAAGACCCAGCCGTACATCAGAGGTGGGAATGGACAGTTTACTGATCGAGATCGGCACCGAAGAGATTCCGGCCGGCTATATCGCACCGGCACTCAAGGCGTTCAGCGCCCAGCTCGTGGCCTGTTTGGACCAGGCCCGCATTGCCCATGGGCCGGCGCGCACCTATGGTTCTCCGCGCCGCCTGGCGGTGATGGTGGCTTCGGTGGCGGCCAAGCAGACCGCCGTGAGCAGCGAGGTGGTGGGCCCGCCGGCACGGGTGGCTTATGACGACGCGGGCCAGCTGACCCTGGCGGCGCACAAGTTCGCCGAAAAAGCCGGGGTCCCGGCGGGCGCGCTCAGCGTACGCCGGACCGAACGCGGCGATTATCTGGTGGCTCGGAAAACCGAACGCGGGCGTGCCACCCGGACCCTGCTGCAAAAGATGCTGCCCGACGTGATCCTGGCCATTCCCTTTCCCAAAACCATGCGCTGGGCAGCCCTCAAGATTGCTTTCGCCCGCCCCATCCACCGCATCGTGGCCCTTTTGGGGGATCGGGTGATTCCCTTTCGCCTGGGCGACGTCAAGAGTGGACGGACCACGGTGGGCCATTTTGTCATGCAGCCCCAGAAGATCGTCCTGAGCGATCCGGACCCGTATGTCGAACGCCTGTTCCAGGCCCAGGTGGTGGTCGACATCGACACCCGCCGCGACCGGGTGTGCCAGGAGGCCGAGGCCGCCGCGAGGGCCGCCGGCGGTCGAATCCTGGCCGATCCGGACCTGCTCGAAACGGTCACCAACCTGGTGGAGTGGCCCGTGGCCAGCGCCGGGGTTTTCGACGCCGACTTTCTCGCCCTGCCCCGGGAGATTTTGATCACGGCGATGCGTGAGCACCAAAAATACTTTGCGGTGGTAGACCAAGACGCAGCGCTGCTGCCGGCCTTCGTGGCCGTCAACAACACCCAGGTCAGGGATCTGACCCTGGTGGCCAGCGGCCACCAACGGGTTCTGAGGGCCCGGCTCAAGGACGCCCAGTTTTTCTACCACGGCGATCTGGCGGTGAATGCCGAGGCGCGGCTGGAAAAGCTCAAAGGGGTTTTGTTTCAGGCCGAACTGGGTTCGATGCATGCCAAGACCGAACGTGTCGCCGCTGTGGCGCGCCGCATCGCCACGGATCTGGGTGCCGACCCGGGTCAACTTGAAATGGTCCACCGCGCGGCAAGGCTCTGCAAGACCGATCTGGTAAGCCAGGTGGTTTACGAATTTCCCAATCTGCAAGGCATCATGGGGCGGGTCTACGCCACGGTCGATGGGGAACCGGCCCCGGTGGCGGCCGCCATCGAAGAGCACTACCGGCCGGTACATGCCGGCGCGCCACTGCCGGAAACCCAGGTGGGGGCGATCCTGGCGCTCGCCGACAAGCTCGACACCCTCTGCGGCTGTTTCAGTGTGGGGCTGGTGCCCACCGGCGGCGCCGACCCTTACGCCCTGAGGCGCCAGGCCATTGGAGTGATCCAGATTCTGCTGCGGCACCGGATGGGCCTCTCCCTTCAGGCCCTGATACAAGACGCCGTTTCCCGTTTCGAGGCCGTGCGCCGGTTGCCGGCCGCGGATGTGCTCGATCAGGTGGCGCGTTTTGTGCAGCAGCGCATGGAGCATCTGCTGATGGAGGAGGGGTACAGCCGGGAAGTGGTGGTGGCGGTGTTGAGCATTTCTGCCGACCGGGTGCCGGACGTCTGGCAGCGGGCAGAGGCGCTGGCCCAGCTCAAGATCCTGCCGGATTTCGAACCCATCGCCGTGGCCTTCAAGCGGGTGGTCAACATCATCCGCAAGGCGGACCCGAAAGAGGGCAACCATCTGGATCCGGCGCGTTTCGGCGAGGCTTGTGAAAGGGCGCTGCACGAGACGCTGGGGTTGGTCTCGGCCCGGGTGGACAGACACCTTGAGGCCGGTGATTACAATGCGGCGCTGCGGGAGACGGCGTCGCTCCGGGAACCGGTGGACGCCTTCTTTGACGGCGTACTGGTGATGGACGAGAACCCCCGGTTAAGGGCCAACCGGCTGGCGCTGCTGCGCCGGGTGGCATCCCTCTTCGACCGTTTTGCAGACTTTTCGCGGCTGTCGGGCTGACCGTGCCCGGGGCCGGAAACGGGCCGCCGGCGGCGCGATCCTCGGGAGCCATGCCCGGAGCCGCTCATGGCCATCTGCTGACACAACATCGGTTTTCGCGGGATGGGCGGGGCTTGGGCCCTGATTCACCGCAGCCGGGAACCCAACAGGCCGGAGTATGATCACATGCCTTACGATCCCAACAAAGACAAGACCCTCAAACAGTGGCACTCGGAAGACACGGGGCTGGTGATTTCCATCAATCAGTACGACGGGGGAGAAGCCAAACTGCAGATCGGCCCGCGGATCCTCAAGCGCAAGGACGGTTCGGAGCGCGCACCCGTCAAGGCTGGCCGTCTGACAGTGGAAGACGTCTTGTGGCTTTACGACATGATCGACGACATCAAGGATGAACTGACCGCCCTGGCCGGACCCCGCTGAATCCAGCGGACGCCCCGGCTGTCTGACGGGCGCACCCGGAAATCCGTTCCGGCGGTAAGGCGCCCGGGGGGGTGCCGGCGCATCGCCGGTCCAGTCCAAACGAAAGCATGCCGTGATGGAAGCCTCCATCGTTCGGCCCTTGCGGCGTCAACACAGCCCGAGCCTGGGTGCCCTGGCCGTGATGATCAGCAACGCCCAGGATCTCTCTGCCGTCTGCCGCGCCTGGTCGCCCGGGGAGGGTCTCCAACAGCAAGGTCTCTTCAACAGCCGTCTCTTTCATGCCCCCCACATGCCCGTGGGGTCCAGCGCCGCCGGGCCGATCATCGGAGCTCCCTACGCCGTCATGATCCTGGAAACGCTGGTGGCCTGGGGGGCACGACAGATACTCTATTTCGGCTGGTGCGGCGCCCTGACGGAAGACCTCCAGGCCGGGGATTTGCTGCTGCCCACGGGGGCGGTCATCGACGAGGGGACCTCGCCAGCCTATGGGTTGAGTCCGGGGCAGACCGTCAGGCCGCATGGTGGCTGGCTCGATTTTTTACGATCGGCCCTTGCGGACCTCGGTCTGGCGATCCACTGGGGACCGGTCTGGAGCACCGACGCGGTTTTCCGGGAAACCCCGTCCCGGGTGGCCCGCTTTGCCGCCCAGGGTGCGCTGGCCGTGGAAATGGAGGTGTCGGCGCTGTATACGGCCGCCCGATGCCTGCGCGTGCCGCTGGCCGCCGTTCTGGTGGTTTCCGACAGCCTGGCTTCCGGACGCTGGAAACCGGGATTCTCCACCCCACGTTTTGTCCAGGCCCGCGGGTGCCTCTGCGGCTGGATCGGGGCCCTGCTGCAGGATCCTCCGCCGGGACTGGCCTGAGCGTTGTCGGCCGGCGGCCTAGTCTCCCCATGGGGGCACGGCGGCCGGGACTCGAGAGGAGGTGGCGCACCGTGGCACCCTTTTGGTGCACTTGGGGTTTGATCTTCTCGCTTTTTTACGGAGGCATGATGCCCGCCATGGCCCAAGATGCGGATTGGCTTTCCGCCGATGACCTCGCCGAACGTCTCGAAGTCTACAACAGCGCCTACCGGAGCGGCGAACCGTTGATCTCGGATGCCGAGTATGATGCCCTGGTGGAGCGGTTGCGCGGCCTGGCACCGGACCATCCTTTTCTCGCCGCTGTGGAGCCGGAAGTTTTTCCCGCCAAGCGCCAAATCCGTCATCCCATGCCGATGCTGTCTACCGAAAAGGCCTACTCGGTGCGGGAATTGGAGCTCTTCGTGGCTCGAGTGCGCAAAAAGGCGGGCGAACTCGGTCTTGCCGATCCGGTCTTCCAGGCGACGCCCAAGCTCGACGGACTGGCCGGAAGGGATGATGGGACGATTCTGGCTTCCCGGGGCGACGGCATCATGGGCTTTGACATCACCTCGGCACTGGAAAAAGGGGTGGTTCCCGAAGGGGGAAGGGGCAAGGGGCTGGGAGAGATCGTAATCCTCAAGTCGTATTTCGACGCCCATCTGGCTGAGGATTTTGTCCATCCGCGCAACCTGGTGGTGGGCATCGTTTCGGCCGACGCGGTCAGCGATGCGGCCCGCCAGGCCCTGGAAGCCGGAGCCGTGCGCTTCCTTCCCTATGGGGCGCTGAAGGCGTGGACCGGTAACGGCCAGACTCTAGTCGCGCAGATCGATGCCATCTATGCCGACCTGGTGCGCCTCGACTATCCCACCGACGGCGTGGTGATCGAGACCACTGATGGGCCCCTGCGAGATGCCCTGGGCGCCACGGCCCACCATTACCGCTGGCAGATCGCCTACAAGCGACGCGGGGAAACGGCCGCCACCACGGTGGAGGCGGTGGTCTGGCAGGTGGGCCGCACCGGCAACCTCACCCCGGTGATGGCAGTGACTCCGGTCGCGCTTTCCGGCGCCACCATCCGGCGGGTGACGGCCCACAATGCCGAAAAACTGATTCAGGAACGCATCGGACCGGGTGCCTGCATCGAGATCATTCGCAGCGGCGAGGTGATTCCCAAAATCGAGCAGGTCTTGACGCCCAGCGAGCAGGTCGAGGTGCCGGAGCTTTGCCCTAGCTGCCAGACGCGCCTGCACAGGGAGGGGCCGTTTTTGCGCTGCCCCAACAGCGAGGGGTGCCGAGACCAGATCGTGCAGCGGATTCGCCACTGGTTTCAGACCCTCGGCAATGCGGACTGGTTCGGGATCAAGACGGTGGAGCGCCTGGCGGATGCCGGCTATGACACCTTGGCAAAGATCTACGCCCTTGGCGCGGCGGACTGTGAGGCGGTGGGATTCGGCCCCGGCCAGTCGGCCAACCTGATACAGGCCCTTCAAGCCAGCCGCACCCGGCCTCTGGCGGACTGGCGTTTTCTGGCGGCGTTCGGGCTGCCGCACCTGGGCAGCGGCGACAGCCGGCGGCTGCTTCAGGCCGTTCCCCTGGAACTGGTGCTGGAGGCAGAAGCCGAACAGATCGCCCGCATCTACGGATTCGCCGACCTGACGAGCCGCGCCATCGCCGATGAGATCCGGATCCGGGGCGCTGAAATCCGGGACATGCTGCAAAGGGGCTTCAATCTGGAACGCACCCCGGCGGGGGCCGCCGATCTCCTGGTGGCCCTGGGGTTTTTTGCCCCAATGGTCGAGGATCGGGCCGGCGGGAAGAAAGAGCGCCTTGAGCGTCAGCAGAAGGCTGCGGCCGCGCTGCTGGCGCGCTGGCCGCTCGAGGTCCTGGCGGCCATGGCGCACACCGATTTGCAAGAGGCCCTGGACCAGGCCGCAGGGCAGCCGGTGTCCGGGAAATTGTCTACCGACGAGGCGGCGCGGTACGCCGCCGCCCTGCAGACGGCGGCGCTTCTGCCCGTGGATTGGATCTATCCCGCGGAGCCCCGGGCGACGGCGGTCTCCGGTCTTTCGGGCAAACGGGTCGTCTTCACCGGCAGGATGGCCCGCGGCAGCCGGGAAGCGCTCCAGGCCGATGCCCGCCGCCGCGGAATGATCGTTCAGGAAGCGGTCGGCCATCAAACCGATTATCTGATTTGCGGCGCGAAGGTGGGCGCCACCAAGCTCGACAAGGCCCGCAGCCTGGGTGTCACGGTGATCGATGAGGCGCGGTACTGGAATCTGCTGGGCCAAAGCGTCTCGGGGAAACCCGATGAGTGAAGAAATTCGTTGCCGGGTGCGGATCCAGGGCCGGGTCCAGGGGGTCGCCTACCGCTGGGAAACGCTTCGCGAGGCCCGGCGGCTGGGGGTCCAAGGGTGGGTGCGCAACCGGTCCGACGGGTCGGTGGAAGGCGTTTTGGAAGGGGAGCGCAGCGCCGTCGAGGCCCTGATTGCCTGGTGCCGCCGGGGGCCGGCCCTGGCCCGTGTCACTGGGGTGCAGGTGGAACCTGAGCCTTTTGGCGGAGAGTTCGCGGGGTTCGATATCCGACGCTAGAAGAGGACCTCGACGAAAGCGGCGGCATCGAAGGGCTGCAGGTCTTCGATCTGCTCGCCCACACCGACGTAGCGCAGGGGCAGTCCCAAATCGCGGCAGATCCTCACCACGATGCCCCCCTTGGCTGTACCGTCGAGTTTGGTCAGCACGATGCCGGTCACCCCCAGGGCCTCGTGGAACTGCCGGGCCTGGTTCAGCCCATTCTGACCGGTGGTCGCATCCACCACCAGCAGCACCTCATGGGGCGCTCCGGGGAGTTGACGGGCAACCGTGCGCTGGATTTTTTTGAGCTCCTCCATCAGGTTCACGTTGGTATGCAGCCGCCCGGCGGTATCGATGAGGACCAGGTCGGCCTCCCGGGCGATGGCGGCCGCCACCCCGTCGTAGGCCACGGCCGCCGGGTCTGAATTGGCCTTGTGGCGAATCAGGTCGGCCCCGGCCCGCTGGGCCCAAATCCCCAGCTGCTCAATGGCGGCGGCCCGGAAGGTGTCGGCCGCCACCACCACCACGCGCTGTCCTCCGGCGGCGGTCTTGGCCGCCAACTTGCCGATGGTGGTGGTTTTTCCCACTCCGTTGACCCCCACCACCATGATCACCCGCGGCGCCTGCTGAGGTGTTTCCTGCTGCGCCGGGGGCGGCACCTGGAGCAGGCCTTGAATTTCAGCCTTCAGGGCGGCCTTGAGGCCTTCGGCATCCTGGATGCGGCCGGCCCGCTGTCGAATCGTGGCCACCAGGTCCATGGCGGCTGTCGCACCGATATCGGCCATGATCAGGAGCGCTTCGAGGTCCTCGAGCATTTCGTCATCGATCTGACGGCGGCCCGCGAAGAGGTCTTCGATGTCGGTGTTGAGAAAATCGCGGGTCTTGGCCAGCCCCTGTCTCAGCCGGGCCATGAACCCGAGCCCGCGGTCCTTTCCGGCGGCAGGCTGGACAGGAGAGTGGGGCGGCGGGCATACCCCGGGCGGTTCAAGGGCGGGTGCGCCGGGAGGATCTGCGGCGATGGGCGCCGACGGCGGCGATGCCGGCTGGTCGTCGGGGGAAACTTCGTTCTGATGCTTGGATTTTTTGAACCACTTGAAAACCATGGGCGTTTCTTCACTTTCAAGCCGCGGTCAGGCGGCCTGGGCGGTTTTTTGCAGGTTGACCGACACGATTTTGGAAATTCCCTTCTGGGGCATGGTCACGCCGAAAAGGGTGTCGGCGAATTCCATGCTGCGTTTGTTGTGGGTGATCATCACGATCTGGGACCGCTCGCCGATGAGACGCAGCAGGTTATTGTAGCGCAGCACGTTGGCATCGTCCAGGGGGGCGTCGATCTCGTCCAGCAGACAAAATGAAGCCGGTTTGATCAGGAAGATCGAAAAAATGAAGGCGATGGCGGCCATGGCCTTTTCGCCCCCGGAGAGCAGACTCATGCGCGTCAATTTTTTGCCCGGCGGGTGGATCAGAAACTCGACCCCGGTCTCCAGGGGATTTTCCGGTTCGGTCATCACCAGGCGCCCTGATCCGCCTTCGAACAGCCTGGGGAAAACCTCCTGCAGACGCTCGTTGACCTGGTCCAGGGTCTGGCTGAAGCGTTCCTGGGTGACCTGGTTGATCTTGCGGATCATCTTGTGCAGATCCTCCAGGGCCTTGACCAGATCGGCGCGCTGGGCCGCCAGAAATTCTTGCCGCTCCTTGAGGTGATCGAATTCCTGGATGGCCCCCAGATGCACATCGGTGATGGCGGCGAGGCGTTCTCGCAGGGTCTGGATCTCCTTTTCCAGCTCTTCGAGCGGCCTTTGCGCCAGCGCGGCCTGATCATCCGCCTGCCGGCACTCGGCCGCCGCCGCGGCCAGATCCTGCTGGTAGGAATCGGCCAGGCGCTGCACCAGCATGTCACGGCGCACCTGATGGCGGGAAAGATCCAGTTCCAGGGCCTGGATGTGTTCAAGACCCGCGTTGCGCTGCGCTCGCACCCGGGTCGCCTGTGCATCCTGGCCTTCCAGGCGCACCTGGAGGGTGGCCAGCTCGGTGTCGCGGACCGCGATGTCCGCGGCAAGCCGTTCCAGGTCCCGGCGATGGGTCTCGAGGGCATCGGCCGTTTGGTGGGTCTGGGCTTCGATGGCATCCTGGCGTTCGTTCTGGGCGATCAGGCGCCGGTCCAGCTGCTCGATCCGCCGCCTGCCGTCCTCTTGAAACTGACGCAGCCGCTCCAGCGTTTTTCGGGAGTTGTCATATCCGGCGGCCACTGCCGTGTGCCGCAGCTTGAGCTCGACGATGCGCTGATCGAAGTGCCGGAGCTGCTCGCTGCCTCCCTGGGCTTCGGCGCTCAGGCGCGCCACCACATCCTGGTGGTTTCGAATTTCAAGGCCTATTTGCACCGTTTCCCGTTCCAGGACCCGCAATCGGTCCTGGGCCTCGCCTTCATCGCCCTGCAGCTGCTCGTGTTCCAGGTCCAGCACTTCAAGGTGGCGTCGGGCATGGCGCAGCTCCTCGCCGATCCGGTACAGGGCTTTTTCAGCCTGAAGGGCGTCTTCGGCCAACTGCTGCTTGACGGCCGTTTGCTGCCGCAGTGACGCCTGCTGGATGCGGGCGGCCTCTTCCAATTCGGCCTGCCGGGCCAGGGACCGGGTCAGGCGCTGGTCCAGGGCGGCCATCTGTGCCTCCATTTCCCGCAGTTCCCGTTTTTTGGCCAGGATACCCGACAATTCCTGGGAGCTGCCGCCGGTCACGATCCCTTGAGCGGTCACGGCATCTCCCTGGGGAGTCACCACCGCCATCGGATGGGCGGGATCGGCCGAGAGCTGGTGGACCTCCAGATCCCGGACCAGGCAGATCCGGCCCAGCAGGGCCTCGGCCAGGGTTTCGAACCCCGGTTGCACTCGGATATGGTTCAAGAGTCGATCCCGGGGGGCGGAGGCGGCGCTGTTGGTCGATTGAAACCGGTCGAGAAGGATGAAGCCGGCGCGTCCCCCCCGGGTGCGGCGCAGATGGGCAACGGCGGCCAGGGCGTCGCGGATCGAAGGCACCAGAATGTACTGCAGCGCCTCTCCCAGGACGGCTTCGGTGGCCAGGGTGAACTGAGGATCCGGCGTGAGGATGTCAGCCAGGATGCCCGCCACCCGGATTTCCGGGTTCGAGCTGCGGGCGGCCTGCAGCACCGAACGCACACCATCGCGGTACCATTCGAGGTTGTCTTCCATCTTCTTCAGCGCGTCATACCGGGTGCAAAGCTTGCCGCTTTCGAATTGCAGCGACTGGACCTCCCGTACCTGGGCCGCCAGGGTTTGGTGGCAAGCCTCCAGGGCCTGGTGCAGGCCGGCGATGCGCGCCGATGCGCCGGCCAGATCTGTGCCGATGCGCTCCATTTTTTCCTGCGCCGTCTTTTCAGCCCCGGCCATCTCGGAGACCTTGGCCCGCTGCAGGCAGACCTGTTCATCCAGCAGCCTGAGCCGGCGCTGGATCTGGTCGCGGTTGAGGGCGGCGCTCTGCTGCATGTGGCGCTGGCGCGCCTCCCGGGTCGCCAGGTCCATCAGGCGGTTATTGGCGTCGGAAAGGGCCGCTGCGGTCTCGGACTGCTGCCGGCGCAGGGCTTCGGAGGTCTGGCGTTCGGCCTCGATGGCCTGGCTGAGGCTCTCGGTTTCCTGCCGTTGCTGGGCAAGGGCGGATTCCACCTGGCCGATCTCATCGCCGATGGCCCGGTTCTTGCCTAGAATCTCGGCGCGCGCGGCGCCGGCTTCCTGGGATTCGCGCGCCAGACGGATGCGCTCCTCACGGCGGTGGGCCAGTTCGGCCTCCAGGCGGTCCATGGTTCGCTGCAGGTCAAAACGACGCTGTCTCTCTTCGGTGGCGGCTTCTTCAGCCCGGGTGCGCTCGAACCGGATGCGCGCCGTGGCCGCTTCGATCTGGCGCAAGGCGCTCAGGTGGGCCTGGTCGGCATCCCGGCAGGCGTCGAGGCGGGTTTGGATTTCATCGATTTGACCGCCCAGATCCCGATGCTGGCGCAGAACCAGGGTCAAATCGAGCCGCCGCAGGCGCTGCTGGTAGTCGCGGTAGAGCAGCGCTTTCTTGGCCTGGCGCTGGAGGCTGCCCATTTGGCGTTTGATTTCCCCGAGGATGTCGTCCAGTCTCAGCAGGTTCTGATCGGTGGCCTGGACCTTGCCCAGGGCTTCCTGCTTGCGGGCCTTGAAGCGCGTGATCCCCGCTGCTTCTTCAATGAAGACCCGGCGTTCCTCGGGGCCGGCGTCGGTGATGGCCCCGATGTTGCCCTGTTGAATGATGGCGTAGGATTTGGCGCCCATCCC
>CALJLV010000170.1 GCA_937982505.1 uncultured Desulfobacteraceae bacterium | reverse complement strand
ACGGCGACCACCGAGACCTACACTCTTTCCCTACCCGACGCTCTTCCGATCTCGGGCTTCTCGACGGGCAGGTGGGCCGGACCCTGGACCGGATCCTGCGCAAGCAGGGGCTCGAGATCCGGGTCAAGACCCGGGTGGCCGGGGCCCGGGTCAAGGGCAAGACGGTCCAGGTGACCGTGGAAGGCGAAGGAAAAGAGGAAACTTTGAATTTCGACCGGCTCCTGGTGGCCGTGGGCCGCCGGCCCCTGACGGCCGGGCTGGGGCTGGAGGATCTGGGTGTGGCCGTGGACCCCAAATCCGGCCTGATCGAGGTAGACGCGGCCTATCGCACCCGCGTCAAGACGGTCTATGCCATCGGCGACCTGGTGGCCGGCCCCATGCTGGCCCACAAGGCCTCGGCCGAGGGGCTGGCCGCGGTGGAACACATCGCCGGCAACCGGGTCGAGGTCAACTACGACGCCATCCCGGCGGTCGTCTACACCGCCCCCGAGGTGGCCATGGTGGGTCTTACCGAAGAGCAGTGCAAGGCGCGCAAGATTCCCTACTGCACCGGTTCCTATCCCTTTTCCGGGGCCGGCCGGGCCCGTTGCATGGGCCAGAGCGAGGGGTTCGTCAAGATCATCGCCCACAGCCGCACCGATCGCCTCCTGGGGGTCCACATCATCGGGGCCCGGGCCGCGGACATGATTGCCGAATGCGTTCTGGCCCTGGAGTTCGGCGCTTCCAGCGAGGATCTGGCCCGCACCGTCCATGGTCATCCCACCTTCGCCGAAGCCCTCCAGGAAGCGGCCATGGCGGCGCGCCAGTGCGCCATCTACGGGTCCTAAAAGACGGCTCGGGGCGCCCCGGCCCGGCGCCCCCGGCCGGCCCGATCCGACGGGCCGGCCGTCCCCGAGACATCCAGGCCCCCTGAAGGTTTTCGCCATGGCCAGCGGCCCGACTTCAACCTGGCCCGCCCGCACCTCGGTGCGCATCGTCTTTCCGGTGGCGCTCACGGTGGCGCTCTTCGCGGCCACCATTTTTTTCCTCTTTCTGCCCATGCTCGAAGAGCGCCTCCTGACCGGCAAGCGGGAGATGATCCGGGAGCTGACCCAGACGGCCTGGAGCGCCCTGGACGATTTTGAACGGCAGGTCCAAAACGGGCGCATGACGCGCACCGAAGCCCAGGCCCGGGCCGTCGCGCACCTGCGCGCCCTGCGCTACGGCCCGGAGCGCAAGGACTATTTCTGGATCAACGACATGCACCCCCGGCTGTTGATGCATCCCTACCGGCGCGACCTGGAGGGCAGCGACATTGCCACCTTCGCCGATCCCACCGGCAAGCGGCTCTTCGTGGAATGCGTGGCCATCGTGGCGGCCGCCGGTGCCGGGTACGTGGACTACCACTGGCAGTGGAAGGACGATCCGGCCCACATCGTCCCCAAGATCTCCTACGTCAAGGGTTTTGCCCCCTGGGGATGGATCGTGGGCACCGGGGTCTACGTGGAGGATCTGCGCGCCGAAATGGCGGCCATCCGGCGTCATCTGATCCTGGTCTGCGCCGGGATTCTGGCCCTGATGCTGGGCCTTTCGGGCTACATCGTGTGGCAGGGGGTGATGGCCGAGCGGCGCCGCCGCCAGGCCCAGGAGCAGGCCCGACAGCAGCAGGAGCAGTTGTACCAGGCGGCCAAGCTGGCCTCCATCGGCACCCTGGTGTCGGGAATCGCCCACGAGATCAACAATCCCATCGCCTCCATCGTGCTCAACGCCCAAACCCTGGAAAAGACCTGGCGCGCCGTCGGTCCGGTTCTGGACCGGCACCTGGCGGACCCGGGCGACTTCGCCGTGGGCGGGATGCCCTATGGACTGCTGCGCGAACGGCTCCCCAGACTGCTTTCAGACACCGTGGACGCGGCCCTGCGGGCCCGGAGCATCGTGGCCGACCTGAAGGATTTCGCCCGCCAGGGCACTTCGGACCTCAACGAAACCGTGGATGTGAATGCCAGCCTGCAGCGCGCCGCATGCCTGGTGGCCAACCTGATCCGCAAGTCGACCCGTCATTTCACCCTGGAACCGGGGCCTGGCCTGCCCGCCGTCAAAGGCAATGCCCAGCGCCTTGAGCAGGTGATGGTCAACCTCCTGGTCAACGCCTGCCAGGCCCTTGGCAGTGCGGACCAGGCCATTCGGGCCGCCACGGCCCTGGATCCCGCCGGCCAGGTGGTGATCACCGTGAGCGACGAGGGAAGGGGCGTCCCGGAGAACCTGCGCGAGCGCATCAAGGACCCGTTTTTCACCACCAAACGCGATCAGGGGGGCACCGGTCTTGGACTGGCCATCTCCGAGCGCATCGTCGCGGATCACGGTGGCCGCCTCGATCTGAGTGCGGAAGCGGCCGGACGGGGCACGGTGGCCACCGTCGTCCTGCCGGCCTTCAAGGAAGCGCCATGAACCTTGTCCTTTCGCCGTCGATTCTGGTGATCGACGATCAGTCCAGCATTCTGCTGGCCGTCGACACCGCCCTGCGCCTGGCGGGCTTCAGCCGCATCCGCACCTGCGGCGACGGCCGCCAGGTGCAGGAGCTGGTGGGCCAGGAAGCCCCGGACATCGTGCTGCTCGATCTGATGATGCCCGGGGTGGACGGCGAAACCCTGCTGTCTTTCTTTTCCACCGAATGCCCGGACGTGCCGGTGATCGTGATCACGGGACGGGTGGACGCCGAGACCGCGGTGCGCTGCATGAAGGCCGGCGCCTTCGACTACATTCTCAAGCCGGTGGAGGACGAGCGCCTGGTGGCCACGGTGCAGCGGGCCGCGGCCTACGGGGCCCTGCAGCGCGAGAACCAGGCCCTGCGGCGCCAGATTCTGGCCGAGCGGACGCCCCGGGCGAATGCCTTTTCCGAGATCATCACCCGTGATTCCAAGATGCTGGCGGTGTTTCAGTACGTGGAGGCCATCGCCACCACCCTCCAGCCCGTGCTGATCCGGGGGGAGACCGGGGTCGGCAAGGAACTGGTGGCCCGGGCCCTTCACCGGCTCAGCGGTCTGCCCGGGGCCTTCGTGGCCGTCAACGTGGGCGGACTGGACGACAACGTCTTTTCCGACACCCTTTTCGGCCACGTGCGCGGCGCCTTTACCGGGGCGGATCGGGACCGGCCGGGAATGATCGAGGCCTCCGCCGGCGGCACCCTTTTTCTGGACGAGATCGGCGATCTGAGCCCGGCCTCCCAGGTCAAGCTGCTGCGCCTGCTCCAGGAAGGCGAATACATGCCCCTGGGCATGGACCGGCCCCGGCGCAGCGACGCGCGCATCGTGGCCTCCACCAACGTCTCACTGCGGGCCCTGGAGCGGGCCGGCCGCTTTCGCAAGGACCTGGCCTACCGGCTGCGCACCCATCAGATCTATCTGCCGCCCCTGCGCGAGCGTCTGGACGATCTGCCCCTGCTGGTGGACCATTTTCTGGACAAGGCCGCCCGGGTCCTGAACCGGCCCAGGCCGGCAGCGCCGGCCGAACTGATGGCCCTGCTGCGGTCCCATCTTTTCGCCGGCAACGTGCGCGAGCTGGAATCGATGATCTTCGATGCCCTCAGCCGGCACCGTTCCGGGCCCCTGGAATTGACGGTCTTTCGTGACCATATCCGCCGCGAGCAGGCCGGCGGGGCGATTCCGTTCGAACCGGCCGGCGGTGCCGAGGCCATCGTTTTCCCGGCCCGGCTGCCCACCATCAAGGAAGCCGCCCGCATGCTGGTCGCCGAGGCCCTCAAACGGACCGAGGGCAACCAGACGGCCGCCGCCGCCCTGCTGGGAATCAGCCAGCAGGCCCTGAGCAAGCGCCTGCACCAGGAAAAATGAGTTCTGATGCTGTCCCCCCACAACCCAGGTTGTGTCCACAACCTGGGTTGTGGGGGTGAATTCATCCCCGCATTCCGGCACCTTGCCAACTTCCGCAGCCCTTCTCCACAATTTCGGTTGATCCCGACTGCCGGCCGCGACCGCTGTCCATGTCTGTAAATTCATTTATATTCAGATGGTTAGAAAGATTTAGGGATGGTTGGTACGATCCGTGCTGTCCGTATTGAAATAAATTGACTTCATTAGTTGTTCGGCATCCAACACTTGCAAGGCATTCATTAAGGGGGCTCGGAATGGAAAAGATCAGGAACAAGGGATGGCAGGTCACCCTGGCCGGGCTGGGCATCAACCTGGCGCTGGGTATCCTCTACACCTGGAGCATCTTCAAGCTGGCCATCAAGGAATCCATCGAGGCCGGCGACGGGCGCTTCCAGTGGGACATGGCCGCCCTTAACGATCCGTATGCCGTGTGCTGCCTGGTCTTCGCCTTCACCATGATTTTTGCCGGCCGCCTCCAGGATCGGCTCACCCCGCGCATCACGGCCGTCATCGGCGGCCTGCTCACCGGGGCCGGCCTCCTGCTCAGCAGCGTTTCCACCAGCCTGCTGAGCTGGATCGTGGGCTTCGGGATCCTGACCGGCGCCGGCCTGGGCTTCGGTTATGCCTCGGCGACGCCGCCGGCCATCAAGTGGTTTCCCGCGGCCCGCACCGGCCTGATCGCCGGCATCGTGGTGGCCGGGTTCGGCCTGGCGTCGGTCTACATCGCGCCGTTGGCCAATTTTCTCATCGCCCGCTTCGGTCTGAGCCAGGCCATGATGATCTTCGGCCTCTCCTTTACCGCCGTGGTCTGCGCCCTGGCCCTGCTCCTGGTCAATCCGCCCAAGGGGTATGTAGCGCCCCAGGCGGCGGCCGCCCGGCGCCGTCCGGCCGCCAACGCGGTGGCCGCCCAGGATTTTTCGCCCATCGAAATGATGCGCACCCCGTCCTTCTACAAGCTCTGGTTCATGTTTTTCGCCGGATCCGGGGCCGGTCTGATCATCATCGGTTCGGTGGCCGGCATGGCCCGCCAGAGTATGGGGGAACTGGCCTGGGTGGTGGTGGCCCTCATGGCCATCGGCAATGCCGGCGGCCGGGTCGTGGCCGGGGTCCTTTCCGACCGCATCGGCCGCACCCGCACCCTGTTGCTCACCATGAGTTTCCAGGCGGCGGTGATCCTCTCGCTGCTGGCCATCGATCAGGCCCAGGCCTTCCTCCTGGTGCTGGCCGCGACCCTCATCGGTTTCAACTACGGCACCAATCTGTCCCTTTTTCCCTCGGCCACCAAGGACTACTACGGGCTGTCCAACTTCGGGGCCAACTACGGGCTGGTTTTCAGCGCCTGGGGCGCGGCAGGCTTCATCCTGCCGCGCATCGCCCAGATGATCGT
>CALJLV010000169.1 GCA_937982505.1 uncultured Desulfobacteraceae bacterium | reverse complement strand
AGTGCCGGACTACGAATCCGTAGGTCGCAAGTTCGAATCTTGCCGGGCGCGCCAGCAAAATCAAGGGTTTACGAGGTTTCTCGTAAACCCTTTTTTCTTATTTTTGCCGTTCTGTCCCAAAATAGCCCCAAAAAAAGAACAGTCGAAGATCTGGTCCCAAACTTTCAAAACGAACACCCCGGAGCTCATTAAGACCGCCTTGATCCGCCCCGGCCGCCGGGTGTTGGGCGATCTCAAAGTTGTGCGGGCCACGGCGCCCTTTCTCTCGGCGCAGCCCCACCAGGTGATGCAGGAGGGCCTTTCCATCGAGGGCCGGAGTATACCATGGGGCCGGCGAAGCGGTCCAGCCGCTGGCCGGTTGGCGCCGTAGTGTGTCGCCCCTTGGCGAGATTGCGTGACAGGCCGGCGGCGCCGGATCCGCGGCGTGAGGTGGTCAGGTTGCCCGGGGTCTCGACGACCCCGTCGCCGGCCCCGGGGGGTGATCCGACCAGCCAGAAATAGAAAAAGCCAGCCCGCCGGCCGGCCCCTCGATGTGGTGGGTGGTATCCCCCCCTTCAGCCTATATGCCCCCGGTGTCCGATGCCGCCGGGTTTGAATAAAAGGACAGCCAATTTTTGATAACGCCTTTCAGCCACGGAACGTGTCAATGAAAATGAGACACGGAGACGAAAAAATTACGCTCCCGTATTTTGTGTCGAAGGCGGGTTGATCCAGACCACCTCCGGTAGCTGAGCAGGAACCGGAACCTTGTGCTTGAACCGGCTTGGGAATTTCTCGAAGGCCGCCGCGAGGACCACCTCACGGCGCGCCATAACTTGGGTAGCAAGCCCATTCTATCGCGGCTTTTTGTTCCCTTGTAAGCTGTGGTTCTTCAGCCGGGCTCTCGGCGGGCCATGCTTTAGATAAAAGATTTTTGATAACGATAGACCTTTTTGGGTATTTCTCAAATCTCTAAAACTCCATGACATTTTGCGCCCCCTGTCGCGCTCCTGGGAAAAGATCCGGGGAAACCGATCCAGGAAAATCGGCTTGTCGGGTGGCCACCCTATCCCCGGAAACCTTTGGGCTTCAAGCTGTGTCGCCCCTCACAAAAACACCCGGTAATCGGTATTCAACGCTTTTGCCAGCACCTTGGCCCGCTCCTTGCCGATGGGGCGCTTGGCGTTTTCCATCTCCGAGATGTGCCGCTGGGGAATGCCGGTCAGCTCGGCCAACTTGCGCTGGGAAAGTCCTTCGCGGTAGCGCAGGCCCTCCAGGCAAACCCCCGGGAGCTGTTCATCCTGAAAGGGCAGGACATCGCGCCAGGGGATGGAATCCTCGGCGCTCTTGAAGCCCAGGCCCTTGAGCAGTCGGGCCGCTTCGTCCTTGGCCGCCGCGGGGCCGATGAACCGAAGCTCAACGGTGTCAGTAGGGCGCCTTTTCGTGGGTTCCAACATAAATCACCTCGATCAATTTGATTTCGCGTTCGCCTTCCACCCAAAGGGCAACGTAGGTTGGCTTGCCCTTCTTCAGGTGGCAGTGGTGCCGGCCGGGTTCCAGCTTGCCGTAGTTGGGCCAGTTGCCCCGTACCGGCCCCAGGGCCGCCAGCTCTAAAGCCAAAGCCGCCAAGGCCTTGGCCACCTTCTTGGGTAGCCTTTCTTGGATGCGCTGGACTTGCCGGCCGAAGTTCACGGTCCACGCCACGATGATACCCCTTTAAAGTATTGTGTCAAGGCCCGCTTTATGCAGGCTCACTTCCCGGCCTCGGCAGCTTTGGCCACGTTCGGCACCGTGGTGTCGGGGGCCTGGTCCAGCACCTTGACGGCCGCCTGGAGCTTGTCGGGCCGCAGGTGGGCATAACGTTCCGTCAGGGCGATGGTGCTATGGCCCAACAGCTTGGAGACCTGGAAAAGGTCTGTCTCGCGCTCCACCAGCCAGGACGCGAAGGTGTGCCGGCAGGTGTGGAAGCATACCTTTTGCCGGGGGTCCTCGATGCCATCATTGAGTCCAAGTTCTTTAACCGTCCTAAGGAAGATCCCCGAGACCTGGACCGCCTTGACGATTTCGCCATTCCTGTTGATGGTCGGAAAGATCAGTTCGGCCGGTCGCCCGGGTTTCAGCTTGTCGAAGACCTCCGCTCGGATCTTTTCGGTGATGAAGGCCGGACGGCTGTTTCCCGCCTTGGTATCCCTCAGCGTCAAGATGCCTCTGTCAAGATCCACGTCCCCCCAGGTGAGGGATGCAATTTCACCGAACCGAAGGCCGGCAAACAGGCTTAGAACGGTATGCATGTAGGTCTTGAGACTCTTTTTCTTGAGGGCCGACATCAGGCTTTCAGCCTCGTTCTCGGTCAGATGGCGAACGCGCTTGTTATCGAATTTCGGTTTTTTGACCTTTCGGGTCGGGGCCTCAAGATCGTGTAGGCCATGGAAACGAGCAGTGTTGAAAATTTGGCGGATAATCGCCATGCAGTATTGAACGGTCCGCGGTGATCGGTCCGTTTTCACCATCCTGGCCTTGATGCGCTCGATATTGAACGGCGCCACTTCCTTGAAAGTCCGGCTGCCGATCTCCGGGCCGATGAACATTTCGAATAGATCTTTTTCGCGCCGGATCGAGGAAGGCTTTTTTTCCGTCTGGGCCTTGAGGTAATCACCCACAAAGAAGTCCTTGACCGTGATCCGGTCGCGCTGGTCCTGGTGCCGGGCTTCGGCCTCGGCCTGTCGCTGGGCTTCTTCCATGGCGCGCTTTTCGGCCATGGTGAAAGGTGGCGTCCCCATGCGCTGGTTTTTCTTCAACTCTCCAAGCAACCGGAAAGCCTCAGACGGCTTGACGCCTTCGGATGCCCAGCCTACGGCCTCATCGCAATTTTTCTCCTGAAAGCGGTAGCGAATCACGTAATACCGATCAGGCTGCCGGCCATGTTTTCGGGTCGGGTGTTCCCGGAATCTGACCCCCGGGAAACCGGCGGATTTCCAGCCAGATTTGACTTTTTTGGGGACTTGTCCCAAATTTGTAACGGACGGCCTGAATCCCGCGGATTTGCAATCCCTTGATCCTGGCATGTTGCCTCCCTTTGGTTGCCAGTCCCAAACGTGTCCCAAAAAAAAACGGTTACATTGGGTTAAATCCTGTGATGTCTTGTGACATCTACAATAAGGAACAAAATGTTGAAATGTCAAGAATTTAATTCTTTTTGGGAGGTCTTGTGACATTATGTTAAAGACGTTTTTTAAGGACTACGAATCCGTAGGTCGCAAGTTCGAATCTTGCCGGGCGCGCCAGTAAAAT
>CALJLV010000168.1 GCA_937982505.1 uncultured Desulfobacteraceae bacterium | reverse complement strand
GGTCTTCTGCCAGCGGCCCCGCCACCGCCGTCATTCCTCCGAACTCCACCCCTGCGCCACCCCCAGCCCCAGCAGCACGGCCAGGGTCGCGGCCACGGCCGGAATCTGCAGACTGAAATCCACCAGGGCGTGCAGGGCGGCCAGCAGGGCGGCGCAAAATCCCACCGCCGCATAGACATGGTCGCGCCGGCGCCGCCAGACCCCCAGCAGGCAGCGCCCGCACAGTGCCCCCAGCACCGCGAACCAGACGGCCGCGGCCGGCAGCCCCAGCTCGAAGATCATCTCCAGCCAGTCGTTGTGGGCCTTGTAGGAATTGGCCGTGCGCGTGTCGGCAAAGAGCAAAAAGGCCTGCTCGTAGGCGCCGATCCCGTAGCCGGTCCAGGGCGCCTGCCGGATGGCCTGCCAGGTCTGGGCGTAGACCTGCAAACGCGTTTCGCGTTCCAGGTCGGTGGCCATCAGACGCCCCAGCCAGCCCCCGCCGCTGGTCAGAAACACCCACAGGAGCGCCGCCAGCAGCGCCACGGTCAGCAGCCGCCACAGGGGGCCGGCCGTGCGCGCCAGCACGCCCAGAAAAACCACCAGGACCAGCAGGGCCGCCAGCGCACAGGCGACTCCGGCCCGCGAACGGGTCAGAAACAGCGCCGTGCCCAGCACCAGGACGAGGGCCAGCAGGGGCGCGCCGGCCACAAAGAGGCGCTGCCAGAGATGATGGAGCCGGTCCCGGCCCCGCCGTCCCGTCCCGAGGGCCCGGACCACCTCTTGCAGGTAGAGCCCGGCCGCCGCCAGGAGCCCGAAGCCCAGAAAGGTGGCGAAGTTGTTGCGGTTGACGAAGGTGCCGCTCACGTTGCGCCAGGCCCCTTCCCGCTCGACCCACAGGATCGACTCGAAGCGGCCCCAATGCGACACCAGGCCGTAGATCCCGTAGCCGGCCGCCGCCAGGGCCACGGTCCACAGCAGCCGCCGGGCCCGGTGCCGATCCCGGCCCAGTTGCAAGGCCAGGTAAAAGACCGCCGCGTAGGCCGCCAGGCGCATCAGCGAGGCAAACCCGGCCCCGGGAGCCAGGCTGATGCAGCCGTCAAGGGCCTGGTCCAGGGCCGCGCCGGCTTCGGCCCAGATGGGATGATGCCAGTTCCGCGGCGTCCAGGAAGCGATCTGCGCCGCGCCCCAGGCCAGCACCAGAAAGAATCCGGCCGTCTCGGGCCACAGGCGGCCCAGGCCCACCGCCGGCGCCTGGGCCCGGATCAATCCCACGATCGTGCAGGCCGCGGCCAGGGCCAGCGCCAGACAGGCGAACACGGCCTGGTGCAGGGTGTAGACCATCCCGAAGGGCAGCGGCGCAAGGACGATCAGGGCCGCAAAGAGGTAAAAAATGAGGTTCATCGGCCGAAAAAAAAGAAAACCCGAAATCCGGTGACGGATCTCGGGTCCCGTTGTTGGCGGACAGCCGTGCCGGGCTGTCCTGAATTCATCCCAAACGCGGACCATCCGCACCACGCGCGGCGACCGGCCCGGACTCTCTGCTTGCGCCGGGCAGGACCGCTGATGGTCCTTTATAGCCTACCCGTCTTCTCCGGTCACGGGTTTATCACGCGGCCTCGTCAAGGGTGAT
>CALJLV010000167.1 GCA_937982505.1 uncultured Desulfobacteraceae bacterium | reverse complement strand
ACCACCGAGATCTACACTCTTTCCCTACACGACGCTCTTCCGATCTAGTGATGCAGGCTGCAGCGGTTCCAGACCCCGATGAACACCCGGTTTCGGGTCACCCGGAACGCTTCGCCCAGGGCCCGGACCGGATCCTCGACATACTCCAGGCTCAGGAAGAAAACGGTGTGGTGGAAGGTGTTGTCGCCAAAAGGCAGGGCTTCTGCGGTTCCCCGGTGCAATTCGAGGCGGTGTCCATAGTGTTCACGGGCGATATCCAGCATGTAGGGGGATGGGTCAATGCCGCTGACATCGCATCCGGCTTCGACCAGGGGCGCCAGATGCCGACAGGTGCCGCATCCGATTCCCAGCACGGCGTCCCGGGGCCGGCAGGCGAGCATCTCCCGCATCAGGCGGGTCTGAATCCGGAAGGCCCGGGCCGCGGCCGGGGTTTCGTTCCAGCGCCGCCAGCCAATTGCATCCTGAAAGTCGAAGACGTAACCCATGGATCTTCTTTATAGAAATCAGAGGCTCATTTCAAGTCCGATCCGGCCGGAGGGCACGGCCGCGTCGAAGTGGGGCGATCCTCCCGGCGAGGGATTTTTTCCGGCTTAACCGCTCCTCCCGCCGGTGTCCGGGACTCGATCTTTGTCTCGATCTGGTGAGCCCTCCGCAGTGGCGAAGATCCATGCAACACGGTGACCGCCGGAGTTCGGGTGCCAACCTTTTTCTAACGCCGGCTTATTCCTTTTCTAACGTCGGGCCAATATGGTACGCACATTTCGGCCAAGGTTCGAAAGCGGGCACGACCCGGATCCGACCGGCGCCCTATGATCGCGGAGAAACCGATGAAAAAAGAAACCATCCTGGTGGTCGACGACGAGGAAGACATCCTGGAGCTGGTGCGCCATCACCTGCAGCGCGAAGGCTATGCGGTGCTCTGCGCCGCCTCGGGCGAAAAAGCCATCAAGATGATCCGCCAGGAGCCCCCGGGGCTGGTCATCCTGGACCTGATGCTGCCGGGGATCGGTGGCCTGGACGTGGCCCGTCATCTCAAGGGCGACGCCCGTTGCCGTGCCATCCCCCTGATCATGCTCAGCGCCAGGGGCGAGGAAGCCGATGTGGTCACCGGCCTGGAGCTGGGCGCGGCCGACTACGTGACCAAGCCCTTCAGTCCCCGTATCCTGCTGGCGCGGATCAAGGCCGTGCTGCGCCGCCAGGTCGACCCGGGCATGGACGACGGGGAGGTGGTGGCCATCCACGAGCTGGTGATCCATCCGGGACGTCGCGAAGTCAGGGTCTCGGATGTCCCGGTGGAGTTGACCTTCACCGAATTCCAGGTCCTCTACTGCCTGGCCCGGCGCCCGGGCTGGGTCTTTACCCGGGCCCAGATCGTCGATGCGGTGCGCGGCGACAACTATCCGGTCACGGATCGCAGCGTGGACGTGCAGATCGTCGGCCTGCGCAAGAAGCTCGGCGACGCCGGCCGCCACATCGAGACCGTTCGCGGGGTCGGATACCGCTTCAGCGAGGCCCCATGAAGCCACGCCCCCTGGTCTGGCGGATATTCCCCTCCTATCTGCTCGTGGTGGCCATCGCCCTGGTCTCCGTAACCGGCTACGGCGCCCTGGCCCTGCGCGGATTCTACCTGGACCAGACCGCGGCGGTGCTGGAGGCCCGGGCGCGTCTGCTCCATCAGCAGATCGAACCCTTCCTGGCTCCCGAGAATCCGGCGGCCATCGACAACGTCTGCAAGAGCGCCGGCCGCCTGACGGAAACCCGCATCACCGTCATGACCCCCCTGGGCACGGTTCTGGGCGACAGCCACGGCAATCCCGAAACCATGGAGCGCCACCAGGATCGCCCCGAATTCATCGACGCCCGCAACGGGCGGGTGGGACGGGCGATGCGCCATAGTACGACCCTGCACCAGACCATGATGTACGTGGCCATCGCGGTGCCCGGGGCCATCATCCGCACGGCCCTGCCCATCGGCGCCATCCAGGAGGCCCTGGCCGGCCTGGGCTGGCGTATCGCTGTGGGGGGCGGAATCATCGCGGTCCTGGCGGCCGGCATCGGCTGGTGGGTATCCCGGCGCCTGAGCTATCCCATCCAGCAGCTTCAGTCCGGCGCCGAACGCTTTGCCGCCGGCCACCTCGACCATCGCGTGCCGGGCTACGATACGGTGGAACTGGCTGCCCTGGCCCAGGCCATGAACGCCATGGCGGCCCAGCTGGCCGATCGCATCCAGGCGGCAGTGCGCCAGCGCCTGGAGATTGCCGCCATCCTCTCGAGCATGGACGAAGGCGTGGTGGCCCTGGACGCCGAAGAGCGCATTCTGCGGGTCAACCGGGCCGCGGCCGACTTTTTCGGCGGCAGGCCGGTGGACCACTACGAGGGGCTGACCATCCAGGAAGTGGTCCGCAACAGCGATCTGCTGCACCTGGTGGCCCGGGCCTATCAGAGCGACAGCCGCGCGGAAACCGACATCTCCCTCTTCGATCCCCAGGAGCGGATCCTCTACGCCCGCTGCACCCCGCTGCGCGATGCGGGCGATCGGCCCATGGGACTGCTCCTGGTGCTGGCGGACGTGACCCACCTGCGCCGGCTGGAAAACATGCGGCGGGATTTCGCCGCCAGTGTGTCCCACGAGATCAAGACTCCCCTGACCGCCATCCAGGGGTTCGTGGAAACCCTGTATCACGGGCAGGTGGACGACCCCCAAGAAGCAAAGCGCTTCCTGGGCATCATCGATCGCCATGTGCATCGTCTGACGGCCCTCATCGAGGATCTGATGAAGCTGTCGCGCATCGAGCGCGATGCCGAGACCCGCGACATGCCCATGCAGACCGGGGAGATCGGACCGGTGGTGGCCGGGGCGGTGGAACTGTGCCGGGAGGCGGCCGCGGCCCGCCGGATCGTCATCGATCAGACCGCTCCGCCGGAACCCCTGCGGGGCCGGATCGCGGCCCCCCTGCTGGAGCAGGCCGTTTTCAATCTCATCGACAACGCGGTCAAGTACTCCGAACCCGGGACTCGGGTGGCGGTGGATCTGGCGCGAGCAGACGACTTGTGCCGCATCGCGGTCAGGGACCACGGCCCGGGAATCCCGCGCCAGCACCTGGGGCGGCTCTTCGAGCGCTTCTACCGGGTGGACAAGGCCCGCAGCCGCAAGCTGGGCGGCACCGGTCTGGGCCTGGCCATCGTCAAGCACATCGCCCAGGCCCACGGGGGACAGGTCACGGTGGAAAGCGCCCCGGGGCGGGGAAGCACCTTTACGCTGACTCTGCCCCTGGCATCCCCGGGAAAAGACGGGTAAGATCCCCGCCAACCCCGCCGCTGGGAACGCCGGGAGTTCAGGTGTCAACCTTTCAAAGGAGTTCAGGTGTCAACCTTTTATCCGAAACCCGAAGACGGCCAAAAGTCCGGAAGCAGCCGGCATCCTTCGACCTCCGTCACCCCGGGCCGGACACCGGGTCCATGTGAAGGTCTGAAGGGTTTGGGAAGGCCGCCAGGAAATCCCCCCGGCCCCCTTTTTTCAAAGGGGAATGAATGAAACTGATTCTGCTCATGGCCGTCACCGCCGACGGCATGATCGCCCGCGACGCTGAGCATTTTCCCGACTGGACCGGCGCGGCCGACAAACGCTTCTTCGCCCGCCGCAGCCGCGAGGCCGGGGTGGTGATCATGGGCGCCAAGACCTTCGACACCCTGGCCCGGCCCCTGCCCGGCCGCCGCAACATCGTCCTGAGCCGTGATCCGACCCGGGTGAGCCGGCCGCCGGATCTGGTGTTTACGGCCGGCGCCCCCGGCGAAATCCTGGCCGGTCTGGCCGCCGAAGGATTTCAGGAAGCGATTCTGGCCGGCGGTGCGCGCATCAACACCCTCTTTGCCGCCCGGGGCCTCATCGACGAGGTGATCCTGACCGTCTCTCCCCTGCTTTTCGGCCAGGGCCTTGCGCTCTTTAGCGCCGCTTTGGATCTGCGCCTGGGTCTGATCGACCTCCAGCGCCTGGACGACGATCTGATCCTGCTGCACTACCGGGTCATCTATTGAACCGCAAGTCTTATCGGAGGCCGTCATGCCCTTCCTGCTGCAACTGGCGCTCCTGCCCATAGGGGCCTATCTGCTCGGATCGGTGCCTTTCGGCCTGGTGCTGACGGCCTGTTTTGCCGGCACCGACGTGCGCCGCCATGGCAGCGGCAACATCGGCGCCACCAACGTGCGCCGGGTGGCCGGAAACCGAATTGCCGTTGCGACCCTGACGGCCGACGTGGCCAAGGGGATGATTCCCGTCCTGGCCGCCGGGGCGCTGGTCGATGCGGCCGCCAATGCGGGCGCCGGCTACGCCGGTCTGGTCGCCATGGCGGCCCTGGCCGGCCATCTGTTTCCCGTCTACCTGGGGTTTCGCACCGGTGGCAAGGGGGTCGCCACCGCCATCGGCGCCTTTCTTCCCCTGGCTCCGGCGGCGATGATCCTGGCCCTGATGGTCTTCGTGCTGCTGGTCTGCATCGTCGACCGGGTTTCGGTGGGCTCGCTGGGTGCCTTTGTATCCTTACCTCTGTTCGTTTACCTGACCGGCAGACCGCTTCCCCTTGCCCTCTGGACCTTGGCGGCCGCCGCCGCCATCACCTGGGCCCACCGGGCCAATCTGGGTCGCCTGTGGCGCGGCGAAGAGCCGCGTTCGGGGCTTTAGCGGGCATTGGCGTAACCGGCGCAATCCGCTATGCGTGTTGCGCGATTTTTACTCGGCGGCCAAGGGGTATGCCGACGCGTATCTGGACCGGGGCGAGTCGGTCTATCTGATTGGCGTGGCGTTCAGCCGCTGGGAGCGCGGCATCTGCGGGTTCGCGTTGCGGGGGGTGAAAACGGGGTAAGGGGGAGAGGGGAAAGCTCGCCCATCCATATCCTCCTTATAAGGTGAAAAAAGTATGAGATCGGAAGAGCGTCGTGTAGGGAAAGAGTGTAGATCTCGGTGGT
>CALJLV010000166.1 GCA_937982505.1 uncultured Desulfobacteraceae bacterium | reverse complement strand
GATTGACTGACGTGACTGGAGTTCAGACGTGTGCTCTTCCGATCTAAGCCCACGCCCTGGTTGTTGATGGTGACCGTCGCCGTGGGATTGTCCGGCGTGAAGAAGGACGCCACCAGCGAGCCGATGTTGGACTCGTTCCAGGTGTCGTCCAGTTTTTCCACGTCCGCCCAACTGGCAAACCCGTCGCCTTCCATCAGGAAGTTGACGCCGCGCTTGATGCCCTCGAAGAAGATGGTACCGTCTTCGTTTTCCTGCAGGCCAAGAAGAGCGAGATCTTCGGTGTTGTTGCAGACGTAGAAGATGTTGTTGACCCCGGACCCGTCATCCAGGTCGATCACCACGTAGGCGGCGATACCCTTGGAGGTCACGCCGTCCGTGCGGTCGTAGCCGACCTCGTTGCGGGTGTATTCGGTGCCGCCGCCATTCGGGTCGCCGGCAAGGTTCTTATCGTCCATCACCACGTTGACGCGCAGATCCGGATCGTAGTTGCCGATGAGCGTGAATCCGCCGTAGGCGGCATCGTTGAGGATCGTGGCGGTCAGCGTGACATCGTCGACGATGGTGATCGAGCCCTTATCCACCGGCGGATCGGTGATGGCCGCCAGCATGTCCTCGAAGGTGTAGGTCGTGGCGCCGACCTTGTACTTCCAGTCAACCTGCGCCTGGGTCAGGCCGGTGATGTCGACGCGGTTTTCAGTACCGGTGGCGCTGATGTCGAGGGGCAGCATTCCTCCCGCGGCGTCCGCCAGGGACTCTGCCAGGTCGATCAACTGCTGGGCCGAAAGGACGATCTGGGCGTTGTTGAGGACAAACCCGTCCACGCCGGTAAAATCGACGGCCGCGTCGACGGTGATGGGCCCTTGAGCGGTGGTCAGCGTGAAATAGACCCCTTCGCCGACGGTGGTGAAATCAAGAGGCTGGCCGTCCCAGCCCGTTACGACGAGTTCGGGCGCATGGGTGGCGTTGGGATCGGCAGCCGTGACGTTCTCTCCTCCCAACGAGATGAACTGCGCTTCGGACAGGGTCACGACGGCCCCATCGGCGAGCACGATGCCATCGACGGCGGAAAGATCGTCGTTGGACAGATCCACGCTACCTTGAATGTTCAGCACCACGGACCCGGTTCCGGTAAAGCTCAGCGCATCGGTCGGATCGAGATTGCTGCTATTGAGCGTCAGGGTCAAGGTACCCGTGCCGTTGTTGACCACCTGGAGCCCGTCGACATCGTTGTCGCCGACATCCAGCAGACCGACGTTGACATTGGCCGTGCCGTTGATGGTGAGCACCGCCACGGCGGCATCATCGTTGGGGATCAGCAGGCTGGAGTCGACCACCGATTCGAACAGGATCCCGCCCTTGATGATCAATTCCTGTTCGGCGTTGATCGTCACATCGAGCAGGTTGTTGGTGGTGCTGCGGTACCGATCAGCGCCCGTTCCCTGCCAGCCCGTTCCCTGGGAGGTGATCATGCCGTCGATGATATTGGCAGTTTTTCCGGTCAGACCGTTGGCTTCGGTCCCGTAGGAATTGATGGTCACGGTCTGCAGCATGGTGTGGAACAGCTCGTTGCCGATCTCATCTTCCTTCTCGGTCGTCGAGAGCCGCAGATTACCGTCGATTTCCACGCCGCCTTCGAGATTCAAGGTGAGATGGCGCACCTCGACATCGTCTTCAGGCTTGTTGATCACCACCCATCCAGTGACGGTGATACCCTCCTGAATGGTCACGGTCTGCTCGACCGCATCCACCCAGCCGTCGCTGTAGATGATTTTTTCCACCCGTTCGGAAAGCCCGAAGAAGGTGAAATCGAGGTTGGTCTCGTCGATCAGGCGGTTGGGGATCAGCAGGTCGTCGACATCGTAGCCGGAAGCGTCGATGACGATGTACGGATCGGGGCCGGCGGATCCATCAAGGTCGCTGAACAGGATCTTGATTGCCGAGTCGGTCCCACCCACCACCTTGAGGCCGTCTGCCTGGTCGAGGGTGGCCAGGCCGAGGGTCATGCCGTCGCCGAGGATGAACTCGAATTCCAGGTCTTCACTTCCACCCAGCCCGGGGTAATTGGGTGCCGCCAGGTTCACGCTTTCCGCCAGAGTGATGGTCCCCGCCTGGGCATGAAGCTTCAGCAGCAGATCACTGAAATTATACTCATGTCCCTGGAATTCGATCGACCAGTCGGCATGCGCCTGGGTCAGGCCGGTGATGTTGATAACATCCGTGCCCGTAGCGACAAAACCGTCCATATCGCCCGCCGCCGCCAGGGCGGTGGCCAGATCGACCAACTGATCGGCGCTCATGGTAACGCTAGTGGCGCCGTTCATGGTGAACTGGCTGACGTTGGACAGATCCGTGGCCGCGTCGAAAACCCAGGTGCCCTGGGCCACGGTCACTTCGATTCCCAGTCCTTGACCGAAGGCGGTGGAATCGAACGGCTGGTCGTTGATGTCGAGAATCTGCAGCACGCCGTTGAAGCCCGGATGCGCCAGCTTGATGTTGGCCGGGCCGACGAGTTCGGTCTGGGCATAGGTCAACACCAGGATGGTGTTGTCGGTCAGGGCGATGGAGTCGACACCGTCCAGCGTGGCGGAGGAAAGATCGGTGGTGGCGACATAGGCTCCGGGTTGAGTCGGTCCATCACCATTTCCGGTGGTGTATTCGGCCTCGCCGCCCTCGATGAGGATGTTGAAGACGGCTCCGTCTTCGGCCGTGAAGCTGGAGTGGTAGCCCGCATCCACCTCGTCCAGGGTCAGCGTGGTGGTGCCCTGGCTGGCCACAAAGTCAAAGCCTGCTCCCGGTGCGGTTCCTTCCAGGGTCACGGTGAAATCGCCGGCCACACCGGCCGCGTCCAGTCCGCTCAAGGTGGAAAGATCCAGCACCTGGGTGATGGCCAGGTCATCGCCCGAATTGAAATCCAGGGCCCTGACATGATCGCCGCCGATGGCCTGGATGACCGCGTCGCCGTTGTCGATATTGACGGTGATGGACTTCGCGTTGTCCAGGTCGATGCCGGCCACCACGATCTGCTTGCCGGCCGCCAGGTCTCCGCCCACGTGGACCACGTTGACCACGGCATCCGCCCCGTAGCGGGCGAAATCGGCCGAAAGCGTGCCCACGGTGTAACCGGAGAACTTGTCGTACTTGGCTTCCATCAGGAAGGTGACGTTCGGGTCGACATTCAGGAAGCGGATCGTATCGCTGTAGTTGCCCTGCAGGCCGAGGACTTCCAGGTCCTTGGTGGCGTTGCAGACGTAGAAGTTGGGCGTGCCGATCAACTGGTAGATGCCGTCATAATTCTCCGCGATATCGCCGGCGACCTTCTTGAGCTGAATCGAATTGCCTGTATCGCCCACCCGCTCGATCAGGAAGTTTTCCAGCTCCGTGAATTCGTCGCTCAAGGCCTCATAGGCAATCACCAAAGCCACGCTGGCATCGAGATCTCCCGGATCCGCTTGATAGTCATCCCATGCTTCCAGGAAAGCGTCGACGACAGCGGAGTCATAGACATTCTCCGTGTTGATGGCGGTGACCACGTAGGTCTGGACCCCGCTGGAATCCAGGCCCTGATCATCCGAACCGACGTTGCCGTTGAGTTCCACGTTCACGCGGGCGTCGCGGGTATCGTCGCCGTTGCCGCGGATCAGCCTGACGGTTTCGAAGTTGGCCAGGGTCAGTCCGTTGGCGTCGCCTTCCAGGGTGGAGAAATCCACGCTGAACGCATGCGTGGGAACCCCTTTGATGAGGCCGAGGGCGATGGCGCCGCCGGTAAATTCCACGTCCTGAGCGCCGACGATCTCCAGGTTGTAGTGCCAGGTGGAGAAGGCGCCGACCGCTTCACCGTCCAGCACATCGGCATCGATGGTAAGCACGGTTTCCACGGGCACGTCAGCCGGCCGGTCCCAGCCTTTGTAGACCGACTTGAGGCTGACGTTGTACCAGCCGGTCTCATGGCTGCCGAAATCGTCGGACAAGGAGCCGCCGTAGTAGATCTTTCCGGCGATGTTGGTGGCGATGGTGTCGCTGGTGTTGAACGGATCGAAATTGAGCCCGCCGCCGGTGATCACCACCTTGCCGTCGGGCAGATCGGTGTTCATGTCGTCCGACAGGGTCACGCCCACGGGCGCCACGCGTTCATGGAGCTGCTGGGCGGTCATGGTCAGGGTCACGCCGTCGTTGATCTCGAGGATCAGATCGATGTTGCGCGCCAGGTTGTCGACCCCCAGGGCGGTCAGGGAGGTGGTTTCGGTGACGATGACCCGGATGTAGGCGTGGGTGTGGAAAATCGAGCCGTCGACGGTGAAATTCTCCGCGCCGATGGCGGCGAACTGTTCGGCCGTCAGCGTCAGGATGGCCTTGCCGGCGGTATTGGCATACGGATTTTCGATGTCGCTGTTGGCCGGCAGGGAGTTCAGGTAATTGAACGCATCGTCGTCCAGAACGACCTTGGTGATGCCGGAAAGCTCGGCGGCGCGCAGGTCGGCCAGGGTATTGACGAACAGGGTGATGTTCTCACCGGTAATGCTGGAGCCTTCCTTGGCCGTGATGGTGCCGAAGGCCAGGAAGTTGGGATCCAGGGCGGCCCCCAGCTTGACCAGGTCCGCTCCCGTGCCGGTGTCGATGTCGAGAACCGCGCCGTCACCCGTGGGAACGTAATCCTCGTCGATCCCCATGAGGGTGATGACGTCGTTGCCGGCCCCCGAGGCGATGGTGATGTCCGAACCGGCCACCAGGATCTCGTCCGCGCCGGCGCCGGTTTCGATGTTGATGGTGGTCAGCACGCCGGTGATGTAGCTCAGGGCGTCGCCCACCAAGTCAACCAGGTTGATGCCGGCATGGGAAAAGTCGGAAATCTCCCATCCGAAAATCTCTTCGATGTGCAAGACAACCAGATCGACGATGTCGCCGGCCAGGTCGTAGGGCAGGCCCGGGATATTGACCACGTTGCCGCCGTCGCCGGCGCTGATGTCGATGGTCACCGGCTGCAGGAAGTGCATGCCGG
The DNA here is from genome assembly GCA_937982505.1 of uncultured Desulfobacteraceae bacterium. Classification (GTDB taxonomy): domain Bacteria; phylum Desulfobacterota; class Desulfobacteria; order Desulfobacterales; family UBA2174; genus UBA2174. Next base: position 40,173 of record CALJLV010000166.1, on the reverse strand, counting down.
TGCCGAAGAGGTGGCCGATGACGTCCACGACGGTCCACAGGCCGAGATCGGGTGAAAATCCGCCTTCGCCATCGTAACTGAACAAATCCTCGACAACCGCCAGAATCGCGCCTTCCAGATCGTTGAAGGGGCTGGCGTAGATGTTGAACTCGTTGCTGCCGTCGCCGGCGGTGATGTCCACGCGGGTGTCGAAATCGTCCTCCAGCCACCAGATGCTGGTCTGCGGGGAATCATAGGCCTTGATGTCGAAGCGGTTGTCCCCGTCGCCCACCGTGGCGGTGAAATCGACCACGTGGCCCTGGAACCAGTTGTCGCCGTCGCCCTGGGCATCGAGATTGCCCAGCACCACGTCCATCCAGTAAAAGTTGTCGCCGTCGCCCAGGAGGGTGACATCGGCCGCGTAGGCGTAGATGTCCACCAGGTTGCTGCCGCCGCCGTCCACGATGGTCACATCGCCGGCGGAGATCTCGTATTCCGTGTTGCCCACGCCGGAGCCGATGGCCACCATCTCGGCGCCTTCGACATCGAAGAGGTTGTTGCCGTTGCCCGTGGCGATCATGACGAGCTCATCGGCGTCGACATAATAGGCGCCGTCGCCGTCGCCGACGGCGATGGTCACCTTCTCGGCCCGGTCGATATCGACGGTGTGCTCGCCGTCGCCGGCGACCACCCGGACATCATCGACTCTCCAGAAATCGTAGCTGCTGTCGCCGTCGCCGGAGGTGATCGTCGCCTTGCTGGCATCGTCGATCTCGTAGACATTATTGCCGTCGGCGTTGACGATGGTGACTTCTTCATCCGCCTCGATCTCGTAGCGGTTGTCACCGGCGCCGCCCTGGATCTCCACCGTCACCGCATCCGAGATCTCGAAGATATCGTCTCCCGTCAAAGAGCCGAGAATGGTGACGAAATCCGAATCGGACAATTCGATGCTCACGCCTTTTTGGTTGGCGGACGCATCGATGCTCACCGGGGTGCTGTCCTGGAAGGAGCGGTCCAGATCGCCGATAATGTCCAGACGTGCGTTGCCCGAAATGATCAAATCGGAGAGGGTGCCGCCCAGATCGTTGGCGCCGAAGGTGTTGGAACCGCCGCCCAGGGAGACCAGGTGCAAAGAATCGGTGTTGTGGACGAGGTCCAGGGTCGGGACGCGGCGACCGCCGTCGCCGGCCACCTGGCCCAGGACGAGTTCCACGGTCAGGGGCTGGTCGTCGCTGCGGCCTTCGCTGTAATGGACGGTCACATCCTGGGTGAAGCTGCCCTCCAGCCGCAGGGTGGCGCCGTTGCGCACGCCGAGGACGATGAGGTCGCCCAGTTCGCGGCCGTCGGAGAAATTGAAGGACCCGGTGCTTTCCGTGATCACCAGCCGTTCGATGTCCACGGCGCGGCTCAGGTCCAGGACGCTTTCGAGATAATGGTTGGGCACGCTCAGGGTGCCGTCGAAGGCGATCCCGCTCAGGCCCAGGGCTTCCACCTGATTGCCGGCGAAGCGGATTTCACCGCCGGGGCCGAGCGCAACCGTGCTGATCACCAGGTTGGTGCGATCGGTGGATTCATCGACGGAGGCGATTTCAACCAGATTGTTCTGGTCGTCATAGAGGCCGATCTCCAGGTTGATGATGGCCGCCAACTGGGCCGCGGTGTAAGTGCCGGCTGGGATTTCCACCGGGGCCAACTCGTATTCAGAGCCACCGAATTCGGAGCAATAAGACCCCTTCGTAACCAGCAGCGTCAGAGCCTGAAGGACGATGGTGGCCGGAACACCGTTGATGTCAGGCGGGAAGACGATCACCTCGGCCTGGGTGGCCGCCACCGAGGCCAGGTCCGGATAGGTGGAGACGTCCAGGTAGCCGTCGCCGTCCAGGGGTGTGGTGTAAATGTTGGGCAGGTTCTCGACGCGCACTTCCTGGATGTTGAGCAGGGCCAGCGGCTGGGCGTAGGTCCCCTTGGCGTCCACCTCGAGGATGTTGTAGCCGCCGCCGCCGTCGATGTAGGCCCCGTGGAGCAGTTCGAGCCGGCCGGCCACGATGGTGTCGTTGCCCAGGCCGGTGAAGCCGGTCTCGGAGGTGCCGCCGTTGTTCACGGTGGGCGTCAGGATGATGGGCACCTCGACGTGCTCGGTGACGATCTCTTCGGTCTGCCAGGTCTCGGTGTTCACCACTTCCTTGATGACGCTGTACTCGTAGGCCTTGACGGGAATCAACGCCCCGTCAACATCCCGCGCAAGCTGATACTTGGAACCATACATCTGGTAATCGGGATGGTCCGTGCCGATGGGAATCAGCTTGCCGGTTGCCGGATCGCGCGCCAGCAGGGGCATGTAACTGTAGACTTCCACGTCCCGCGTGACGAAGCGCGTGTTGCCCTCGGCATCGAAGAGCAGGTTGTGGATGAACTCGTACTGGGCCTCGGTCAGCTCGACGATGGTGCTGTTGACCGTGCCGTCGGCGAAGTGCACCGTGATCTCGTAATTGCCGGTATAGTCGCCTTCCTTGACGCCCTCGTCCTCGTTGTAGGTGCCGCCGGTCTGATCGCCGGTGCTCGACCCCTCGCCCGAATTATTCCCCGTGTTGGTCGTATTGACGCCGGTGACATCCCCGCCGGCGACTTCGCCGGGGCCGGACACGCCTTCGCCCTGCAGATCATCCTGAACACCGGCGAGCGTGATATTCACAATCTGCGCCAGGGCGTCTTCGACGCGCTCCAGCCCGGCGATCTGCTGGGAAAGATTGGTGGCCAGGAAGGGCGCCAGATATTCGTCCACCAGCTTCCAGAACACGCCGATCTCCACCACCTCGCCCGAGGAGCTCTGGACCCAGTAGTTCTTGGTCTCGATGACCGGGTCGAGCACGGTGATGACCGGGGTCTCGATGATCTCGGTCTTGGAGCCGGACTCCACCACCGTCTTGACGGTCTGCTCGACGGTGGCTTCCTTCAGGGTGAAGGTGCTGGTGGGACCGAAGCGGTCCACGATGTCCTTGGCGTAGTCCACCGACGCCTGGGTGTTGCTGCACAGGGAGACGATGTACTGGAAGGGAATGTCGGCATCGTACTCGTGGATGGTGTCCGCGGTGTAGTTGGAGATGGCCACCTTGTTCTTGAAGATGTCCTGGGCCACGCCCTTGTTGTCATCGCGAAGGGCCGCATTGATCAGCTCCACCACCACCTGGGCCCGGGACATCCCGTTTTCCAGGTTGGCGACCCAGAAGTCGATGCCGCCCGGATCGTCCGCGTAGGTCTTGCAGAGGGTATTTTGGTAAATGTGCTCGATGAAGGCCTGATCGCTGTCCAGGCTGTTGCCGAAGTAGTCCTTTGCCGCCTGGGTGTCCAGCATTTCCGCGGCGGTATCCACCATACCGAGGTTGGCGTGCTGCCAGAACAGGTTGCCGGCGCCCTCGGAGGCGCGCCCGAAGATCGCCACGTAAAGCTGGGACACCTCGGTCTGGCTCAGCCCCTCGCGCAGGTAGGCGTCGATCTCGGCCTTGGCGTCGGCCACCGATGCCGTGGTGTTGGTCACATCATCGATAAAGTCCACAAAGGCATCGAGACCGATACCCGTGCCCTGGATCTTTTGCGCGCAGTAGTCGGACACCGCCACCTTGTTGTTGAACATGGTCTGGGCGGCACCCGCGTTGGCCGGATTGATGACCGCCTCGATGAGGGAGGTGACCACCTGGGCCTTGGACAGGCCCCAGTTGTTCAGGGCGTTGACCCAGTAGTCGATGCCCGCCGGGTCGTCGGCGTAGGTCTTGCCCAGGGTGTTCTGGTAGATGAATTCGATGAACGCTTGGTTGTCATCCAGGGTGGAACCGAAATAATCTTTCGCGGCCTGGGTTTCCAGCATGGCCTGCGCCGTGCCGACCATGTCCTTCCCGACACTCTGCCAGTAGAAGTTGCCCGAACCTTCCGATGCCCTGCCGAAAAGCGCCACGTAAAGCTGCGAAACCTGAGTCTGAGTCAGAGCCATGATTCGATCCCTCCTTTAGAGAAGAAGAAAAACAAGCGTTAAATCGCTTCATCATAAACAAAATAAAGGACACCACCACGGAACGCCACGCGTCGTCAGGAGGTGTCCAGGCATCTGCGGCCCATATGCCACTTACCTCTTACCTGTTGAAATTAAAGTAGAAAACAAAAAAATTCACCAGGCTCCAAGGAAAATGCCTGATGTTCGGGGGCGATATTACCATGTTCTCCAAAAAAATCAAACAAATTCAATTCATTTAAAAAAAATTTCTCACGCCGTATCGACTCTGCCTTGTATATGGCGCGGATCCTATCCGATTTCAAGCCTAAAATCAAGCAGGATCAAGGCTGGCCGGGGGATCCGGGACAAGATCACGGCAGGTCTGTGACAAATTACCCGATTGCCCTGGGCGGCTTCGCAGCGGGAAACGCGCGGGGGTGGGGGAGTGGGAGTTATGGGAATAATGGTGCCACAACCTTTTATCGGAACGCCGCCGAAAATCGCAAACATGCCCAACGCACGATTATTCGATTTCGGCATCAAACGGGAGAATCCCGCGAATCTCCATCAACCCCTCGAGCAGATCCTCGGCCATGAGCCGGTTGCCCGCCGCGCTGGGATGCAGCAAATCCAGGAACAGCTCCCTCGGGCCCCCGCCGTTCTCCAGCGAGAGCCGGTGATCCAGCACCGGCGCGCCGTATTGCGCGGCCAGGGATTTCATCGTCCGGCGGTACTGGCGCGCCGTTTCCAGGAAAAAATCCCGGGTGTAGCGAACGTGAAATTCATTCAACCCTTCGGGGGGCAGCAAGTCGGGACAGAAAGGTGGCTCCACCAGGATCAGCGGCACCCCGCGGGCCCTGGCCACTTCCAGCATGGCCCGCAGATTGCTGGCATACTGGGCCAGCGCCTCGGGGTTGAAGCGATCGACGACGGCGGCCTGATCCGGCCGGGACTTGAGCAGGATGACGCGCAGCAGCGCCGAGTGGCGCAGTGCCCGGGCGAGCCAGACAGGGGGCTGCTGATGGATCAGCAGTCGCGGATACCAGTTCAGAGCGGTGGAATACCAGATATCGTTCCACAGGATGCTCACCAGGAGGCCGGCGGGCCGGCGCCGCTCCAGAATCTCCTCCAGATACAACAGCACCTGGGTGGAACTGTAGGACGGCACCCCCGCGTTGACCACTTCAAGGGCCGGACCCCGGGCCGCGGCCAGTTCCTGGAGCTGCGCCGGATAGGTGCCGTCGTCCGGGACGTCCCAGCCGAAGGTGGTGGATTCCCCTAGGGCGACAAGGAGCGGAGCGCCGGCCGGCGCCGGGGGTGCCGCGCGGAACCCCTGCCCGTCGATATGGTAGAGCGGGCCGGAATAGCCGGGAATGAGGGCGAACCCCCGCCGGGGGTGCGGCGCGACAAAAGGGCGGCCCCGGGTTCTCAGCGCGCCGTCGTCGAAAAGCGGCCTGGCCTCGGGCCCGGCCAGAAGGCGGGCGCCGCCCTCGGCCAGCAGGACAAGCGCCAGAAACACCATCAGATTGATGCCTGCCAGGGACAGGCGCGAGCGCGGTCCCATGGGTCAAAACAGGCTGTAGATGAAGGGGGCCACCACGGAACCCTGGCCCACCACCAGCAGGGCGCCGAGAAGCACCAGCAGGATCAGAAGCGGCGCCAGCCAGTACTTGCGCCGTTCGCCCATGAAAGCCCACAGATCCTTGATCAGTTCCAGCATCTCAATTCCTCAAAACGGTCTTTCCATGTGAGAAGGAGGGCGGGGGGTGCTTTTCTTCAGCAGGGAGCCGGATGGCGGCGGCCGAAGATGGAGCGGGTCGACGCGCCACAGCCGCATCGCCAGTCCGATGGGAATGACCAGCAGGACATAGGCCAGGCCCAGAATGAAAACGCCATTGACCCGGGCCATGAGACCGCCGAAGGCCATCCAGGTCCGATACACCGGGCCCAGGCCCCGGGGCCAGACCACGGCCGCGCCAAGAAATAGGGCGGCCAGGATCCAGGGCCAGAGGGGGTGCGGCCGATCGAAGAGCATCGGCAGGGCCAGGCCGAACAGCAGCGCCACCACAGTGGCCATGACGAGCCCGAAACGGCGCAGTTCGCCTTGGGTCGAAAGGGCGCCAGCAGTCATCGCATCCGCTCAGTCAAGGGGGAACTCCCGCTGCCAGTCCGTGCTTTCGGGAAACGGGGGCTGGCGCTTTTTTTCCAGAAGGCAGTTACCCAGCACCAGATGGTCCATGTCGGTGCGCATGAAGCAGCGGTAGGCTTCTTCGGGCGTGTTGACGATGGGCTCGCCGCGCACATTGAACGAGGTATTGATCAGCAGGGGGCAGCCGGTGCGCGCCTCGAAGGCTTTCAGCAAGGCGTGGAAGCGCGGATGGGTCCGCGCCGACACGGTTTGCAGGCGAGCGGAATCGTCCACATGGGTGACGGCCGGCACCGTGGAACGCGGGACATGCAGCCGATCGAGGCCGGACGGCCCTTGCCCGTTGCGCGGCGCGGCCAGACGATGGGCCGCTTTCACCGGCGCGGTGATGAGCATGTAGGGACTGGCGTCCGGGTGATCGAAGTAGTCGGCGGCCCGTTCGGCCAGAACGGCCGGCGCGAAGGGCCGAAAGGACTCCCGGAATTTGATCTTGAGGTTCATGGTCGACTGCATGCGCGGATCGCGCGGATCCCCCAGGATGGAGCGGTTGCCCAGGGCCCGGGGGCCGAACTCCATGGCCCCCTGAAACCAGCCCACCACCTTGCCGGCGGCCAGGAGCCCGGCCACCTCGCCGTACAGGACCGCGTCTTCCAGCAGGCGGTAATCGGCCCCCAGGGCGCGCAGGCGGCCCTGGATGTCGTCATTGGCGTAGCGGGGGCCGAGGCAGGCGCCCCCCATCGCGTCGTTGCGGCCGTCGGCCTCGCGGGGGCGGCCCAGGTACTGGTGCCAGGCCGCCAGGGCGGCCCCCAGCGCGCCCCCGGCATCTCCGGCCGCGGGCTGAACCCATATGGCCTTGAACGGCCCTTCACGCCGCAGCCTGCCGTTGGCCACGCAGTTCAGGGCCACGCCCCCCGCCAGGCAAATGTTCTCCAGACCGCAGTCCCGGTGCAGGGTGTCCGCCAGGCGCAGGACGATCTCCTCGGTCACCTCCTGGATGGAGCGCGCCAGGTCCATGTGCCGCTGTTCGAGTCTGGATTCGGGCGGTCTGGGCGGCGCGCCGAAGAGGGCGTGGAAACGCCGGTTGGTCATGGTCAGGCCGGTGGCGTAGTCGAAGTACTTCAGGTTGAGCCGGAAGCTGCCGTCCTCTCTCAACGTGACGAGCTTTTCCAGGATCAGATCCCGGTAGACGGGCTCGCCGTAAGGGGCCAGCCCCATCAGCTTGTATTCCCCCGAGTTGACCCTGAAACCGATGTAATAGGTAAAGGCCGAATAGAGCAGTCCCAGGGAATGGGGAAAATCGATCTGCCACAGGGGAGTCAGGCGGTTGCCCTGCCCCCGCCAGGCGCTGCTGGTGGCCCACTCGCCGACCCCGTCCAGGCAAAGCACCGCCGCTTCCGCAAAGGGACTGGCGAAAAACGCCGAGGCGGCATGGGACTCGTGGTGTTCGGCAAACAGCAGCGGCGGCAGGGCCCTGCCCGCCCCTGGATTCAACTCCGCGAGGTCGCGGCGCAACTGCTGCTTGAGATACAGCTTGTCCTTGAGCCAGACCGGCATGGCGGTCAAAAACGACTTGAAACCCCGGGGCGCGAAGGCCAGATAGGTTTCCAGAAGGCGCTCGAACTTGAGCAGAGGCTTGTCGTAAAAGACGCAGTAATCCAGGTCCTGGAGGCTGATCCGGCCCGCTTCGAGGCAGAAGCGGATCGCCCGGGCCGGAAAACCGGCGTCGTGCTTGCGGCGGGAAAAGCGTTCCTCCTGGGCGGCAGCCAGGATGCGCCCGTCCTCCACCAGGGCGGCGGCGCTGTCGTGGTAGAAGGCGGACAGGCCCAGGATGCGGGTCATGCCGTCTGCTTTCGGGCCATGGGGGCCTTTGGAGGGTTGGGAGTTATGGGAATTATGGGAGTTATGGTGCTGGCCGCTTGTCGCAAAGCGGGAAGTGACCGGAGGCCGGCGCATTGCGTGGGCGCTTGCCTGCGCGCAGCGCGCAAGCAGGCGGATTGCATCCGCGACTAGCGGCGCTTTGCGGCTGCCGAGAATGTCACGGCACACCTAATCTTTGACGCAGGCATAAAACTGAATGTAGCTGTCCGCGAGGTTTTCCGTGATGGGCTCCCCGAAGAGAAAATCCTCGTAGTGGAACCGCCCCGTGGCGACGGTCTGGCGCATCTCGCAGATGCCCCGGGCCTGGCGGATGGAAAATCCCGCGGCCCTCAACAGGGCGCTCAGTTCGGCGGGGAAATACTCCACCCGATGTTCCGGGTGGATGAAGCCGCCCCCCGATTGGCGGGTGTGGATTTGCGTCAGGCGGCGGTTGGGCGTGTCCAGGCAGAACCATCCCCCCTTGCGCAGGACGCGGAACGCCTCGCGGCACATCCGCTCTCCGGCCTCCACGGCAACGTGCTCGATGCTCTGGCCGGACCAGACCAGATCGACGCTGTCGTCGGCGAAATCCGCCAGGTCCGTCATGTCCCCGTAGCGGACCACCACCTCTCCACCGTCGCAGTCGGGATCGACAACGATTTCCTTGTACATGTCATGGCGGTTTTCCGCCGGCAGATCGATGAGATACAATTTCTGGAAACGATGGGGATACCCCATGCGGTACAGCGGGCAGTTGGCCCCCCCCAGATCCAGGATGACGCCCGCCGGCGGCAGCAGCCGGCTCACCATGGCGATTCGGGCGCGGTGAATCCGCTCCAGGTGCTCGTCCAGGGCCTTGCGGCGCACCTGCCGGGACACGTGACGGCCGGTCCAGGCGTGCTTGAGCAAGACGTCCAGAACCTGCCGGGCGCTTTGCCTCCAGCTCATTTGCCCCATCCCTTCCGATCCGGGAGCGTCGCCCCGGGACCATCGTTCCAGCCAGCCGCGCAGCGCCTCGGCCAGATCCCCCGCATCCGCGGCCTTGAAATAGGCCGCGTGGTCCCCGGCCACCTCACGAAAGACGGGGATGTCCCGGGCCAGGATCGGCAGCCGGCGGCGGGCGGCCTCGATGAGGGGCAGGCCGAACCCCTCGCCGTAGGAGGCGGCGATGAGGCAGGTGCCGGCGGCATAGACCTTTTCCAGGCCGGCGTCGTCGATCCCCTCCAGCCAGAAGAGGCGCCGGCCGCGCTCCGGGTGCCGCCGCAGCCGGTCCACGGTCGCCGGGATGTCCCGGCGCATGGCGGAGGCAAGATGGGTCCACCCTTCCCGGCCCACGATGACCAGGTTCACGTCCACACCCCGGTCCCAGAGGCGGGAAAAGGCCTCCAGGGTCTCCCGGTAGCCCTTGCGCGGTTCGATGGTGCCCACCATGAGAAAGGTGGGGCGCCCCGCCAGCGGCGCCAGGATCCGTTCCACCTCCCCTGCCCCGTCCCGGCCGGGATCGGCGGGGCGAAAATCCGCGCCCAGGTGAAACCATCCGATCTTGAATTCCCCGCCCTCCGGTCCGTCCAGGCCGGATTGGTCCAGCCAGCGGGCCAGATCCTCGGCCACGGACCGGGAGATGCAGATGGCGCCGTCCAGGCGCGCCACCGCCTCGAGCCACTGGACGTGCAGGCGGTCCGCCCCCGGGGGAAAGACCTGGGGCAGGCGCACCGGCAGCAGGTCGAAGACCAGGCTGTAGACCTCGACCCCCCGGCCTCTCAGCTCGGCGAAGAGTCCGGCGCGCTGGGCCGGAACCATCAGGTCCCCGGAAAGATCCAGCCGCAGCAGGATGTCGCCCGCGCGCGCATCGATGGCCTCCTCGGCCAGGAGCCCTGGATCGCCGCCCAGCGTTTCGAGGGCCAGGCGGTGGGCCTGGCGGTAGTGCCAGCGCCCCCCGGCCTCCGCCAGGCGCACCGGTTCGACGCGCACCCCCGGGGGCGGGGCCTCCAGCAGGGCGGCCATCAGGGAGCGCGCCACCCGTTCGATCCCGGTTTTCAGGTCGCAGCGCCAGGTGCCGGTGACATCCAGAAAGAGCCGCCGGGCGGGACCCGGCGGCGGCAGGGAGGCCGCGATGCAGCGGGCCAGATCGACGAGCTCCGCGTCCCCGGGCGCCTGTCGCCGGTCCCGGGCCACGGCCTGGGCCAGGGCCGCCGGCGACGTCCGCACGCGCCGGTCGAATGCCTCGACGGCATCGGCATAGAGGCGGGCGCAGCGTGCCGGGGCGTGGTCCCGGGCAATGACCGCCCGGGCCCTGCGGCCCAGATCCCGCCCGTGTTCCGGTTCGTGCCAGATCCGGTCCAGGGCCGCTGTCAGGGCGGCCTCCGCGAAGCGCTCCGGCAGGATCCAGACCGCCCGGGGATCCAGTTCCGCCAACGATCCGTGGGCGTTGACGAGGGTCGGCAGCCCATGGGCCATGCAGTCCAGGACCGTACCGGAAGTCTCGCCCCTGGAACCGGTGCGCAACTGCACGGCCACGTCCACGGCCGCCAGGTAGCGCCGAAAGGTCTCGCGGGGCGCGAAACCGGTGATCTGGATCCGGTCCCCGGCCCCGCTGTCGCGGATGGCGCGGGTCAGCCGGATCCCGTAATCGCCCCCGTGATTTTCCCCCACGAAGATCAGCCGCCCCCGGGGGTTGCGCCCCGCGACGCTGGCCAGCCAGGCTTCCAGCAGGCGGTGGTTGCATTTGGTGGGGTCGAGGAAGCCGAAGCTGCCCACCACGAAGGCGTCCCGGGGGATCCCGAGCCGGCCGCGGGCCGCCTCCCGGTCCGGCCGGTCCACCGGGGCGCGCAGATGGGGAATCACCGCCCAGTGGGCGGCCGCCGCTTGCCCGTACCAGTCCCGGGCCAGTTGCCGCGCCCAGGCGGAATGGACGATGATCCCCTGGGCCTGGGCCAGGACCGGCCAGTTGGCCGGATAGCGGATCCTGGCCGCCTCGGGCTCCAGGAGGCGATCCCGGACCGCCAGGTATCCGTGGGCCTCGAAAAGGGCCCGGGTCCAGGCCCCCGCCTCCCCGGCCTGGAGCTCGCGCCAGCTCATCAGGCCGTCGAGAAAAAAATCGTGCAGGACCACCGTTCCGGGCACCACCCCCAGCAGGTCGAGCATGTGCCGGTGAAAGGGGGAATTGCCCATGTGGTAAAGCACGCGGTCATAGGCGCCGGGGTGGGATCGCAGCCACCGGGGGTCGCGGACGGGCCAGTCCCCGGAGATCCTCTGCCCGTCGACCTCGGCGGACACCGTCACCAGATCGATGGCGTAGTGTTCGGCCAGGGCCGGCAGCAGTTCGGCGCTGTAGTCGGCGATCCCCGTGCGCTGGGGCGGCAGGGGCGAAACGAAGGCCAAGCGCGGCCGGGTGTCGCCGCGGCCCCCCGGGCAACGGCGCGAATGGCGGCCCCGGAAGTCCTCCATGGCGGCGATGGCCCGCCGGGCGCAGGCATCCCAGGAGAACCGCCGGCTTTGCGCCAGACCGTGGCGCCGCAGGTCCTCGCGAAAATCATCCTCGGCCAGCACCCGGGCCATCAGGGCGCTCATGCCGGCCACGTCGAGGGGGTCGAAAAGGGCGTCGGCGCGGCCGATCACCTCCGGGACGCTGGAGGTGTTCGATCCGATGGCGGGCGCGCCGCAGGCCATGGCCTCCAGCACCGGCAGGCCGAACCCCTCCCGGACGGAGGGAAAGACGAAGAGTTCGGCCGAGCGGTAAAGGGCGATGAGGTCCGCATCCTCCAGGTGGCCGGTCAGCACCACCTCGTCGTCGCCCAGGCGCCCCTGGCGGGTCCAGCGCCGCACTAGGGCGAGCTCCTCGGGGCTGAAGCGGCTGGCGATGACCAGTTGGCGGGCGCGCCGGACGTCCGGGGCAAGGCCGGCCCAGGCCAGAACGAGGCGGCGGATGTTCTTGCGGGCATCGAAGCCCCCGGGCACGCACAGGACCACCGGGCGGCAAATCCCGCAGCGGGCCCGCAGATCCTGGAGCCGGCCGGCGGAAACGGGACCCGGGCAGAAGACGGGGGCGACGGCCGAAGAGATGTTCAAGACCCGGTCGGGGGAAACGCCCAGATGGGCCAGGGCCTCCTGGCGGGCGCTTTGCGAGATGGCCAGCAGCAGGTCGGCCTGTTTGAGGGAATCGATCCGGCCGAAGTAATAGTCGCGCTGCCGTTCGGTGGGCAGATAGTCCGCCGGGGCCTGCAGGGGGATCAGATCGTAGAGGATCACGGCCGTCGGGGGGTGGACCGCCAGGCGCCGGATGGAGGCCACGGCATCGTCCACGTAGCCCTCGAAGAGGCTGCTCACCAGCACCAGATCCGGCTCCAGACGGGCCAGAAAGGCCTCCCGGATCAGTTCGGCGGCCCTGCGGCGCGCCTCGTTGCCGTCTCCGCAGGCCCTCACCGGACCGGGGGCGTGCCAGACGCGCACGTTTTCCCGGGGCACAAGGGGCGCCAGCTCCCGGCGCAGGGGCGCGAGGGTGTCGGGGAAAAGTCCCGAGAGGGCCACGAGGATCTCATGGCGGCCGCCGTGGCGGATCAGGGCCTGGGTCAGGGCGAGGCTGTAGCGGCCGATCCCGCGGAAGCGGCTTTCGGACTGGGCCCCCTGGAGGTCGATGACGATGCGCATCAGGCGGGTTCGGGGGGGATGGGGGTGATGGGAATTATGGGAATTATGGGATGCATGGGAGTCATGGGAATCATGGGCGTTAGGAAGTCAAGCGCTTGTCCCAACGCCTGAAGGGACAAGCGGCCGACAAGGGGCCGGCACATGGCATGGGCGCTTGCCTGCGCGCGAAAGCGCAAGCGGGCGGATTGCATCCGCGACCAGGGGCGCTGCGCTTCCGCCGAAACTCAGAGACTCGGCGACTAGGGGCGTTTGGCGCGTCCCAGCGATCCCAAGGCCCCCGTCATTCTTCCGGCGCGACGCTTTGGAAAGCGTTCTTCAGATCCCGGAAGATCTGGCGCTCCCGCGGGCTGAGCGCGTCCTGGAGCGCCTTGGCGCCGGTCTCCGCAAGGCCTTCGGCCGAAACAACCGACGGCCGGCGCGGCGGCGGATCCTCCGGCCGGAACGCCCCGCCGAAAATCTGTCGGTACAGCGCCCGGCGCAGCCGGGCCTCCAGGGAGGGAAAGACCGCCACGCTCCGGAGAATGCGCTGCTTGAGGGACGGATTGCGGTTCAGCAGGTGATATCCCGTTTCCAGCCCCCTTCGAAGGGTGGTCCTGAGACGGAGATTTCCCCGGGAGACGCTCAATGACAAGAAGCGCAGAGGCGCCGTGAGGCGCCAGGAGCGGCTCCGGTAAATGGCGGCCAGGGCGTCTTCGGCCTGGCCGGCCCGCGTCTGGGCCGCCCGGGCCTCGTTGCGGGCCACTTCGGCCTGGGCCTGAGCCGCGCGGGCCTCGTTGCATGCCTGTTCGGCCTGGGCCTGGGCCGCACGGGACTCGTTGCGGGCCACTTCGGCCTGGGCCTGGGCCGCACGGGCCTCGTTGCATGCCTGTTCGGCCTGGGCCTGGGCCGCACGGGCTTCGTTCCAGGCCTGACCAGCCTGCGTCTGCGTGGTCCGAAGCGTGTCTTGAAGCTGGTGAACCGCTTCTTCAACCTGCCGCAACGCCTCACCGGCCCGCCGCTCCCGGTTTAGGATGGCCCCGTCATAGCGGTCGGCCAAGGTATGGCCCAGGAGCCCCAGATCCTGATCAAATGCCTGGTCGAAAAGCGCCAGCGCATCCGCGGGCGCCGCCTTCTGGGCCACCACCGCATAGTCGGGGCTGGCCCCGCCCAAGACATCATTGAGGCTGGGAGACGGGTTCCGCTCCAGGGCCTTGGACTCCTGCAGACGCAACACCTGGATACGCACGAACCCCCCGTATTCGGTCAGAAAGGCGAGCAGCGGGGGAGGCAGGGGCCGCTGGTGGGTGGGATCGAGGTAGAAGTCGCGGGTGGCGACGACGAAGTTTTCGGGGTTGGGGGTTTCCAGAATCAGCAAGCCCCCCGGGGTCAAGACGCGCAGGGCTTCGGACACCATCGCGCAAACCTGTTCGAAGGGAAGGTGCTCCACCAGATGGAAAGCCGTGATCAGCGTCCGGCTCTGATCGCCAAGATCGCCCAGATGGGCGACGGCTTCCCCCAGCCGCGCCGAAAGGCCCCGCCGGCAACAGGCCTCCACCATGTGAGGGTCGAGATCGACGCCATCGGCGGCCAGTCCGGACGCGTCCATCAGTTCGAGCCATTCACCCCGGCCGCAGCCCAGATCCAAAACGCGGGCCTTGTCTTCAACTTTTCGCAGGGGTTCGACAAAGGGCAGATAGACGCGCAGCCGCTCGAGGATGGACTCCCGGCTCCCTCTGAACCGCTCTTCGAACGCATGATAAAAATCATCCCTCATGGGGTGCACTCCAGGTCGGGAGGCAGCCAGGCCGTGCCGACGAAGGTGTCCTTGTCCAGGTTGACCACGTGGAATACCAGGGCCAGATCCCGCCATTCATAGTTGTGGTCGATATGGGTGTCGCCGGTGTGCAAGGCGATGGCCACGGAGTAGCTCCCCGGACCGAAATTGGCGGGAAAGCGGAAGGCGAAAACGGGCGACCGGCCCTTCTCGACCGATTTCAGGACGCGTTTCAAGTGATGGGTGTTGGTGCCGAACACCGGCTGCCCGAGCTGGTCCTTGATGAGGTATCCCAGCACCAGCTCCGGAAGATCCTGGTCGACCTGGACGACCACCTTGAGGGTCAGCGGTTCACCCACATTGACCACCTCGAGGGGTTCGCCCCGGGCGTTGAGCAGAACCGCCGTTTTGACCCTGGCCAGCCCGTCGCCGGAAATGGTCTGCACTTTGCCTCCCACGGTGGCCTGCTGGCGGACCGTCCGATGATCGCCTCGGGCCAGCATGGCGTTGTAGTAGTCCATCACGGCCTCGGGCTCGCCCTGCATGACCAGATTACCGCCGTCCAGCAGGAGTACCCGGTCGCAGACCGCCTGAATCGCCTGGCGGTCGTGGCTGACGATGAGCAGGGTCGTCCCCTCCCGGCTGAACCAGCGGATCCGATCGAAGCTCTTGTGCTGGAAATAGGCGTCGCCCACGGACAGGGCCTCGTCCACGATGAGTACGTCGGGTCGCCGGGCCGTGGCCACGCTGAAGGCCAGGCGCATCTGCATGCCGCTGGAATAGACCCTCACCGGCTGGTCGATGAAATCCCCGATCTCGGCAAACGCTTCGATGGCGGGCATCCGGGCCTCGATTTCCTCGACGGTGTAGCCGAGCAGCTGGCCGGCCATGAGAACATTCTGACGGCCGCTGAACTCAGGATGGAACCCCATGCCGAGTTCCAGCAAAGCCGCCACCCGGCCATGCAGGACCACCTTGCCGGTGGTGGCACAGGTGGTGCCGGTGATCAGCTTGAGCAGCGTGCTTTTGCCGGCGCCGTTGACGCCCACGATGCCCACCGATTCGCCGGCGCGAACATGGAAGGTGATCCCCTGGAGCACCCAGTGGAGCCGATGGCGCGGTCGGCCGCCGGGCAGGATCCATTCGGCCAGCCGGGCCCAGCGGGACGGATACTGCTTGTAAGCCTTGCCGAGGTTGCGAACGGAGATGGCGTGCATGTCGCCCGTCAGTGGACGCTGAGGGTCTGCACCCCGAGGGCCAGGGTGCGCCGGTCGTCGCTGAGGCCCAGGTCGACGGGCCGCGCGGCGTTGTGAAAGATCAGGCGCAGGCGCAGCACCCCATCCGCCGTCGACGGGCCGCGCGCCTCTTCGGGAACGGCGATCTCGAGGATGTTTCCCGTCGGTTCGCCCAGGACGAAGGTGGACACCGCCCGGTCGTTGATCCGGACGGCCACCGTCTGGCGCGGATGTTGGGGCGCGACCAGGGCCATGGCCTCCAGGCGGATGGCGCGGATGTGGGCCGAGGCCGGAATCCGGATCTCGGCCTGGGGGCCGTCCGACCAGGTTCCCCAGTCTTCGGGAGTCGACCACCCACTGGTGAGCAGATGGGCCGCGGCGGCCCCGGCCCGGCCGAGAAAGAGTTTGCGGCCGGGCAAGGGGGCCTCGGCCCCGTTGCCCCAGGCCAGGTCCGCGCCGAACGGCGGGCGCTCCGGCCGCAGGCGCCACCCGGGGGCCAGGACAGTGAACCCATCGACCCGGGCCAGGGCGTCGGCCCGGGGATCGAAGCGGATGAGGTTCGGATTCGAGGCCGCTTCGATCGCCAGGGCGTCGTCCAGCACGTAGAGGGCGTCGGCCTCGTAGCGGCCCGTGGCGAGGGCCGCCGCCGCCCGGCCCCGGGCCGTTTCCAGAGCCGTGCGGCCGACCCGGGCCAGGTAGGCGGCGTCGGTGGCCAGGCCGCTGGCGGCGGCATAGACGGCCAGATCCCGCCAGCGCGGCGAGACCCGCTGGGGCGGCACCCAGCGGACCTTGCGGTAGACCGCGGCCGCCTGCTCCCAGAAGGGGTCCCGCAGGGCGGTTTCCAGGATCGAGGCGGGCGGACGCATCAACCCGCTGCGCAAAACGCGCCATCCCGCCCGGGTATCGGCGGCCTGGATCAGGCAGGCCGCCGCCAGGATTCCGGCCGCGGCGGGCCGGGGCCAGCCGCGGACTGTCCAGAAGACGGCGGCCCAGACGAGGATGTAAAAAACCGGCCAGAAAATCCGCCCGGAGGCCCGGAAGGTGTTGGCCAGCGCCACGAGGGTTGCGGGCAGCGGGTACCCCAATTCCAGCGCCCCGACCCCGATCCGGTGGGACAGGGCGTAAACGCTCAGCCCGGCCAGGGCCGCCGCCAGAAAGGGTCTGCAGCGGATCCCGGCCATCACGCCGGCCCGGCCGCGAACCAGGACCGGCAGGCTGGCGGCCAGCAGCAACAGGACCCCGGATCCTAAAAAGTTGAAGCCCTCGCCGTCGCCGGGGCCCTGGGCGATATCCGGCAGGACGAAGGACCAGCCGCTGGCGTCGAGGGGCGAGAGCAGATTGAGGCGATAAAACCCGTATCCGCCCTCGGTGGTGCCGTCCCCCACGCTGAAGTAGCCGCTCTGCCAGCAGGCCAGGCCGACAATGGCCGTCAGCCCGCACAGTTCGGCGGCGGCCGCGCTGGGCGGCAAGTCCCGGGTCCACAGGCGCCCGGCCAGATCGGCGAGCCAGAGGATCCCCGCCATTGCCAGCAGATAGGCGTGCACCAGGGCCGCCGCCACCAGCAGGCTTCCCCAGGCCAGGCGCCGCCGCCCGGGGGCCGGATGGAGGGCCAGGTAGAGGGCCGCCAGAATGAGAAAATGTCCGGCCAGATTGAAATGACCGTTGAGCCGGAACAGGAAGGGCGGCGCGAAGACGAACAGGCCCATGGCCGGAAGGCGCAGGGCCGGATGGCTGGTGACCAGGCCCGCCAGGCGCCAGCCGAACCCGGCCTGCAAAACGAAGCAGGCCAGGAGCCAGATCCCGGCATACTGGAAGGGCACCGGCAGGAGGGCTGAAAAGGGCTTGAAGAGAAAGGCCAGCAGGGGATTGCTGTCCGAAAACAGAATGGCGCTGCCCAGCTCGAGACCGTAATCGGGGTTCAATCCCAGGGGAAAGGACCAGTCGTCAAAGCGGAAAAAATGCCATCCCAGGTAGCCCACGACGCTGTCCGGATTGTCGAACAGGGCCAGGTTGGTGGGATCCAGGGCCCGGTGGCCCGCCACGACGAAAAACGCCGCGAGGCCGAACGCCGCCGGCAGGAGGATCGCGACGGCGCGGGGGCGGCGGTTCATCGAATGGGGCTTCAGACCCGGGTGGCCCGGCACAGGGCGGTGAGCCCCGCGACGCGATTCAGGCGCATGACGGGCCGCTCCAGACGGCACAGCCATTTCAGGGTCCGGTTGACCATGGGGCAATGGCGGGTCAATTGGGAGCGGGGCGGCCCGCCGCCGCCGGAAATACGGCTGGCCATGCGAAGGGCCGCCGCCATGGGAAAGACCGGGGCAAAACAATAGGCGCCGGATTCCACCCGCAGACCGGCGCGGCGGGCGGCCGCCTCGATTTCAGGGAGGGTGTAGCGCCGGCGGTGGCCCAGAAAGACGTCGTGCCCGCTCCAGAGCCACTGGAAGGCCGGCACCGTGATGAGAAAGCGGCATCCGGACGGCACCTTGCCCGCGTATTCGGCCAGCAGGGCCGCATCGTGGTCGACATGCTCCAGGACATCCATCAGCAGGACCAGGTCGGCGTCGACGGCGCCGACGCGGCGGCGGAAATGGATCGGCTTGCCGGACTGCCTTTCGTCGCGGTCGGCGGCGTAGCCGGGGTCCACGCACCAGGCCTCCCGGGCCGCGGTGCGCTCCAGCAGGCGGCGGGCGAAAAACCCCGATCCCGCCCCGACGTCCAGGATCCTGACCGGAGCCGGCCGGCCCAGAAAAGCGATCAGCACCTCCAACTTGGCCTGGTAATACCAGTGGTGCGCGATGTCGGCGCCGAGAATGGCGGTTTCCTTGAGGTCCATACGGCGGTGCTTCTTTCCCCGCGGACGGCTCGTCGCGGCTGAAATCCGCTCCCACGAAAAAATCTCTGCCCCTGTGGGAGCCCTTTTTAAGGGCGATCCAAACCTCCGCCAGACGACGGCTCGTCGCGGTTGAAAACCGCTCCCACGGCAGCGGACTCGTAGATGCGCCGGATCAGATAAACCGGACGGCGCTTGGATTCGAGATAGGTTCGGCCCAGATACTCGCCCAGCATCCCGATGCCGATGAGCTGCAGGCCCCCGAAAAACGTGACCGCCACCATCAAGGAGGCGTAGCCGGGGGCGTCCACCCCGCGGATGAGGGTCTTGAGAACGATGAAGATGGCAAAGCTGAAGGACAGCAGCGAGACCAGGGCCCCCAGATAGGTCCAGATGCGCAGGGGAACCGTGCTGAAGCCGGTCATCCCCTCGATGGCGAAATTCCACAGGCGCCAGCCGTTGAACTTGCTCTGTCCCGCCACTCTCCCGGGCCGCACGTAATCCAGGCAGGCGGTGCGAAACCCGGCCCAGGCGAAGAGCCCCTTCATGAAGCGGCGGGTTTCGGGCAGGCGCCGCAGGGCTTCGACCACCGCCCGATCCATGAGCCGGAAGTCGCCGATGTTTTCCGGGATCCTGGGGTCCGCGATGCGGTTGTGCAGCTTGTAGAACAGGGCGGCGAAAACGCGCTTGGTCCAGGCGTCGGCCTCCCGGTTGGCGCGCCGCGCCAGCACGACCTCATAGCCCTGGCGCCATTTGTCGATCATGGCCAGGATCAGCTCGGGCGGGTCCTGCAGATCGACATCCATGGGGACCACCACCCGGCCCCGGGCCGCCTCGATCCCGGCCGTCAGCGCGGCCTCCTTGCCGAAGTTGCGGCTCAGATCCGCCACGCGGATGCGCCCGTCTTGCGCCTGGTGCTCCAGCAGGCGCGCCAGGGTGCCGTCGGTGCTGCCGTCATTGACGAAGACGAGTTCCAGGCGGATGGCCGCCTGCCGGGCGAAAACCGCGTGGACGCGATCCAGAAACGGCCCCAGGGCGTCTTGTTCGTTGAAAACGGGAACGACGATGGAAAGCGCCAGCGGACCGTCGCGTCCGGCCTGGGAACCATCCGGCCAAAACCCTTCGCTTGGGCCTGTTGCGCCCTGGACAAGGCCGTTCACAGTTCATCCACCATTTCGCCGGCGTGACGCCGGAAAAGCCGCAGGCCCCAAAGGCAGAGCAGCCCGGCCAGCAGGGCCACCGGCCACAGCGATCCCCAGGCCGGCGTCTGCCCCGAAACCAGGGCCGTCTGGCAGGCGCCGGTGATGCGCGCCATGGGGTTCAGGGCCATGAGGGGCCGCGCCGCCTCGGGCAGGATCGCGGCCGGATAGACGATGGGCGTCAGCCAGAACCAGAATTGCAGGACCACCCCGAACAACTGGCCCACGTCGCGGAAAAAGACGTTGAGCACCCCCAGGACCATCCCCAGCCCCAGGGAAAAAAGGATCTCAAGGCCCAGGACCGGAAAGACGGCCAGGTAGGCCCAGCCCGGGAAATTGCCCGAAACCAGCAGAAAAAGGGTAAAGAGGCCGAAGATGATGGCAAAGTTCAGCAGGGCGCTGCCCGCGACGATGATCGGCAGGCAGATGCGCGGAAAGCTGAGTTTCTTGATCAGGTTGGCGTTTTCGAGAAACACGTTCTGGCAGCGTCCGGCGATTTCGGCGAACAGATTCCACGCCAGGATCCCGGCGCACAGGTAGATGCTGTAACCGAAGGTGCTCTCGACCCCGGGAAGCCGGGTGCGCATGATCTGGGCAAAGATCACGGTGTAAACGGTGATCATGGCCAGGGGGTTGAGCACCGTCCAGGCGGCCCCGAGCATCGAGTGGCGGTATTTGAGCTGGAATTCGCGCTGGATGCTGCCCAGGATAAAGCCGCGATAGGTCCAGATGGCGCGGAGGATGGAATTCATGGAGGGCCTGTGGGAGCGCACTTCGGCAAGCTCAGCAGAACCTTTTCAAGCGCGATCGGAAGCGCCATGAATGTCAAAACAGTTTGAGCATCTTGCCGACCAGCCCGATCATCGAAATGGCCGAGAACGTCATGGCAAAGGTGAAAAGCCGCACCATCTGGGTCCGGTTTTCACGCAAGCCCTCATCGATGCGCCGATCGATGCGTTCGATGATCTTGTCCAGCTTTTCTTCCACCTGCGCGAAGCGCTTGTCCACCTGTTCAAAGCGCTTGTCCACCTGCTCGAAGCGCTTGTCCACCTGCTCGAAGCGCTTGTCCACCTCCTCGAAGCGCCGGTTCATCTGTTCAAAACGGCCGTTCATTCGCCCTTCGAGATCCGAGATCTCTTGGCGCACCGCCGTGAACTGCTTTTCCATGCGTGCGTCGAGCTGCTTGATGTCTTCCTTGATTTCGTTGATCTGGTACTGCAGGTGGTCGAAGCGGGTCTCGAAGTACTTGGAGGTGGGAATGATATGCGCGACCAGCACCTCCACCGTCTTCGGATCCAGTGTCAGCCCCTGCACCGCACCTTTCCCGGCTTCCTCGGTCATCGAATCACCTCACTGGACGGGTATCGGCCCCGTACGGAAAACTAACAGGCTATCCGGAGCGTGTCAATTCGATCGGCGGCCAGACCGGGCATAGGCCAAGGCCAGAATCCGCCCGCCTTCCGGTTCACCCAGAATCCCCAAAAAAAACTAAGCACTTGGCCGCTTCGGCGCCGGTGCCAACTCCGCGAAGGCCGACAAGAGCGCCATCGCGTGGGCGCGCCAACTGAAAAGGCGGCAGCGGCGATAGCCCCGGCGAATCAATTCGCGCCGCAGATCCGGCTCCCGAATCAGCCTCTCCAGGGCCTGGGCGATGCTGTCCAGGTCGTAGGGGTCCACCAGCAGAGCGGCGTCGCCGGCCGTCTCGGGCATGGACGAAACCCGCGAGGTGATCACCGGGACGCCGCAGGCCATGGCTTCCAGGACGGGAAAGCCGAAGCCTTCATAAAGAGAGGGAAAGACCACCCCCAGGGCGCGCCGATACAGGCCGAACAGCTCGGCGCGGCTCAGGTAGCCGAGGCGATGGACGAAATCCCTGGCCGCCGGCGATGTCATCGCCCGGATCGCGTCCGTGGTTCCCCACCCCTGACCGCCGGCCACCACCAGGTGGACGCCGTGGCCGCGGGGATCACCGCGCAGGTAGGCCTTCAGGAGGCGGGCGAAATTCTTGCGCGGCTCCAGGGTGCCCACGAAGAGCAGAAACCGCTCGGGCAGCCCCGCCATGCAGGGCGGCGCCGTCACGGCGCTGCCACCGGGAAGACCGGGATAGGCCACCCGGACCTTGCGCCGGGCAAACGGGTAATACCGCTCAAGGTCGTCGGCCGTGGCCCGGCTGTCCGCCAGGACCCGATCGGCCCGGCGCAGGGACAGGCCCATCAGGACCCGTTCCAGGACCAGGTTGGCGATGGACATGGTTTGCGGATGACGCCGGTGGACCACGTCGTGGATGGTGAGAAGGCATCCGACCCCGGCGGGCAACCCCAGGGGCAGATGATGGCGGGTACCCCAAAAGAGGTCCAGATGCAGCCGCCGTGCCCAGACCGGCGCCAGCCCCTGCATCCAGAGAGAACCGACGAAGGGTTTGGAAAGGCCTCCGGAGATGATCCGCCAGCGC
Organism: uncultured Desulfobacteraceae bacterium; assembly: GCA_937982505.1. Classification (GTDB taxonomy): domain Bacteria; phylum Desulfobacterota; class Desulfobacteria; order Desulfobacterales; family UBA2174; genus UBA2174. The sequence continues at coordinate 18,084 of CALJLV010000166.1, read as the reverse complement.
GGGCCCTGAACGCCGGCATGCACCGCGTCGCTGGAAATGAGCCAGTAGCGATGGTCCCCGTCGATGTTGTCCAGAGCGGCCAGGGCATGGTCCAGGTAGACCCCGATCCCGGTCGGCGCGGCGATGAGGGGACGTGCGTCGATGCCGATCTTCATGGGTGCCGTAACCCTGTGGGAGCGGTTTTCAACCGCGATTTTGGCAGCCGCGAACCGCTTCTAGTCCCGGATGCCATCCGCCTGCTTGCGCGCTGCGCGCAGGCAAGCTCCCACATGGCCGAGCCCCTGTGGGAGCGTCCCGGCGCCGCGCTCCGCCGCCACGATCCAGGCGATCACTTCGCGCATCCGCATCCGGGCCTTCCAGCCCAGCACCCGGGCCGCCCTGGCGGGATTGCCGCGGCTCACCAGGATGTCCGAAGGCCGCAGGAGCGACGGATCGCTGACCACGTGCCGGCGCCAGTCCAGGTCCAGCAGCGCGAACACGGCGGCCACGAACTCTTCCAGGGTATGGGTCTCGCCGGTGGCGATGACGAAATCCTCGGGCCGCTCCTGCTGCAGCATGCGCCACATGGCCTCGACATATTCCTCGGCGCTGCCCCAGTCGCGGGCGATGGCGATGTTGCCCAGCCTGAGGATCTCGTCGCCGCCGGCGGCGATGCGGCAGGCCGTGGCGATGATCTTGCGGGTCACGAAGCGCTCGGGCCGCAGCGGCGATTCATGGTTGAACAGAATTCCCGTGCAGGCGAACAGGCCATAGGCCTCGCGGTAGTTGGCCACCTCCCAGCAGGCGGCGGACTTGGCCACGGCATAGGGGCTGCGGGGCCGGAAAGGGGTCTCTTCGTCCGCCGGCCGGCCGCCGGTATGGCCGAAACATTCGCTCGATCCGGCGTTGTAGAGCCGGATGGGCGCCTCGGTGAAGCGGATGGCCTCGAGCAGGTTGAGGGTGCCCACGGCGATGCTGTCCAGGGTCTCCACGGGCTGCTCGAAGGAAAGCCCCACCGAACTCTGGCCGGCCAGGTTGTAGATCTCGTCCGGCCGCACCCGGGTCAGCACCTGCAGCACGCTGCGAAAATCGTTGAGGGCCATGGAGTGGAAGCGGATCCGGTCGGCGATCCCGAACCGTTTCAGATTGGGAAACCGGGCGACCTGGGCGTCGCGGGCCGTACCATGCACGGCGTAGCCCTTGTCGAGGAGCAGGCGGCTCAGATAGGCGCCGTCCTGGCCGGAAATCCCGGTGATCAAGGCGGTTTTCATGGAGACGGATCCCTTGCGGGGGGCCCGGGGCGCGGCCAGCGGCGGCCTCGGCGCGGCCCAAGATGCGATTGACGATACCAGCGGCCGGTGTCGCGCAGTCCCTGGTGGAGGGAAAACGGGGGCCGCCATCCCAGGGTGGCGCGGATATGACGGGCATCCACCCGCAGATCCCGGCAGAGCTTGTCCAGCCGATTGGCCTGGCCGATCATTCGGGCCATGGTGTTCAGGACGGCATAGGGAAAGGGAAAGAGCCGTGCCGGCCGGCCCATGCCGGCCGCCAGACACCGGATCAGTCCGGGCGTCGAGATGTCCTGGCCGTCGGACACGATGAAGGTTTGTCCCGCGGCACGCGGATGGGTGGCGCAGGCCATCAGGGCGTCCACCAGGTTGCCCAGCCCCACGAGGCTGCGGCGGTTGTCGATGCGTGCCAGGGGCAGAGGCCATCCCCGGGCCACCAGGGCCAGAAGGCTCAACATGTTCCCCTTGACCCGGGGGCCGTAGACCAGGGGCGGACGCATGACCACGATTTCAAGGCCCGTCTCCCCGGCGACCCGCCACAGGCCGCATTCGGCTTCATACTTGGCCACGGCGTAAGGATTGTCGGGGCGGGGGGTGTCGGATTCGCCAAACGGCCGACCCCGGGTCATGTTGCCGTTGACGCGGATGGTGCTGACGAAGACCAGGCGGCGGACACCGGCGGCGGCGGCGGCCCGGGCCAGGGCCAGGGTCACGTCCCGGTTGGCCTCCAGATGAAGCCGCTGGTCGTTGGCGACGACCTCGTGATCCATGTGAACCCGGGCCCCGAGGTGAATGACGGCCTCGATGCCCCGGCAGGCATCGCTCCAGTCCGCCACCCTGGCCGCCGGCGCCGGCACCACGACACCCTGGGCCGATCCCCAGGCGGGCGCCCGTTCCTGCAGGCGGGAAAGAATCGCGTTCAAGACCGGGGCGTGAACCGCACGCGAGGTGGTGGCCCGCAAGGCGGTCCCCGCCGCCATCAGCCTGGCGCACAGCGCCTGGCCGATAAACCCGCTGGCGCCGGTCACCAGAAACCGCCTCATCGCTTCTCCCGAGGCTCCGGCCCGGGGCGTCTAACGAATTGAAGCCCCCGCAGGCAGATCTTTCCCGCCGCCAGCCGCAGGCCGGACGCCGGCAGCCCGTGGCGCCGCAAGGCCTCCAGGATCTGGCGGTTCTGAGCGACGATGGCGGCGGCGCGGCGGTTGGTCAGGCCGCCCAGGCGCATCTTCACCAGCACCCGCGGCAGGTAGCGGCAGGGCACCCGGTGGACCTCCAGAAAACGCAGCATCAGCTCGAAATCCGCCGCCAGGCTGAAGGCGGTATCGAAGGTGCCGAGCCGCTCATAGATGCGCCGGCGGACAAAGAAGGTCGGGTGCGGCGGACTCCAGCCCCGGGCAAAGGCCCCCGGACGAAACCGGCCGGACCGCCAGTAGCGCACGATGGCCGCGGGATCGCGCCGCCGGACGTAGCAAAGGTCGCCGTAGCAGGCCGCCACCCGCGGGTCGGCAAAGGCTCCGGCCACCCTGGCGAGCACATCCCTGGAGGCGTAGAAGTCATCGCCGTTGAGAAAGCCGATCACGTCCCCCCGGGCCAGGCCGATCCCCTTGTTCATGGCGTCGTAGACCCCCTTGTCCGGCTCGCAGACCAGGCGGGTCCAGGGATTGCCGCGGACCCGGACCAGGGCCGCCGTGGCGTCCCGGGACAGCCCGTCGATGACCCAGTGCTCGCGATGGGGATAGGACTGGGCCTCCAGGGACCGCAGCGTATCCAGGATGGTGGCCGCGTTGTTCAGGGTGACGGTGATGATGGAAAAGCGGAGTGTCGTCAAGGTCGGGATCCGCTGCCTGCCCGGTCATCGCAAGACATCATTCTGAAAACAGCCACGGGACCTCGTCCCGCCGCCGGCGGCGAGCTCGGCATACACGGCGACGGTTTGCCGGTAGCAGCGCTCCCAGGAAAAACGGCGGGCGTTGGCGAATCCCTCCGCCCTCAGACGCCGGCGCCGGGACGGATTCTCCAGGTTCCGGATGCACACCGCCAGGGCCTCCCGCGAGGGCCAATCGACCAGCAGGGCCGCCTTGCCGGCGATCTCGGGAATGGCCGAGGCGCGCACCGCGATCACCGGACAGCCGGCGGCCATGGCCTCCACCACCGGCAGGCCGAACCCCTCGCGGGTGGACGGGTAGATGAGGGCATGGGCATGGTTGTAGAGTCCGTTGAGGGCTTCATCGTCCAGGCGCTCCAGATGCACAAAGCGTCCCCGGAGCCGCCGGTTGAGCAGGGCCCGGTGGTCCGGGCGCAATGGTCCCCCGCCCGCCACCACCAGACCATAATCCCCGCTTAGGCCCACGGCCGCCACCGCCTCTTCGAAATTCTTGTAGGAGACCCGGCTTCCCACATAGAGCAAATAGCCCTTGGGAAAGCGGTTCCGCGATACTCCGGGGGGAAGTTTGGATTCAGGAATGGGGCGGAAGGCCTGCCCGCATCCCAGAAGGATAACCCGCACCCGCTCCCGGGGCAGCGTCGGCAGGAAGCGCTCCAGATCTTGCCGCGTGTGGGACGAAACGCAGATGACCCGGTGTGCGCCCATCAGGGCCAGGCGCTTCTGGAAGGCGTGAATCCAGCGCGCGGCCCCCCGGCGGGCATGTTCATAAGTAAAGTCGTGCACGGTCTGCACCGTGCGCCACCCCTTGGCCAGGGGCCAGCGGTAGTAGCTGGAATGAAAGACCGCCCCCCCGGCGCGGGGCGCCCGGCAGGGCAGGTAGCGGGCGACCTGGACGGGGGGAAAGCGCCGCGTCAGGACGCGGCCCGGCGGCAGGGACAGCCGGGCCCGAAAGAGATTGGCCGGGCCACGGACATCCTCCAGCGCCGTGACATCCAGCCCGTCTCGAATCATCCGGCGCAGCAGTTCATACCAGTAGAGCGAAATGCCGCCGGCCGGCTGCAGGGAAAAGATGATATTGTCGAGGACGATCCGCACGCCAATGCCAATGGAGATCGGGAATCGCGAGGCCGGTTCCGGGAGGTGGCGGCCACCAAAACGGCGAGGGGTTGAAGATGCACCGTCATGGACAGCTCCGCCCCTCCGATTTTCCCCCGGATTAAAGTCAATATATTGATTTTATTGTTTTATTTAACATCCTGGGCACTTTTTGTGCGGACATTGAACATCATCCCGAATCTTTGGTCAAGGAGAATGTCGGCCCCCCGGTACCGCGGCGCGGCGCACCGTGCCATGGGGAGTCCAGCCTTCAGCGAATCTCGATATAGTGCCGGATGGCGGCGAATTTGCTGCGGTCGATCCCCTCGACCTGCATGATCTCCTGAGGGGTATCGAAGGGGGCCTGGCTTGTGCGGCGCTCGATGATGCGCACCGCCAGGACAGGGCCGATTCCCGGCAACCGCACCAGCTGGCTGGCGGTGGCCCGGTTCAGATCGACGATGGGCGGCGCCTCGCTGTCCGCGAGCTGCCGAAAGGCCTTCTGGTAGTGGCGCTCGAGGATCTGGCGGGCCTCCTGGGCGCGGGCCGGATCCTGCCAGGAGTGGCGCTCCAGGGTGCCCAGGACCCAGATGAGCTGATCCATGTCCACCGTCCCGTCAGCCTCCCGAAAGGGACAATGGCGATGCTTGCGGCCCAGGGCATCGGTTTCCACCACGGCGAAACTGCTGTCGGGCAGCAGGCGGACCTTGACCTCGGACCAGTCCTGGGCCGCAGCGGTTTGGATGAGCAATACTGACCATAGGAAGGCCGACAGGTATTTCATGGCGCACCTCTGAACTTCCACGGGCATGCGCGGCGCATGCCCGTGGAAACCGGATGACGGGAAGTTTGCCAACGGCGTTAGGCCTGTGGATATCGTCCGGCTCGACGATCTGGACGCTCCCAACGATCCGAACGATCTCAACGCTCCAAACGCCTACTTCTTGACCGGGGCCGAAACGGTGATCCGGTCCTTGTTCATCTCGAAGACCTTCTGCCCCACGCCCTGGACCTTCATCAGATCCTCGACGGCGGCAAAGGGGCCGTTCTGCTGCCGATAGTCCACGATCCGCTGGGCCACGGCGTCCCCGATGCGCTCCAGCTGCTTGAGCTGCTCCACCGTGGCGGTGTTCAGATCGATTTTTGCCGGATCCGCGGCCCAGACCGGCGCTGCCCCGAGGAGCATCAGGACCATGACCCACACCGACATCATCCGAATCGACCGTCTGCCTGCTTGCATACCTGTCTCCTTTCCGTTCCGCGAGCGGAATTGCTGGCCCCGGACGGCACCCGCCCGGCCGTAACATCCGATGAGGCCGGAATCTTGGCCGCGCCCCGGGGCATTGGGATGATCGGGAGCCCGGCGCCCCCATGGCCCCGGCTCCGAGGAGACCTTCAAACAAAATCCGTACCATCATCCCTGGCGGTGCCTGCGGGATCGCGGCGCGACCTGCCGGACCGGTCGAAAAAAACATTTATCACTTTGAATCCAGATGGTTGTCCGTTGGCCAGACAAGCCCGGAAACCCCCTGCCGCGCTCCCCCGGGCCGGTTCCGGTGCCGTTGCCCAGGCAGCCATCTGCACAAATCGCGATGCACCCGGAACCGTTGATTGTGCAATGGCACGGATTGATCTTGACCCTGGCGGATGGATCTGCTCTGAAAGGCGGGTGGGATGGGGCAGGCGGCCGGAGTGCCGCGCCGGGGCCTGGCCGGACGCCAGCCGCCATGGCCCCGGGGAACCTTTCGCGACACCCAGAACGCCCAGAGCCGGAGAAGCCGCCATGTCCGATCACGACACCATCGAGGTGCGGGCCATCGTCACCTTGAGCACCGCCGCCCTGCAAACCATCGTCCGCAATGCCAAGGCCCTGGTGGGCCCCAATGCCAAGGGCCATTACCGGGTGGACACGGCGGGTCTGGTCAACCTGATGATCTCGAAGTTTCTGATGGAAAAAGACTTTGCGGCCTACGTCGGCGACCCGGCCAACTACCCTTCGCTGCGGTCCGAATCGATGCAGTGAGCCTGGGGGGCGAACACCTCGCCTTCGCCCGGATAGACCCGGCGCTCACCGGGCGGCGTGGGCCGGACCACCCGGGGCCAGCGGTGGGCCTGGGGGTCGGCCCCCTCCCGGGCCGCCGGGGTCGGCTGGCGGTCGTGCATCTGCGGGCGTCGGCGCAGGTCCACCGCTGCCACGGGGGCGGAAAACTCGATGGGGATCTGGTTGGGGTCGAAGCTGTAGATGGAGTGGATGAAGCCGTGGTCGATGGGCTCGGAAACCCAGAATCCGGCGGCCTCCAACCGGTCCTTGAGGTCCCACAGGTCGTCGTCGCCGGCCACGCCCACCGAGACATGATCAAAGGCCGCCGGCCCGGCCACGGGCACCCCGTGGTCTTTTTCGGGGATCTTTTCCACGGCCGGCCACTCGAAAAAGGCCACGGTGTCATGGGGGCCGATCTCGAAAAAATAGTGCCGGTAACCGGGGCGGCCCAGGCCGGCGATGAGGCGCATGCCCAGTAGATCGCGCCAGAAGCGGACCGTGGCCTCCATGTCGCCGGTGACCAGGGCCAGATGATGGATGCCGGTGTATGTCAGACCTGCCACAGCATGAATCCTTTTCGTCCTTGTGCGTCCGTGGTTGATTGCTTTTTTAACCACGGACAAGGCACGGACGGGGTGGCCTGACGGCCACGAACGGCGCCACAGATTCAATTCTTTTGTCTGTGGTCGTCTGTGTGGGTCCGTGGTGGACTTCCTTCCGGTAAGGCCGCCCGATACACCACGGCCCGTCCGCTAATCGTGTAGGGCCCGGCCGCCGCCGGCACGAGAAGCGCGACGCCTCGGGCAAAGCCGGTCTCTTGGCCGTTTTGCACACGCACCCGCCCCTCGCCCCGGGTGCACAGGAGAATCTCGACCCCGCCCCGGTCCGGACCCTGCCAGGGGCGGCCCGGGTCCACCCGCAGGACCCACAGCTCGAATTCTTCGGCCGGCGTCGCATAGCGCGCCCCGGACAATCCGGCCGGCACCGGACGCAGCACCTCGGCCGGCCGGCCCTCAAAGCGCAGCACCCGCAGCAGCTCGGCCACGTCCACATGCTTGGGCGTCAGCCCGCCGCGCAGCACGTTGTCCGAATTGGCCATGATCTCGACGCCCGTGCCCTCCAGGTAGGCGTGCAGCCGCCCGGCGGGCAGAAACAGCGCCTCGCCCGGCTGAAGGCATATCAGGTTGAGCACGGCCGGGGCCAGCACGCCGACGTCCCCCGGGTAGCGCTCGGCGAGCCGCAGCACCCAGCGGCACACCGCTCGGTCGGTCGCGCCGCGGGCCGCCCGGACGGCGGCCTCGGCCGACGCGGCCCGGCGCCGCCGTTCGTCCAGGCCCATCAACCCTTGGAAAAAGTCCCGGATCGCCCCGTCCTCCGGCCGGCCGTCGAGGCCGTCCACCAGCGTTTTTAGGCTCTCGGGGCACAGGGCCGCCACCGCCAGGCGGATGGCCGCCGCCGGCCGGAACCCGTCCAGGGCCCAGAACTCGGAAAGGGCGCAGATCAGCTCGGGTTTATGGTTCGGGTCGCGGTAATTGCGCTGGGGCGCATCGATCGGCAAACCGGCCCGGTTTTCGCGCGCGAATCCTTCCGCCGCCTGGGCCCGGTCCGGATGGGCCTGGATCGACAGCGGTTCGGCCACCGCCAGGATCTTGAACAAAAAAGGCAGGGACGCCCCGAAACGCCGCGCCGCGCCGGGCCCGAGAATCGCTTCGGGATCGTCTCGGATGAGACGGTCCAACGGCTGCGCCCCCGTGCCGGTGTCCACCCGCGACGGGGCCTTGGGGTGGGCCCCCATCCACAGTTCGGCCTGGGGCTCGGGGGTCGGCCCCGCGGCGCCGAGAAGCTCGGCGATGGCCGTACGCGATCCCCAGGCGTAGGTCTGGATGGGATTGCGCAGAACTAGCGCGCGGTGCGGGTTCATGCCGTTTCGTAGTGGAAAACCGGCTGTTGGCCGTCAAGCCCGACCCGCACCCGCCCGCCCTTTTCCAGGCAGCCGAAGAGAATCTCGTTGCTCAAGGCGTCCTTGATGCGGGTCTGGATCAAGCGGCCCAGGGGCCGGGCCCCGTAGACCGGGTCGTGCCCTTCGCGCGCCAGCCAGAGACGGGCGGCGTCTTCGAGCGTCACCTCGACCTTGCGCCCGGTCAACTGGGCGTTGAGTTCGTCGATGAACTTGTCCACGATCCGCTCCATAATCGGCACCGAGAGGGCGTTGAAGTGGATCGTGTCGTCCAGGCGGTTGCGAAACTCGGGACTGAACAGGTTTTCCACCGCCTGCTTTCCCTTGCCGGCGGTATCCTCCTGGCGGTCGCCGAAGCCGATGGCCATCTGGCTCATCTCGCGGGCCCCGGCGTTGGAGGTCATGATCAGGATGGTGTTGCGAAAATCGGCCCGCTTGCCGTTGTTGTCCGTGAGGGTGGCGTGGTCCATCACCTGCAGCAGGATGTTGAACACGTCCGGGTGGGCCTTTTCGATCTCGTCGAGGAGCAGCACGGTGTAGGGGTGCTTGCGGATGCCGTCGGTGAGCAGGCCGCCCTGGTCGAAGCCGATATAGCCCGGCGGGGCCCCGATGAGCCGGGCCACGGCGTGCTTTTCCATGTACTCGCTCATGTCAAAGCGCATGAAGTGCACGCCCATGATGCGGGCCAGCTGGCGGGCCACCTCGGTCTTGCCCACCCCGGTGGGACCGGTGAAGAGAAAATTGCCGATGGGCCGCTCCGGGCTGCCCAGTCCGGCCCGGTTGCGCTTGATGGCGGTGACCAGAGCCGCAATGGCCGAGTCCTGGCCGAAGACCACCTGGCCCAGCTCGGCGGCCAGATGCTCCAGCTTGAGCCGGTCGGGGGTCGAAACGCTCACCGTGGGGATGCGGGCCATCTTGGCCACGATCTTTTCGATGTCCGACGGGTGGATGTTGCGGCGCCGCGCACCGCCCGAGAGGCGCACGAAGGCCCCGGCCTCGTCGATGACGTCGATGGCCTTGTCCGGCAGGAAGCGGTCGTTGATGTACTTGGCCGACAGCTCGCAAGCGGCCCTCAGGGCGCTTTCGGTGTAGCGGATCTCGTGGTGATCCTCGTAGTAGACGCGCAGCCCCTTGAGGATGCGGAAGGCGTCGTCCAGATCCGGCTCGGCGATCTCGATCTTCTCGAAGCGCCGCGACAGGGCCCGGTCCTTTTCGAAGTGGTTCTTGTATTCCTCGAAGGTGGTGGATCCGATGCAGCGGATCTGTCCGTTGGCCAGGACCGGCTTGAGGATGTTGGACGCGTCCATGGACCCGCTGCTGGTGGCCCCGGCGCCCACGATGGTGTGGATCTCGTCGATGAAGAGGATGGCGTCGCGCTTTTCGGCCAGGGCGTTGATCACGTCCTTGAGGCGCTGCTCGAAGTCGCCGCGGAACTTGGTGCCGGCCAGCAGCCCGCCCATGTCCAGGGCGTAGATGCGCATGCCGGCCAGCAGATCCGGCACCTGGCCCTGGTGGATGCGCTGGGCCAGCCCCTCGGCCATGGCGGTCTTGCCCACCCCGGGGTCTCCCACGAAGATGGGGTTGTTCTTGCGCCGGCGGCAGAGCACCTGCAGGGTCCGCTCCAGCTCGGGCTCCCGGCCCACCAGGGGGTCGAGACGCCCCTCTGCGGCCAGTTGCACCAGATCGGTGGTGAACTGCTCCAGGGGATCGGGCTTGCCTTTCCGGGAATCCGGCTCCGCCCGGCCCGCCCCGCCGCGGTCGGGGCGAACTCCCGGGGCCGGGGCCCGGTGGGCGATATAGTTGAGCACATCGATGCGCTCGATCCCTTCCTGGCGCAGGAAGTATTCGGCGTGGGAGTCCTTTTCCTGGAAGATGGAGGCCAGGATGTCGCCGATGGCCACCTCCTGCTTTTCGGCCGACCGGGCATGGTTCACGGCCCGCTGGATCACGCGCTGGAACCCGATGGTCTGCTGCAGAACGTATTCGTTTTCTTCCGGGATCCGTTCGATGCGCTCGTCGAAGAACCTCTCCAGGCTGGCCTTGAGCGAATCGGCGTTGCCGCCGCACTGGACGATGATCTCGATGCCGGTCTCATCGTGCAGCAGCGCGTAGAGCACGTGCTCGATGCTCACGTATTCATGACGCCGCCGTTTGGCCTCGCGCACGGCAAAACCCAGGGTGGCGCTCAGCTCCTTGCTGATCATGGCCTATTCCCTTTCCATCTCGCAGCGCAGGGGGAATCCGTGTTCCCGCGCCAGACTGTGTACGGTGTCGACCTTGGTCTCGGCCACCTCCCGGGGGTAGGCGCCGCAGACCCCCGATCCTTGCCGGTGCACGTTGAGCATGATCCGCGTGGCCTCGGCCGCCGACTTGTGGAAGACCAGGCGCAGCACCTGAACCACGAACTCCATGGTGGTGTAGTCGTCGTTGAGCAGCATCACCCGGTACAGGGGCGGCTCGTCGGTCTTCTCGGTGGTCTCGCTGCGCTCTTCCAGCGCCGGGTCGGTCGTCGGGGCGTTCATGGATCGGCTTCCTGCGGCGCCCCCACGGGGCGCTACGCCTTCTGGGTCATCATCCTTCCGGGCGTCGGCTCCCCTGGCAAGCCCTTCGGAACGGAGGGCCGGCGCTCAAAATCACTATAACCACCGGCCCGGCGGATTGTAAAGCCGGCAGACCCGCTGACCATGACCCCGTCAACGTATGGATCCGCCCTCCTCCCGTGACAGTACGCTCAACAATGCGGATTGTCGCTGTTTGCCGCCGATCTTTCCAACTGCAGATGCCTCACTGACGTTCGGCATGACACGGAAAGAAAGCGTCATCCCGGACCTCTATCGGGTCATCGCGAACCTTTCTATCAAGTCATCCCGAACCCCTCTAGCGGGTCATCCCGAACCCCCTCTAGCGGGTCATCCCGAACCCCCTCTAGCGGGTCATCCCGAACCCCCTCTATCGGGTCATCCCGAGGAGGCACGACGAGGGATCTGCAGTTGGCCATAAAAACGAGACGACGACCACCAGACGGGAAAATTCCCCTCCAACGATGATCTCAACACCCTACCGCCCGCAGCACTTCTTGTATTTTTGCCCGCTGCCGCAGGGGCAGGGATCGTTGCGCCCGACCTTGGCGGCGCTGCGCTGGGCCGGCTGGCGCCGGGGCGGGGCCGCCGCGCCGCCGCCGCTGAAATGCATCTCCTGGGGCCGGGGGCGGTGCATCTCCACCACCCGCTCGGGTTCGGCCAGCTGGATGCGAAACAGGATGCGCAGGGTCTCGTCGGTGATCCGCTCGATCATGTCCTGGAAGGCCTGGAACCCCTCCTTCTTGTAGACCAGCAGGGGATTCTGCTGGGCATAGCCCCGCAGGCCGATCCCCTCCTTGAGATGGTCCATGGTGAGCAGGTGGTCCTTCCAGCGCGCATCCACCGTCTGGAGCATCACGAAGCGCTCGAGCTGGCGGAATTCCTCCAGGCCGAAGAGGCGCTCCTTTTCGTCGTAGCGCGCCACGGCCTCCTGGAAGATCAGGGCCTCCAGCCCTTCGCCGCTGAGTCCGTCCAGGGCGGCATCGTCCAGCGGGGCCAGACGCAGGGCGAAGCGGTCGAAGACCGACTGGTTGATGGCCTCGAAGTCCCACTCGTGGGCCGGGGCCCGTTCGTCCACGTGCAGGGCGGCGATCTTGCCGGCCGCCTCGCGGATCATCTCCTCGATGGCCGGGCGCAGATTCTCCCCGTCCAGGGCCTCGCGGCGCTGGCGGTAGATCACCTCGCGCTGCTGGTTCATCACGTCGTCGTACTCGAGCAGCTGCTTGCGGATCTCGAAGTTGTGGGCCTCCACCTTGGACTGGGCGTTTTCGATGGCCCGGCTGATGAGGTTGTGCTCGATGGGCTCGCCGTCCTGCATCCCCAGGCGCTCCATGATGCCGGTGATTCGTTCGCCGCCGAAGATCCTGAGCAGGTCGTCCTCCAAAGCGAGGTAGAAGCGCGAGGAGCCCGGGTCGCCCTGGCGTCCGCTGCGGCCGCGCAGCTGGTTGTCGATGCGCCGGCTCTCGTGGCGCTCGGTGCCGATGATGTGCAGCCCGCCCAGATCCACGACGCCTTCCCCGAGCACGATGTCCGTGCCGCGGCCGGCCATGTTGGTCGAGATGGTCACCGCCCCGCGCTGGCCCGCCTGGGCGATGATCTCAGCCTCGCCTTCGTGGTTCTTGGCGTTGAGCACGTTGTGGGGAATCCCGCGTTTTTTCAGCTCGCCGGCCACGGCCTCGGACACATCGATGGAGACCGTGCCCACCAGCACCGGCTGGCCCTTGGCGTGCAGTTCGCGGATCTCGTCGATGGCGGCCTCGAATTTTTCCCGCCGGGTCTTGTAGATCACGTCGGGAAAGTCGGTGCGGATCATGGGCCGGTTGGTGGGCACCACCACCACGTCCAGCGCGTAGATCTTCTTGAACTCGGCCGCCTCGGTGTCCGCCGTGCCGGTCATGCCCGCCAGCTTGGCGTACATGCGGAAATAGTTTTGGAAGGTGATGGTGGCCAGGGTCTGGTTCTCGTTTTCGATCTTGACGCCTTCCTTGGCCTCCAGGGCCTGGTGCAGCCCGTCGCTGTAGCGCCGGCCCGGCATGAGACGCCCGGTGAACTCGTCGACGATGATCACCTCGCCGTCCTTGACGATGTAGTCCACATCACGCTTGAACAGGGCATGGGCCTTGAGGGCCTGGTTGACGTGGTGCAGAATTTCGATGCTGGCCGGATCGTAGATGTTCTCCACTTCGAGCAGGGCTTCCACCCGGGCCACGCCCTCCTCGGAAAGGGTGGCCGAACGGGCCTTTTCGTCGATGGCGTAGTGCCGGTCGCGCCGGAGCTGGGGGATCACCTGGTTGGCCCGGTAGTACAGATCGGTGCTGCGCTCGGCGGGCCCCGAAATGATCAGGGGCGTGCGCGCCTCGTCGATGAGGATCGAGTCCACCTCGTCCACGATGGCGAAGTTGAGGGGACGCTGCACCAGGCTGGCGCGCTCGAACTTCATGTTGTCGCGCAGGTAGTCGAAGCCGAACTCGTTGTTGGTCCCATAGGTGATGTCGCAGCCGTAGGCCTCCTGGCGCTGGCGGTCGTCCATCCCGTGCAGGATCGTGCCCACGGTCATTCCCAGAAAACGGTAGATCTGCCCCATCCATTCGGTGTCGCGGCGGGCCAGGTAGTCGTTGACCGTCACCACGTGGACCCCGCGCCCGGTCAAGGCGTTCAGGTAGGCGGCCAGGGTGGCCACCAGGGTCTTGCCCTCGCCGGTTTTCATCTCGGCGATTTTCCCCTGGTGGAGCACCGCCCCGCCGATGAGCTGGACATCGAAGTGGCGCATCTTCAGGGTCCGGCGGGACGCCTCGCGCACCGTGGCGAAGGCCTCGGGGATCAGGCTGTCCAGGGGTTCGCCGTTTTCCAGGCGCCGGCGGAACTCGGCCGTGCGGCCCCGCAGGGCCTCGTCGTCCAGAGCCGCCGCGGCGGGCTCCTGCTGGTTGACGGCCTCCACCAGGGGGTGGAGGCGCTTGAGAACACGGTCGTTCTTGCTGCCGAAAAAGCGGGTGAGCCATTGGGTCAACATGGATCAAAGTCCTTGGTCCGAGTCAGTCGCAACGGCCTTTGGGGCCATGGAAGGGAAGATCGGCGCCGCGGCGGATGGCCAGGCGCCTCCCCGGCCGTCAATCCTCGCAACATAGCCTTCCAGGCCAGACCTGGCAAGGGGCGGGGGATGACGGGTCACGGGTTACGGGTCATTGGGGATGGGCGGGCGGAAAGCGCGGTCGAAAACCGTAATCGAGGTATCCGAAGGTCCGGTCGCGGTTGAAAACCGCTCCCACGCACAACCCGGGGAGGTTGCCGGCGGGAGCGGTCTGGAACCGTGATCCCGCGGCGCTCAGGCGATCCCGAGCTGGAACTTGAAGCTCTTGAGGGTGTTTTTCATCAGCATGGTGATGGTCATGGGGCCCACCCCGCCGGGAACCGGGGTGATGTAGCCGGCGATCTGCCTGGCGGCATCGAAGTCCACATCGCCCTTGAGGATGGCCACCGGCTTGCCGGTCTTTTCACTGATCTTCTCGCCCACCCGGTTGACCCCCACGTCGATGACGCAGGCGCCCGGCTTGATCCATTCGGGCTTGACCAGCCCCGGCACCCCGGCGGCCACGATGAGGATGTCGGCCCGCTGGCAGTGGCCGGCCAGATCGCGGGTGCCGGTGTGCACGATGGTCACCGTGCTGTTGGCCCCGACCCCCTTTTGCACCATCATGTTGGCGATGGGCTTGCCCACGATGTTGGAGCGGCCCACCACCACCACCTCGGCCCCCTTGGTCTGGACACCGGCGCGCACGATCATCTCCTGGATCCCGGCCGGGGTGCAGGGCGGAAACTTCACCTCGCTGCCGCCGATCATCAGCCGGCCCACGTTGACCGGGTGGAACCCGTCCACGTCCTTGTCCGGATCGATGCGGTTGAGGACTTTCTTCTCGTCGATGTGCTTGGGCAGGGGCAGCTGGACGAGAATCCCGTTGATGGAGTCGTCCTGGTTGTACTTGTCGATGAGGGCCAGCAGATCCGCCTCGCTGATGTCCACCGGCTGGCTGTCCTGGACTTCCTTGAACCCCACCCGATGGGCCGTCTTGATCTTCAGGGTGACGTAGGACATCGAGGCCGGGTTCTCGCCCACCAGGATGGTCACCAGGCCGGGGACCTTGCCGTACTTTTCCTTGATCTGGGCCACCTCGGCGGTGATCTCCTCGAGAATCTGCTCCCGGATCTCGGTTCCCAAGATGAGTTTGGCGGTCATGCTGCTCTCCTTTCAAGCTGTGGTTGCAAAGCGGTGATGGCGGGCGCCGTCATCGGCCGGCCCGTTCCCGGGGCCGGACTTCGGCCCCCGTCGAACCATGGGGGAACATACGGATATCACATGCGATGGGCAACGCAGCGCGCCGGCCGAAAGCGCCCGGCGGCATGCATCGCTGCTTGTAGTCAAATCCCCGGCGGATGTCAAGCCGACCGGTGATCCGCCAGGGCGCAAGGGCTCTGGCTGCGGCACCCTGAAAATGACTTGACAACTTCCCCTCGACCCGGTACGAAGACAACGGTTTTCTGGCTGGGAAAAATCCGTACTCGAACGGGTAGACAGGCCCAACCCCGATGACGAATCGCTTCACAGACCGCTTGTACATCCACGCCTACCTCTATTGAAGGCTTGCTGGCCGCCCCTGGGGCGGTGCAGCAAGCGACCCCCGTCCGGTTTCATCCCTGTCCTTCAATTGTCTTGACACCAGGTTGTATCGAACCCGAGGCTGTTTATCCGGCGGCGGCACCCGCGCCACACACAAAAAGCCGCACAGCCGGGTTCACCATCCACCCCCAAAGAGGAGCGACCCCATGAAAGCTGCCCGCCCGTTGTCGATGTTCTGTCTTGCCCTGATGGCCCTTTCCCTGTTCGGCGGCCCGGCACCGGCCGGGGCCGCGGCGGTGGAACTGACCTACTCCATCTTCTTTCCGGCGGCTCACGGCCAGTGCCAGGCGGCCGTCGAATGGGCCGCGGAAATCGAGAAGCGCACCAACGGAGAGGTCAAGGTCACCGTTTTTCCCGGCGGCACCCTGACCAAGCCCAACCAGGCCTACGACGGCACCGTCAAGGGAATCTCGGACATCGCCATGTCCTGCTTCGCCTACACCCGGGGCCGTTTCCCTGCCATGGAGGCCCTGGACCTGCCCGTGGGCTACACCAGCGGCACCCAGGCCACCCGGGTGGCCAACGCCTTTTACCAGGCCCTGGCGCCCGAGGAGCTCAACGATGTGAAGGTGCTCTACCTGCATGCCCACGGTCCCGGCCTGCTGCACACCCAGAAACCGGTCTCCACCCTGGAGCATCTCAAAGGCACGAAGATCCGCTCCACCGGCCTGAGCGCCAAGGTGGTCGAGGCCCTGGGGGCCGTGCCGGTGGCCAAACCCCAGAACGAGACCTATGAAAGCCTGCAGAAAGGCGTGGTGGAAGGCACCTTCGGCCCCATCGAGGTTCTCAAGGGCTGGCGCCAGGCCGAGGTGATCAAGAGCACCACCGAATGCGACGTCATCGGCTACACCACCGCCATGTTCGTGGTGATGAACCGTGCCAAGTGGAACGCCCTGAGCGATGCCCACAAGGCGGTCTTGGAGGCGGTCAGCGCCGAGTGGGTCGACGTCCACGGCCGGCGCTGGGACGAGGTCGACGCGGAAGGCCGCGCCTACACCCTGAGCCTGGGCAACACCATCGTGCCTCTGGCGGAGGGCGAAAAGGAACGCTGGCGCGCCGCGGTGCGGCCGGTGATCGACCAGTACGCGGCCGAGGCCAGCACCAAGGGCCTGGACGGCGGCAAGATCATCGAAACCCTGGAACGGCTCATGAACGCCAAGTAGGCCGGAAGGACAGCTGCCCCATGCGACCTTTGATTCAACGCCTCGGCTGGCTCACCCGCAGCCTCAACACCCTGGCGGCCGCCGCCGTGATGGGCATGATGCTGCTCACCTGCGCCGACATCCTCATGCGCCTGATGCGTCGGCCCATCACCGGCACCTATGAAACCGTGGGCTTCATGGGCGCCCTGTGCGTCTCGCTGGCCCTGGCCCAGACCAGCGTGGACAAGGGCCATATCGCGGTGGATTTCCTGGTCCAGCGCCTCTCGCAGGGGACCCAGCGGATCGTCGAAATCGTCAATTCGCTGATCTGCGCGGGCTTCTTCGCCCTGGTGGCCCGGCAATGCGCCCGCTACGCGGCGGAACTCAAGGCCAGCGGGGAAGTCTCCATGACTCTCCAGACCCCCATCTATCCCGTCGTCTATGGCCTGTCGGCCGGCTGCGCCGTACTGAGCCTGGTTCTGGCGGCGCGGGTGATGGACACCCTGGGGGAAATGCGAAACCAGTGACAAACGGCGCGCGCCGCGCTGCCGCGTCGCGCGCCACCGTCTCAACCCTCAACCGGCCGTTCCAGCCCCACCGGGCGACCAGGAAATCGCAGATTCGGTATGAGCCCAACCGCTAGCGGAGTCGTCGGCCTGGCGGCTCTCTTCGTCCTGATCTTCTCGCGCATGCCCGTCGGCTTTGTCATGATGCTGCTGGGCTTTCTCGGCTTCGGCTACGTGGTCAGCTTCAGCGCCGCCCTCAACGTGGTGGTCCGGGACCTGTTCGACGTCTTCGGGTCCTACAACCTGACGGTGATCCCCCTGTTCATCCTCATGGGGCAGATCGCCTACCACTCGGGGATCAGCCGGCGGCTCTTCAACGTGGCCTACAAGTTCATCGGCCACTGGCCCGGCGGCATGGCCATCGCCACCATCGGCGCCTGCGCCGGATTTTCGGCCATCTGCGGCTCAACCAACGCCACGGCCGCCACCATGGCGGCCGTGACCCTGCCGGAAATGCGCCGCTACCGCTACCGCGACACCCTGGCCTCGGGGGTCGTGGCGGCCGGCGGCAGCCTCGGGATCCTGATTCCGCCCAGCGTCATCTTCATCATTTACGGGATCATGACCGAGCAGTCCATCGGCAAACTGTTTATCGCCGGCATCGTCCCGGGGATCCTGCTGACCCTGCTCTTCGCCCTGACCGTCATGGTCTGGGCCATCCTCGACCCCACGGTGGCTCCCCGGGGCCCGCGGTCCACCTGGAAAGAACGCCTCGATTCCCTCTCGGGGGTCCTGGAAACCCTGATCCTCTTCGTTCTGGTGATGGGCGGGCTCTTCCTGGGAATCTGCACCCCCACCGAAGCCGGCGCCCTGGGCGCCTTCGGCACCCTGGTAGATCGGAAGAGCACACGTCTGAACTCCAGTCACGTCAGTCAATCT